>DAOUFU010000271.1:0-22045 GCA_034429275.1 Anaerolineae bacterium | reverse complement strand
ACGATCCGGTTGATGGCTACAGCGCCCAGCAAGCTCGCGATAGCATCTGGGCAGGGCACGAGTCCGCCGCTGACGCCCAGGGCTACCAATGCGTGCCAGTTGACCGCCCCCAACCCCGCGCCTTGCCCTGGCAGCACCTCATCAAAAACGTTGACGGGAATCGCCTGGTTGATCTGGATGGTCCGCGAAGTGCCGCTGCCCGCCATCGCCGGAGACCGGCGGACGGGCGCAAACACGGCTTGCTGCCGCTGGTGAAGCGCGCGTACAGAGAACCAACCGCGCCATCGGCGGTAAAGCAGCAGTCCACCCAATCCTACGATCAAGACCCCCGAAAGCACTTCCAACACAGGGAACAGATCGGTGGGCATGATATAGCGCGAAGCCGCCAGTGCCACGATGCCAAACGCCATGACCGAACCGGTATGAGTCAGGGTCACGATGCCGCCCAACGCCACCGCGTGTCGTAGCGTGCCTTTCGACCCCACCAGGTAGGCCCCGACCAGCGCCTTCCCATGACCGGGCGTCAGGGCATGAATCGCTCCCAGGCCAAGCGCGATCACCAATGCCGTCAGGATGAACATTGCCGATAGGCGGTCTTCACTGATCAAGCGAGTCAGTTGAGCGCGCGCCTGGCTGGTCGCATTGCCTGGTTGAGGCTGCGCCGCCGATGCATATGATCCTAATGCGGGTGTACTGCTGTCCCACCGCCTGTGCGCGCCTTGCTCACCCGGTGAGACGATTTCGATGGAGAGCATGCCACCGCGCTGTTGAGGAAGGCGGAACGCAAGTTCGCCCCTGGCGTCCAGCGAAAACCAGTTCGTCGAATTGGCGTCTTCAAACCGGTTAGTGAGGGTCACCAGGCCAGGCCAGGCGTCTACCGCCCACGACGCTGCCAGGTGAACTACAATGCGCTGCGTGCCCAATTCGAACTCGACGAGGGACTCGGGCCACTCAACGCCTTCGATCTGCACAGCCAGCGGTTCGCCATTCAGAGAGACTGTGTAATCACCCGCCTGCTCATTCACCCAGGCAGCGGCTTCCGATGGCGATACCAGTCCGTCGCGATCATCGTCCGCATTCTGCCACACCGCATACGCCAGCAGCGTGCCCGGCGCAATCGTCCATTCCACGCTGAGACCCTCTGGCCCCAACACCACCGTATGCGCCTGGTAATACATATCCGCCGGGTGAGCCGCTGCAGAGCGCGGACTGGAAACAATAGTGAGTGTCAGGGCGACACTCACTATCAGAAAGACAAAGACCCAACGCTTCGCCCGGCAACGCCGATTGACACACATATCCTACCTGTACATCTTGATCCTGGTAGGAAGATGTTATCGAATATGGCAGCGAAAGACAACCGGTGAACACGTGCTGCACACAGGCAGCTGCTCATCACCGGTGACCAGTTCATAGGTGCGCGGCATGTGCATCATGAAGGGGCAGCCCTCGGCGCCGCCACAGCTTGCACACTGGTGACCGCTGTTCACTTCGCGCAGTTTTCCCTTACGCACCCAGTGCGCCAGCATTCCATCCAGCAGTCCGGGCGTCACCTGAAGTTGAGCCGCCAGCTCATTGAGCGACAGGGGGCTTTGGGCATTCTCAAAAGCGGTGAGTACAGCACGCAACGTTGTTGTCATTATGCGATTCCCAAAAGTATCCCGCCCTGGAAGACGATCACCGCAGCCAGCCAGGCCAGCGTAAAAGTATAGACGATCTGGGCGATCATCCAGCGCCCACCGAATTCCTGGCGCATCGCAGCTATCGCGGCCATACATGGCACGTACAGCAGGACAAACACATTGAACGCCACTGCCGCCAACTGGCCACGCGCCGCCGATCCGGCAGTGGTCGCGAAACGTTGGGTTAGCGTACGCTGGAGTGCGGTCATATCCTCGTCATCGGAATCCGCCTTTTTCAGCCAGTCTGCTTCCGGCAGTTTGACACCGGGCAGCAAATTCACCGTACGCGGCCCGATGTTCACGATCTCTTGTACGGTGAGCAGCGCCGCCTCGCCAAAACCCACAATGACCTCGCGCGCATCATCGCGCCAGGACGGAGCGGGTTCCTCGTCGCCAGCATCTTCGCCCACAAAAATCTGGCTAATCGTGCCGATGATCGCCTCTTTGGCAACGAATCCCGTCACCAGTGACCCGACCGCTTCCCAACTGCCAAAGCCTGCCGGTGCAAAAACAGGGGCAAGCGTCTCACTCACCCGGCCAAACAGGCTGTCACGTGGGCCAACCTCGTTGAACCCACCCGCCCCGGCTCGAATCGGAACGGCCAGCAGCACCCAGAGTACCAGCGACCTAACCAGGATAATGGTCGAGGCATTGCGCAGGAATCCGCCGATACGCTCGCGCACCTGGCGCGCCATGTTTCGTGGCACAGGCAGGCGATAGGGTGGCAGTTCCAGCACGAACGGCTGAAGCGGCTTGTTTCTGTAGACGGTGTACTTCATGATGAACCCGGTCAGCAGGGCGATCACGATGCCGGTCATGTACATCGCAAAGACCAGATTGCCCGACCGGCTGCCAAAGAAGGCCACGCCGAAGAATACATATACCGGCAGCCGCGCCCCACAACTCATGAAGGTCGTCAAAAAGCCGGTCAGTTTGCGCTCGTCATCGCTATCAAGCGTGCGCGTGGCATAAATGGCCGGCACGGAACAGCCAAACCCAACCATCATCGGCAGGAAGCTTTTCCCCGGCAGGCCCAGTGCCCGCATGAACCGCTCCATCACAAAAGCCGAGCGTGCCATATACCCGGAATCTTCCAGCACGGCAATCGCGATATACAGGAACAGCAGCACGGGCACAAAGACCAGCACGCCCCCGACGCCTGCCAGTGCGCCATCCACGATGAGCGCCTCGAACCATGTTCCCCCCAGGCCCACCGCGCCGATCAGTCCCGACACACTCCGGGCGACCGGTCCGCCGATCACAGCGTCGATCCAATCGAGCAAAGGCGCGCTGACATTCGCGGTAAACTGGAACACCACCCACATCACCAGCAAAAAAATCGGCAGTCCCCATACGGGATGGGTCAGGATGCGATCCGCCCGGTCTGAGGCGGTTTCGACAACCTGGCCCGGCCTGGCCACTGCATGGCGAATCATGCCGCTGATGAACAGGTAGCGACGGTCCGCGATCAGGGTGTCGGCTTCCTCTTCGGACTCCGCCAGAATGCGTTGCATCGCCGCCTGGGCGGATTCCAGCAAAGCGTAGTGTCCTGCTGTCGCAATCTGCCGCGTGATCATCTCATCCTGTTCGAGCAGGCTGATCGCCAGCCAGCGAGCCGGGTACATGTTCAAGTCAGGCTCAGCCGCGATCCTCTGCTCCAGCAGGGCAATTTCACGTTCAACATCGGGGCCATAGTCCACCTGGATAGACGGCGGCACCGGATGGGCGACAAACGATTCGAGCATCGCGCGCAGCTCATCCAGGCCTGTGCTTCGGCTGCCTACTGTTTCAACCACCGGCACGTCCAGCGCGCGCGAAAGAGCGGCACGATCAATGCGCAGCCCACGCTGCCGCGCAGTATCGACCATATTCAGCACCACGATCAGCGGCAGACCAATATCGAGAATTTGTGTCACCAGGTAGAGGTTACGTTCGAGGTTCGCCGCATCCACGACGGCGATCACCGCTTGAGGCCGTTCCTGGACCAGGAAATCGCGAGTAATGATCTCTTCGCTCGAGTAGCTGGTGAGGCTGTACGCGCCGGGCAGATCGACCAGGCGCACAGCTTGTCCATCCAGGTAGAGCGAGCCTTCTTTCTTCTCAACCGTCTTGCCCGGCCAGTTGCCGACATGCTGCTGCGACCCGGTCAACGCATTGAATAGGGTGCTCTTGCCAACATTCGGGTTTCCGGCCAGCGCAATCACAGCGCCAGAGGGGACCATCCACACTACTCCCGCTCGGTTCGGCAGCGGCAGACGCGGATGTTTTGGGCCATACCACGACCAATAGCCAGCCGGCAATCCTCTTTGACGGCCAGGATCATTGGCCCGGTGAAGTGATTCTGAACCACCCGCACAGGTAGGCCGATATTCAACCCCAGATCGGCCAGGCGCTTGCGCAGGCGGGGACATTCTTTGATCTGAACCAGTTCAACAGTCTCACCCGGCTGGACCATGGTGAGTGTCATGGTAGAGAGGTTTGGGATCGTTGTATCGGACATACGTCTCTCGTTCAAATTGAACGCTAACTGCATGGGAGGTGAAGAATGATTTGCCGTCCATTATAATTGCAAATCATTCTCATTGCGAATTATTCTCAATTATGCCCAACGCAGCGAAACCATCCAGTGACGAGACTCCTATCCCTGATGCGCAATTGTCACATCGTCGGAGTCGCTCAAAAAAAGCCCCGGTTCCACACAGGTTCACGACCTGCACAGAACCGGGGCAGCTAGTTCCCTGGCCTTGAACGACGAATCCTCACCTCATCCGTTCATCTGGCGTTTCTGCTGGCGCAGAGCGCGAGCCGCCTCATAGATACGTGCGAAGAATTCGTCCTCGGTGATGTCCGCCACCTGCTCGCGAACGCGCTGCTGATCGATCTGCACCCGCAGCACTTCCAACTCGCGCCGGGTTTCGATCAAGTCTTCCCTGACCTGGCCAAACTGCTGCGCATTTTGAATAGCGATAGCCGCCTGTGTGCCGAAGGCAGTCAGCACGGGGATGTCATCCTGGCTGAAAATGCCGCCTTCGATCCGGTTATCGGCATAGAGAACGCCAACCACGCGCCCCTGCAGCGCCAGCGGAATCACCAGGATCGAGCGCAGCCCGTGCTGCACCACACTCTTCATTTCGGCGAATTCGTCCTGGGCATTGGTTGCAACGATAGCCTCCATCTGGGTCAGCGCACGGTTGACCAGCGTCCGGCTGAAGTTTACCTCATCGTCCGATATCGTCTCGCGATCCCAGTTGCGCGCCGCCCGGATCGACAGCCCATCCTCCGTCTCATCTTTGAGCATCAGATAGGCCCGTTCCGCCCCGGTCAGATCGATGACCCGGTCCATGATCTCGTTGAGCACATGGTCCAGTTCCAGCGACGAGGTGATCAGCGCAACTGTGCGTACCAGTTCGCGCTGTTGGTTGATCTGTTCTACCACCCGGTCACTGGTTTTCTTGAGCTTATCGAGATCGGTCTGGAGTTCACGAACCATACTCCCCAGATCGACGGCGAGCTGAACGCCATGCTTGGCGAGCGCTTGCAGCGTCCGCGCGAGCACAGTTTGTAGATCAGTCGTCTGCGCCCGAACATGGTCCAGACCCCCGGTAAACTCGGAAATGATTCGGTCTTGAGCATCAGTCATAAGTGTACTCTCCGCAATCCTGCCAGGCGGGCCAGATCCTGCGCGCGCCGCGCACTACGCGCGCCGGGCACAGCGTTTATGTGCCCATCATAGCGCGTTTGCGGCGTTCGGGCCAACCGGTGAGAAGAATGATTTCTTGCATTTCTCCGATGGAATTCTTGCGGTTTTTTTATTATTATATGCTAAACAGGGTTATAATCCCATTCGATAAAGTATCATCATGCGCTTCTGCACGCCTGCCCCATGCACGCACACAGACGAATTTGGGGTCGGTGTCAGGCAGGTGCGCAAGCCAGGAGTCCGTC
Source organism: Anaerolineae bacterium (assembly GCA_034429275.1). Lineage (GTDB taxonomy): Bacteria > Chloroflexota > Anaerolineae > Aggregatilineales > Aggregatilineaceae > DAOUFU01. The sequence goes on along the minus strand of DAOUFU010000271.1, from coordinate 16,418 downwards.
TGTGCAGTACCGCGATTACTACAAAACACTGGGGGTCAAAAAAGACGCCACCCAGGATGAAATCAAAAAGGCCTTCCGTAAGATGGCCAAACAATATCACCCGGACAGGAACCCGAATGATCCGAGCGCTGAGGCGCGCTTCAAGGACATCAACGAGGCCTACGAAGTGCTCTCCGATAAAGAAAAGCGCCAGCGCTATGATCAGTTCGGTATGCAGTGGGATCAGCATACGCGCCAGGGCGGCCAACCCGGTGGCTTCGATTGGGCACGCTGGGCGTCGCCTGGCCAGGGCACATACACCCGCCAGATGAGCCAGGAAGAATTCGACGCCATGTTTGGTGGCCGGAGCGGGGGATTCTCGGATTTCTTCGAGATGCTGTTCGGCGGAATGGGTCAGCGCCGTGCGCCGGATATGCGGGGCTATGAGCGTGTCTCACGCCGGGGCCAAGATATCGAGCACCCCGTCGAGATCACGCTCGAAGAGGCATTTCATGGCACCACGCGCACTCTGCGCTGGGAAGATGGACGCTCGATTGAGGCAAAAATCCCGCCGGGAGTCGCTACCGGCTCCCGTGTGCGTCTGAACGGCAAGGGCCAGCCAGGATTAGGCGGCGGCGCTCCAGGCGATCTGCTGCTGAATATCACAGTGCTGCCCCACGCCGTTTTCACGCGCGATGGTGACGATCTGCGCGTCACGGTGCCGGTGGACCTGATCACAGCGCTGCTGGGCGGTTCAGTCACGGTGAATGGCCTGGATCGCACCGTGCAGCTCACCATCCCGGAAGGCACGCAAAACGGCAGCACCTTCCGGCTGCGCGGTATGGGGATGCCACACCTCAAGGCTCCCAACCGGCGCGGCGATCTGTACGCGACGGTCAACGTCCGCCTGCCGGAAAAGCTGACCGCCGAGGAACGCAAGTTCTTCGAGCAAATGCGCCAGCGTCGCCAGGGTGTACGCTAACCCAGCCCGGCCACTTCGCGCACAAAATAGCGGTGGAAACGGTTGTCCGGTGTCAGTTCGGGGTGAAAGGCGGTTGCCAGCCAGTGCCCCTGCCGGACAGCCACAATTCCGCCGTTTTCCAGGCGCGCCAGAATCTGCACGTTCTCACCCACCCCAGTGACCAGCGGTGCACGGATGAATACCGCGTGGAACGGCACATCGCCCAGTTCGGGCACCACCAGATCGGTCTCAAAACTGTCGATCTGCCGCCCAAAAGCGTTCCGATTCACCTGAATATCCATCACCCCGATGAGCGGCTGATCGCGCCCAATGGATTTCGCCAGCATGATCATGCCGGCACAGGTGCCCCACACGGGTTTGTGAGCTGCAAACGCGCGCAATGGCTCCAACAGGTGATACGACTCGGCGAGCTTGCCGATCGTTGTGCTCTCACCGCCGGGAATGATCAGGGCGTCCAGGCCCTCCAATTGTTCGGGCAACCGCACTTCAACCGCGCGCACGCCGAGATCGCGCAGCAGCGCTTCATGTTCGATAAACGCCCCTTGCAGTGCCAACACACCGACCGTCTCCATAGCCATTCCCATGCCATAATCGCGATCACTATACGCCCGGATGGGCGTACCAACCTTTACGGTCAAATCTAGCGCCGTGCTTCCCCTTCGCCAAACCTATTGGCCCCATTTGGTTCCATCCGGTCCGCCGCATAGCCTTCGCGTGCGTTGGAGCCAACCGGAGAATCCGCTATACTCTACGATAAATCATCCGCATGGCTGGATATGAGGATAACTGATGACCGTCGTCAAACACGAGAACACCCCGCGCGAGACTATCGCCCCAGGACGGACGCGTTACCTGACTCATAGCGATCATCTGATGATGGTGGTTATCGATTTCAACGATGGTCCTTCTGCCCAGCCCGACCCGCCTCACTGGCATCCCCACGAGCAGGTCACCTACGTGGCCTCAGGTGAAGTACTGTTCTTTGTCGATGGCGCGCCCACTCATCTTGTCCCCGGTGACATGATCGCGGTGCCGTCGAATGTTCCGCATTCCATCCAACTTCTCACCGATCATGTCCGGCTGGTAGATACCTTCACCCCTATCCGTGAAGACTTCTTGAAACCATGACCGGTCGCAAGGTACAAATCCCCCAAATTTTAGGGGAAATTGCCTATTTTCATTTGACGAATAGTGACTATAATTAAACGTGACACAATGTGAGCCACATCAAACCGTGTACGAATGCGCGTGGCTCACTTCCCATGGTGATCTATTTCCGCTGGGTGAGCCGGTCATCGAGATCGGCTTCTTTTATGGGAGAATGTCATGGCCGATTCGAACGAAATCCCCAAAGCTGAGCAAGATGAACCCCCTGGCTCTGCTGGCACGTTGATCCTCACGCGCGAGCACGCCCCGGCGTTCGAGCGCACCCCCCGACCGTCTATTTGGGCGAATGTCCCCGATGAACAATGGGATGACTGGCGATGGCAGCTTTCGCACCGCCTGAACAGTCTGGACGACCTCGCCCAGATCATTCATCTGACCCCGGAAGAGATCGAGGGTCTGACGGCTGAGAACAAGTTCCGCGTGGATATCACGCCCTACTTCGCCAGCCTGATCGACCCCGACGATCCGCTCTGCCCCATTCGCCGCCAGGTAATCCCCCTGGGCCGCGAGCTGCAGGCATTCGAGGGGATGATGGAAGACAGTCTGGCTGAAGATCGCCACAGTCCGGTGCCCGGCCTGGTCCATCGTTACCCGGACCGCGCTTTGATGCTGGTCACGACGCAGTGCGCGAGCTACTGCCGCTACTGCACGCGCAGCCGCATCGTGGGCAACCCCGGCGCGAACTTCAGCCGCGCAGAGTTTGATCTTCAGATCGACTACCTGCGCCGCACGACACAAATCCGCGACGTCCTGCTGAGCGGCGGCGATCCGCTGACGCTCGCGCCTAAGTCGCTTGAATACATCATTAGCAGCCTACGCTCCATCGAGCACATCGAGATCATTCGCATCGGCAGCCGCGTGCCGGTCTTTATGCCGCAGCGAATTACCGATGAATTGGCGGAGATGCTGGGCCGGTACCATCCCCTTTGGATGAACATTCACGTCAACCATCCGAAGGAAATCACGCCCGAACTCAGTCGGGCACTGGACAAGCTGTCACGGGCGGGCATTCCGCTCGGCAACCAGAGCGTGCTGCTGGCCGGCATCAATGACAGCACAGCCATTCAGCGCGAATTGGTTCACAAGCTGGTCAAAAACCGTGTGCGCCCCTACTACCTCTACCAGTGCGACCTGGTTCAGGGGGCCGGGCACTTCCGCACCACGGTCGCCAAGGGCATCGAGATCATCGAAGGGCTGCGCGGCCATACCAGCGGTTACGCCGTCCCAACCTATGTGATCGATGCGCCTGGCGGCGGGGGCAAAATCCCCGTCATGCCCCAATACCTGATCAGCCAGGCTCCCGGCAAGGTCGTGCTGCGCAACTACGAAGGCTACATCACCACCTATGATGAGCCGCTGGATTACGATCCAACAGTGGTCCGCCACCTTGAGCAGCAGGCTGTTGAGCGCTACGAAGCCGGGCAGGCCGGTGTAGCTGGTTTGCTCGATGGTCGGCTGTCGGCCATCAAGCCGGAAGGCTTCGACGACATGCACCAGCGCGACGGCATCCAGCACCGCCTGAATTCCGATTCGGCCAAGTGGCAGCGCTTCCATATGGGGGACGTGATTCAACCCTCTGCCGACTCCCCTGCTGTATCCCATGCCGAAATTTCCGACCATCCAAATGGAAATGGGAAGAAAAACGGCAATGGCAAAACGAAAAATGGCAATGGGAACGGCAGTGGCCGTAAGCCCCGCAACGGCAATGGACATCGCACGACAAGGGAAACGGACTGATGCGGATCGCAGTTCTTGCGAACTTGAAACAAAATGCGCCCACCTGGGAAGGCATGGCCTCCGATCAGTGGGACGATCTCGACAGTATCAAAACGATCAACGCCATCGTCGATGCGCTGGTTGAAGGCGGCCACGAAGCCGAGTTTTTTGAGGCGAACATCCTGCCGCCTTTCAACCTGGTGGAAAAGCTAACGGCATACAAGCCGGACCTGTGCTTCAATATTGCTGAAAGCCACTTTGGCGACAGCCGCGAATCACAGGTCCCGGCCTTGTTGGAAATGCTGCGCCTGCCCTATACCGGCAGCAAGCTGCTGACGCTGGCCCTGGCGCTCGACAAGCCCATGACCAAGCGTATCCTGTACTATCATGGGCTGCCAACGCCTGAATTCCAAGTCTTTGAGCGTTCCGACGATCCCATTGATGAGGACCTGCTCAATGCTGAAGGCGAACTGCGTTTCCCGCTGTTTGTCAAACCCAGCCGCGAAGGTACCAGCATGGGAGTCAGCGCCGACAGCATTGTGCGCACCGTCGCCGAACTCCGCGCCCAGGTACAAATCCAGCTTGAACTGTATCGCCAGCCGATTCTGGTCGAGCACTTCATCGCGGGCCGCGAGATCACCATCGGCGTAGTGGGCAATCGCAGACCTACTGCCGCACGGCGTATCAGCGAGCGGCGTAGCGTAGACGATCTGCCCGACGACCTGACTTTCCTGGCCCCGTTGGAAGTGGACCTCAGCGCCTACGACGAATCGGAAGGCGGGGTCTACACCAACCGCATCAAGACTGACCTGGTAGATGATTTCCACTACTTCTGCCCGGCACAGATCGACCCCGACCTGCACCGCGAGCTTAACCGCCTGACGGCAGGCGTGTTCTTTGTGACGGGTTGCTACGACGTGGCGCGGGTGGATTTCCGGCTCGATGCGCAAAACAACCATAAGCCGTACATCCTGGAAGTCAATCCGCTGCCCGGCCTCAACCCCGGCTACAGCGACCTGTGCATCCAGTCCCAGGCGATGGGATGGACCTATACCCAGTTGATCAACCGCATCGTCGAGCTGGCAGCAGAACGCCAGGGCCTCAGTCTCTGAGCCGCGCATCGCTTCCAAAATAGAACATTCCCCGGTTTCTGCGCCGGGGAATGTTGATTCTTGGACGAGTTCTCATTCCGCGTACCGGGCAGGTATGCGGTTTACCAGTTGGCATACGAGCCGCTGTGCTTGCGATATTCCTTGAATTCCTCGCCCATCTGCCGCGCGTACATGATGATCTCACACACCTCTTCCAGCGCATCGGTCCACTGGAACGCCTCATCCAGCGTCTGGCCGGTGGCGAAGCTACCATGCCCACGCATCATCACAATCTTGTACGACTTCAACGCTCCGGCGATGGTATCGGCCATCTGACGGCTGCCGGAAGCGAACTCCGTCTCAACCACGGGGATTTTCTTCAGCAGGTACGATCCCTCGTTGTCGATGGGGATGATCTCATCGCGCGAAAGCGACAAGGCGATGGCCCGGCGTGGATGCGCATGAACCACAGCCAGCGCAGGCGTCGCATGATAGATCGCACGGTGCACGATCAATTCCGTCGAGGCCAGCGCCACACCGCTGTCATTTTTCTCCAGGCCGGTTTCGATCAAATCATGGGGCTTCAGGCGGCCCAACATCGCGCCGCGCCGCTTGATGATGATACGATCCCCAAACCGCACGCTGATGTTGCCACCATGAGATGACACAAGGTTATGCACGTAGAGATCGCGCCCGATCTCCTGGAACATCTGGTATACGCGCTCGTCGATCACGCCAGTATCTCCTCAGCCAGTTCAAGCAGTCCTAATTCTTCCAGTTTTTTGCGCTTTGGGACGCCGTTCTCATCCCAGCCCCGCGCGCGATAATATTCCGCCAGCATGGGTTCCAGGTGGCTCACCTGGCCGGCGCTTGCTCCGCCCGCCGGTTCGTTGAGCAAGCGGGGCGGCAGCGTATCGTCCGCCCGCGTGAAACCTTCGCGCAAGTTATACAACCGCTCCAGATTCCAGATGCGCTCTCCAGTGCGGATCATGTCGCCTGTGGGATACTCAACGCCGGTCAGCGCGGTCAGCGCTCGAGCGAAGTACTCATCCGCCACCGCGATGTTGGCGAATTTGCACGCCACCAGGGAGTCGATCACTGCCGCCGAATTCTGATGCAGGATAACATACCCGGCTTTGCCCTGCACCTGCAGGCGGTCAATCAACTTGGGCAGGCCCAGCACCTCAGCTCCCAACATATTGCCGCGCATGTGGCAACCGCCCCGGTTGCTGGTTGCATAGAGCAGCCCTTGCCCTTGCATCCCGCGAGGGTCGTAAGCGGGCATTTCGAGCTTTTTCACACTCATCGAAAGTTCAGGTGCGCCATAGCGAGCGGCCAACCGTGCACTGCCTTCCGCCAGGTGATCGCCCAGGCCGCGGCGTAGCGCGATATCCTCAACCGTCTGAGCCAGCAAGTCGCCTCGCCCGAACCGCAGTTCGCTGTCGAGCAGGCCGCGCTCGCTCAGTTCCATCGCACAGGCGACGGTAGAACCGGCAGTGATGGTATCCAGACCGTAGTCGTTACACAGGTAGTTCGCCCAGGTGATCGCTTCCAGGTCATCGATTCCACAGGCCGCACCAAACGCCCAGGCGGTTTCATATTCCGGCCCTTCGCCCTCTTCGCCCTTCACTTTGGTCACCCGCGTGCATGCGATGGGGCAGGCCCAACAGGCGCGGTTGGAGACCAGAATCGTGTCGGTGATGGCTTCGCCGCTGATGGCTTCGGCGTGCTCAAAATAAGTCTGCTGGAAATTGCGTGTGGGCAGCGCGCCGATCTCATTCAGGATATTCATGTTGACGGCAGTGCCAAATTCCGGGAACGCTTGCGAGGTGATCGGGTTGGCCTTGAGCATCTTGGTGGCCTCATACTGGATGAAACGGAAGCGCTCTTTGTCATCCATATCCACCCGTTCATTGCCCTCAACCACAATCGCCTTGAGGTTCTTGCTGCCCATCACTGCGCCGGGACCGCCGCGCGCCGCCGCGCGCGAAACGTCGTTCATGATGGCCGCAAATAGCACGAGGTTTTCGCCCGCCGGCCCAATACACAACACATTCCGCTTGTTGTTATCCTGACCGAGTGCCTCGGAAGTTGCAGAAACCGTCTTGCCCCACAGGTGTGCAGCGTCTTTGATCTCGACCTGCTCGCCGATGATCTCCACATAGACCGGAGAAGACGCGCGTCCCTTGATGATGACCACATCGTACCCGGCCCGCTTGATGCGCATCCCCCACCAGCCGCCGGAATTTGCATCCAGCACCGTCCCGGTGAGCGGTGATTTGGTGCTGACTGAGAAACGATTGCTGGTCTGGAAGCCAGTTCCGGTCAATGGACCGGGAGCGATGATCAGCACGTTTTCGGGCGAGAGCGGATCAACCTCTGGCCCCACCAGGTCCCACAGCAGCCGCGCGCCCAGGCCACGTCCTCCGATGAATTGGCGCGCCAGGTCTGGATCGAGCGCGCTCCGTTCAACCGTGCGCGCTGACAGATCGATGGTGAGCACATTGCCTATCCAGCCATTCATAGAAAACCACCTCGCAGCTTCTGTAATTATTGACCGGTTTGCCCCGGCATTCACCGGCGAAATGAATTTGAATCACAACCTACCGATAACGATGTGAACGTAGCGTATTGCATAACCCTCAAATCGTCAACCGCTTTTGCACACTGAAGCTGCCACCATTTATACCCTGCCTGTTGCCACTACCGCGATAGTAGGCTAAAATCAGGTTATTAGTTCGCTTTAAAACTACTATGGGGGCCTATGGACCTGCTGACCGATCTCAATGCCATCGGATTCACTGAGTATGAAGCCAAAGTCTATCTCGCTCTGCTGCGTGACCACCCGGCCACCGGCTATCAGTTGAGCAAACAGGCCGGGATTCCGCGCTCGATGGTCTACGAAGCGTTGGGTCGGCTGGATAAACGCGGTGCAGTGCTCAAAACTGAAGAAGCAAAAGCCACGCTCTATCGTCCGATGCCCCCCGACGCCCTGCTGGATCGCCTGACGGACGATCACACCCGTCTGATCGCCGGACTGCGGCATGGGCTGGACGCTCTCTACAACGCGCGCGACGAGGGGCATCTCTGGACCTTTGCCGGAGAAGAGGCCGTCCTGGGTTATGCCCGCGACATGCTCGCCCATGCCCAGGAAGAGGCAATGCTTGTGCTGACCGGCTCCAATCTGCGGGCGCTGCACGACGACATTGTGGCGGCCTACGAACGCGGCGTTTCGATAGGCGCGCTGCTCACCGGCAGCGATCACCTCGAAGTTGGCGAAGTTTCGCACCATCCACCGCTCGAAAGCGAACTGCACAAACTGGCCGACAGCCTGGTCGTTGTCGTCGATGAGCAGGAAGTGCTCATCGCCAACTCGCAGCCTTCGGACTATACCGCTACCGTGACCACCAATTCCAACATGGTGCAAATCGGGCGCCAGTTTGTCTGGATGGAGTTGTTCACACATCGCATCCTGACCCAACTCGGTCCAGATCTGCTCGATCGGCTGGCCCCGCGCGATCGCAGCGTGTTCGAATCGATCAGCGGCCAATCCAAACCTCCGTCCACCGACACCGACCATGAATAGCACGGGAGAATTTCGGCACCCATGAGTGAACTCACCTACAGCAAATCCAAAACCTCCGCCGCCCAATCTGCCGGAAGATCCGCCATCCGTCCGGTCTGGTTACAACGTCGCACAATTGAACCCGTTCTGGTGGTGATCACTCTGCTTGCCATCCTGGCGAGTTTTGTCGTCAAGCCTGTCGGTTTACCCTCTGAGATGCTTTCTGTACTTGCCGTAATTGCCTATCTGGCGGGTGGTTTTTATGGCATCCAACAGAGTCTCAGAAGCCTCTACATGGGCACCCTGGACATCGACTTCTTGATGATCCTGGCGGCCATGGGAGCGGCGCTGGTCGGCCAGTGGCGCGATGGCGCGGTCCTGTTGTTCCTTTTTTCACTCAGCAACGCCTTGCAAGATTACGCCATGGGCCGCAGTCGCAAAGCCATCCAGGCCTTGTTCGCCCTCTACCCGGAAGAAGCTCACATCAAGCGCGGGGACGAGACGGTCACCGTGCCCATCAGTGATATTCAGGTCGGCGAAATCGTCTTGATCCAGCCAGGTGAGCGAATCCCGGTGGACGGCGTGGTGATCGCCGGACAGTCCTCAGTGGATCAAGCCAGCATCACGGGCGAATCCATGCCTGTGGAGAAAACGGTCGGTGCGCAGGTTTTCGCCGGGACGCTCAACAAAAATGGCGCGATGGATGTGCGGGTGACCCAGTTGGCATCGCAGTCCACTCTGGCGCGCATCATCACCATGGTGGAAGAAGCCCAGGGACGCAAAGCGCCAACCCAGCGGTTCCTGGATGACTTTGAGCAGTATTACGCGATGGGCGTGATCGGGGCTTCTGCCCTCTCGCTGTTGATCTCGTGGCAGTTGTTGGGATGGAGCTTTGACTCGAGCTTCTACCGGGCCATGGTGCTGCTGGTTGTCGCTTCTCCCTGCGCGCTGGTGATCTCGGTTCCCGCGGCGTTTCTTTCGGCCATCGCCGCCGCCGCGCGAAAGGGTGTCATCTTCAAGGGCGGCGCACACCTGGAACAAATGGGGACCATTCGCGTCATCGCCTTCGACAAGACGGGTACACTCACCGAAGGTGAGCCATCCGTTACTGACATCATCCCCTATGCCAATGTCAGCGAAAACGATCTCCTCCAAGTCGCCGCAGCCGTAGAGGCACGCTCGGAGCACCCACTCTCGAAAGCTGTACGTGAGGCTGCCGAGAATCGCGGTCTACCGGTCCTCGACGCAGACGACTTTTCGGCAGTTCCCGGCCAGGGTGTGAGCGGTACGGTTGGGGGACGCGCGATCCGTGTGGGCCGCATGAAATATATCGCTGAGTGCGCGGGCCATCCCCCTGCCGATCTGCAAGTCATTTACGAGCGGCTCCACGATGAGGCCAAAACGGTCCTACTCGTGTGCGATGAGGGCCAATGGCTGGGTATTCTCGCGGTGGCCGATACCATCCGCCCACAGTCTGCCGCCATCGTCGAGGCCATGCACAAAGCGGGCGTCGAGCGTGTGGTCATGCTCACCGGCGACAACGCGCGCGTAGGCGAACTAATCGCGCGGCAAATCAATATCGATGAGGTTCATGCCGAACTCATGCCCGACGACAAGGCGCGCATTATGGAACAACTCGAACGCGATCATGGACCGGTGGCGATGGTCGGCGATGGAGTGAACGATGCGCCCGCTCTCGCCGCTGCCACAGTGGGAATCGCGATGGGGGCAGCCGGGACCGATGTTGCCCTGGAAACCGCCGATGTGGTGCTCATGGGTGACAAACTGGAGACGATTCCCTATGCGATCCGGCTCAGCCGCCGCGCGCGTCGTGTGGTGTGGCAGAACATTGCTTTTGCCCTGGGAGTGATCGTGCTGCTGGTGCTCAGCGCATTCATCGTGGAGCTGCCCCTGCCGCTTGGCGTCATCGGGCACGAAGGGAGCACGGGGATCGTCGTGCTCAACGGGCTGCGTTTGCTTTCCGGGCGCGCCTGATACTTCATTCTGGCGGAATCAACAGGGGCGAGACTTGATCTCGCCCCTGCCGTCCAGCAGTCTGAGTAACGACCTACCCTGTTTAGAGGTCGGCCAGCCGGTGGAACGTTTCCTTCAGCGTTGGGTACAGCGAGCGGTACAGGCTGTAAGCGGCATCATACCTGGCCACGTTTGCACCCGGCTCGACTCGCACTCCCAGTTTGACGGTCGCGCGTGCCGCAGTGGGGACATCGCTCCACACGCCGCCGCCCACACCGGCCAATAGCGCCGCACCATAAGCCGCGCCTTCAATCGCTTCGGCAACTACCAACGGGACATTGAACACATCGGCGAGAATCTGCCGCCATACCGGGCTTTTTGCACCGCCTCCGCTCACACGGACTTCGTTGATGATCCCCGCTTTGCTGCCCTTGATCAATTCGAAGCTGTCGCGCAACCCGAATGCGACTCCCTCAAGCACAGATCGCGTCATGTGGGCGCGAGTATGGCGTGCTGTCAGCCCGATGAAGGCACCGCGTGCCAGTGGATCAGGGTGCGGAGTCCGCTCCCCGGTCAGGTAGGGGAGGAACATCAAGCCCTCACAACCGGGCGCGATAGCAGCAGCCTCGTCGGTCAGCGCGCCGAAGTCTTCACCCGGTGCGAGTGCATCGCGGTACCACTGAAGACTGCCTGCCGCGCTGAGCATCACCCCCATGAAGTGCCACTGGCCCGGCACCGCATGGCAGAACGCGTGCAAGCGGCCCTCTGGCTCATAGGCATAACTGGCCAGAGGCGCAAATACCACGCCCGAAGTTCCTACTGTCAGCGCCACGATTCCTGGCTCGACCGCACCCACACCAGTAGCCTGGGCTGCCTGATCACCGCCGCCGCCCACCACCGGAGTCCCGGCCTTCAGCCCGGTCAGCGCCGCTGCCTGCTCGTTCACTACACCGGTGATTTGCGGACCCTCATGCACCTGCGGCAGCCACTCGGCGGGAATATCGAGCGCCTTGATCACTGTCTCCGACCACTGACGCCTGGCCACGTCAAGCAGCACCGTGCCTGCCGCGCCCGCCAGGTCAGTCTTATACTCGCCAGTCAACATGAAGCGGATATAGTCTTTGGGCAGCAGAATATGCGCAATCCGCGCATAGACTTCCGGCTCGTGCTTGCGCACCCAAACGATCTTGGGTGCGGTAAAGCCGGTCAGCGCGACATTGCCGGTGAGCTGAATGAACCGCTCGCGCCCGATTGTCGCCATGATCTCGTCACACTCGGCCTGGGTGCGCTGGTCATTCCACAGAATCGCCGGGCGCAACACCCGCCCCGCCGCATCAAGGCACACCAGGCCGTGCATCTGCCCGGTCAGACCGATGGCTTTGATCTGCCCCGCGTCTTCGATCTTGCCCAACACGGCGCGTATCGAGGCAACCATGCCGTTCCACCAGTCCGCCGGCGATTGTTCGCTCCACAGGGGTTTGGGCTGGCTGAGTTCATGGCCGGTAGTATGGCTGGCGATCACTGCCCCGGTCTCGTCGATCAGCAGGGCTTTTGAGCCTGTTGTGCTGACATCCAGCCCCAATAAGTACGCCATATTCATTCCTCCTGGATGATCCGGGATGCTAACGCACACCGAGCAGCAGTTCGACAGTCAGTTGATCGAGCTGCTCATACAGCAGATCGCGGCTTGCCAGGGCATGACGATCGAAGCTCTCAGAACGCAGTTTCTGGGCTTTGGCAGCGCTGTAGCCGCCCTTCAACCAATTATACGCCCCATCGTCGGCGTTGATCGCACTGAGCAAACCTTGAATCTCCGGGTCGGCGTTGAACTGCGCTGCCTTTTCCTTCAGGATCAGATAAGTACGCATACAGCCGCGAGCAAACGCTTTGACGCCTTCCGGCCCCTCGGTGCGGTAAGCGTGCGCATCAAAATGCCGCGATCCCGAATAACCCACATCTTCGAGGAACTTAACCAGGAAGAACGCCTGCTTAATCATCTCCGCCCCAAAGCGGAAGTCCTGGTCGTAACGCCCGAATTTCTGGTCGTTGAGGTCGATATGGAACAGCTTGCCTGCATCCCAGGCCTGGGCAACCGCATGCATGAAATTCAAACCGGCCATGTGCTCATGCGCCACTTCCGGATTCACACCCACCATATCCGGGTGATCCAGCGTGGCTATGAAACCGAGCATCGCGCCCGTCGTCGGCAGGTAGATGTCGCTGCGCGGCTCGTTGGGCTTGGCTTCGAGCGCGAATTTTAGATCATACCCCTGGTCGCGCACGTAATCGCAAAGGAAGTTCAGTGCCTCGCGGAAGCGCTTCCCGGCCTCCAGCGGGTTCTTGCTGGCATCGGTTTCCGTACCTTCGCGCCCACCCCAGAACACGTACACCTTCGCGCCCAGCTCAACGCCCAGGTCAATCGCGTTCATCACCTTTTGAAGCGCATAGGCGCGCACCTTGGGATCGTTGGAGGTGAATGCCCCATCCTTGAACACCGGTTCGCGGAACAGGTCGGTCGTCGCCATCGGCACGACGAGTCCGGTAGCGTCGAGCGCCTGCTTGAACTCGGCCACGATTCTGTCGCGCTCGGCAGGCGTTGCATCAATCGGAATCAGGTCGTTGTCATGGAAGTTGACACCATACGCGCCCACTTCGGCCAGCAAGTGAACGATCTGGACTGGCGTGAGCGCCGCGCGTACTTCGTACCCGAACGGATCGCGGCCCGTGTTGCCCACGGTCCACAACCCGAACGTAAAACGATCTTGTGGTTTCGGATCATAATTGCCCATGAAATCTTTGCTCCCTTGCAAATCCTCAGATGGCCAAAAGCTGTCGGCAGATCGAAGGCTGGTAAGAGGTTCTCTTGCCTGGCATTTTGTTTGTTGTGGCAACAAACTAAATTCATTGTACGCGATCCACCACAAAAGGGCAACGGATTCGAAGGCAAAAACAACCATCCCCAACCAGGCATGTCCGCAGGGCGAACGCGTCAAAATCCGAGTATCGCCGGAGACCTCCCGCTAGAGAAAAACAAAGAACGCCGAAGCGTTCTCTTTTTTCAGCGCCATTGATGGTGCTTTGCTTTCCCTGAGCCTGTCCTTCAGAGCCAGGCGCCGCCTTGCTGTGCTACAATTGCAGCAGAGTATTCTACTCAAAAGATTTTTGTCTTTTGCCAGCACGTTTCAGGAGATTCCTTGATGAATGCGCAAAACAAGCTAGCCTGGATCGAAGAGGAAATCGCAAGCCTCAAAGCCCAGGGACTATTCACCCACATCCGCACACTCAGCAGCCCCCAGGGCGCATGGCTGGAAGTCGATGGCAAGCGCGTGCTCAATTTTTCTTCCAATAACTATCTCGGCCTGGCCAACCATCCTCGCCTCGCCGAAGCTGCTGCCCAGGCTGTGCAGGCGCGCGGACTCGGCCCCGCAGCCGTGCGCACAATCGCCGGAACAATGGACCTGCACCTGGAACTAGAACGACGGTTGGCTCAGTTCAAAGGAGCTGAAGCTGCCATTACCTTCCAGAGTGGCTTCACCGCCAACCTGGCAACTATTCCCGCGTTGGTCGGCAAGGATGACATCATTTTTTCGGACGAACTCAACCATGCCAGCATCATCGACGGCTGCCGGCTGTCACGAGCAGAGATTGTGCGCTTCAAACATGCCGATCCCGACGATCTGCTGCGCCAGATCGCCGCTGCCCCCAGCACGGGCCGCCGCCTGATTATCACCGATGGTGTGTTCAGCATGGATGGGGATATTGCACCCCTGCCCACCCTGGCTGAGATCGCCGAGCAGCATGACATTCTGTTGATGGTAGATGACGCGCACGGCGAGGGCGTCTTGGGTCGTGGCGGACGCGGCATCGTCGATCACTTTGGGCTGCATGGTCGGATCGATGTGGAGATCGGCACCATGAGCAAAGCGTTCGGTGTGGTGGGTGGCATTGTGGCCGGTAAGCAGGTGATTATCGACTGGCTGCGGCAGCGCGGACGGCCCTTCCTGTTTAGCAGCGCGATGACCGTGCCGGATGTTGCAGCCTGTATCGCAGCCGTAGACCTACTTGAGGAAAGCACCGCCCTGGTCGAGAAGCTCTGGCAAAATGCGGAATATTTCAAACAGGGGATGAACAGCCTGGGATTCAACACCGGCCATACCCAGACCCCGATTGTGCCGGTCATGTTGGGCGAAGCCCCATTGGCTCAGCAGTTCAGCCGACGCCTGTTTGAGGAAGGAGTCTTCGCGATGGCCATCGGGTTCCCGACCGTGCCTCAGGGCAAGGCGCGCATCCGCGTAATGAACAGCGCCACCCACTCGCGCGAAGACCTGGACCAGGCGCTCGCTGTCTTCGCCAAAGTGGGCCGCGAACTGGGGGTCATCGCCTGAATCGCTCGCACCGGTGAACACCCTCTCGGCCCGGCTCACATCTGGAAGCCGGGCCGGAACTTCACCACCTTGCGGCGATAATTGCTGGCATACCGCAGCAATTTTTTCTCCAGCATAGACCATTCTTCGCTGGCCAGTACAGCCTGCATTGTCGCCCAATCTTCGGCCACAAATTCAGCCTGCCGCAGCGGGCAGTTGCCCCACACCGTATGGAAAACGCGAAACATATACAGCCCCATATCCTGCGCCGTTGGGATCATCTCTTGCATCACAAATTCATAATACGATTCGGGCAGTCCAGGACTCAAATCGTAAAACAGCATCAGTTTATAACGCGGGATGATTTGTTTGGTCATGATGCGCGTTTTCCTGACTGAATGCCTCACCCACGATCGCGCAGGGCCAGGCACGAGATGACGAAAGCTGGTCGGGCATCGTCATGCCCAAATCCCTGGAATGGCCGTGCCGCACTGGGGGCACGCGCCCCCCGTCGATGCAAGCCGGTTCTCAAGCACGGCGAACCCATGGCGGCGGATCAAAGTTGTCTGGCAGCGTGGGCAGCGCGTGTTTTCCCAGTCCCCGGTGCGCCCAGGGATGTTGCCCGTGTACACATAGGACAGCCCGGCTTCCAGCCCAATCTCCGCCGCCCGCTGGAGTGTATCGGCAGGCGTGCGGCCCCGGTCGGTCATTTTGTAATCCGGGTGAAAGGCCGTAACATGCCAGGGAATTTCCGGCGATACATCTCGAATGGCGCGCGCTGCATCCCACAGTTCGTCGCTACTGTCGTTGAAATCGGGAATGACCAGCGTCAGCACCTCCAACCAGATACCGGCCTCGTGCACGCAGCGAATCGTGTCCAACACATGCTGCAGAACACCGCCTAGCTCTCGCCGGTAGTGCTGGTCTTGCATCGTCTTGAGATCGATTTTGTAGCCATCCAGCCAGGGTTTGAGGTATTCGATCACTTCTGGCGTGCCGTTCCCATTCGAGACGTATAGCGTCTTCATGCCCGCCTGTTTCGCCAGCTTGAAGATCTCGACCGCCCATTCGGAGGTGATCAGCGGCTCGTTATAGGTGCTGGCCACCGCCGCAGCACGCCGGGCCTGCCCCAGGGCGATCATCTCCTGGGCCGTCACCGGTGAATACTGCCGGGCCGCAGCCTCATCGCGCAATGCCTGCGAAATCTCCCAGTTCTGGCAGTAGCTGCACCGGAAATCACACCCCAGCATTCCAAAGCTGAGCACCGCTGCTCCTGGCAGCACATGGAAAAACGGTTTCTTTTCCACCGGGTCGATGTTCAGCGCGCTGACGTAATTTCGGGGCACCCGCAGCACGCCGCCATCGTTATAGCGCACCTGGCAGATGCCGCGCCGCCCATCCTTGAGCAGGCAGCGGTGCGCGCAGGCATAACAGCGGATTTTTTTCTCTTCTGCATCAACAACTTCAAACAGCTCACCAGGGACGCTCAAGCGATCCAACTGCTGCTGCAATGTGAGGGACGCCATCCATCACGCTCCCGCAATATCTCTTGATGCACAGAGTCTAGCAAAATCACCGGG
>DAOUFU010000270.1:0-10099 GCA_034429275.1 Anaerolineae bacterium | reverse complement strand
CCCGGCTTGAGCGGAGTCACCGGCAGCGGCGTGATCATAAAATGGCCGGTCTCGGTCTGCCACCAGGTGTCCATGATCGGGCACTGCTGCCGCCCGATCACGCGGTGATACCAGCGCCACGCCTCCGGGTTGATCGGCTCGCCCACGCTGCCCAGCAGCCTCAACGAGCTGAGATCGTGACGGTTCGGCCACGCATCGCCAAAACGCATCAGGCCGCGAATGGCCGTCGGTGCGGTATAGAGCACGGTGACCCCGTGCCGCTCCACGATGTCCCACCAGCGGTCGGGGAAGGGATGATTGGGCGCGCCTTCATACATCACGCTGGTGGCTCCCAGCAGCAGCGGCGCATAGACGATGTAGCTGTGCCCGGTGATCCAGCCGGGGTCTGCCGCGCACCACCAGGTGTCGTCTTCCTTGAGGTCGAACACCCATTTGAGCGTGGTGGCCACGCCGACCATATAGCCGCCGTGCGTGTGCAGGATGGCTTTGGGCTTGCCGGTGGTGCCGCTGGTATACAGCATGAACAGCGGATCTTCGGCGTCCATTTCCTCGGTGGGGATGCACGTTTCGGCGATGGGCAGCTTCATCAGGTCGTGATACCACAGGTCGC
Organism: Anaerolineae bacterium; assembly: GCA_034429275.1. Lineage (GTDB taxonomy): Bacteria > Chloroflexota > Anaerolineae > Aggregatilineales > Aggregatilineaceae > DAOUFU01. The sequence goes on along the minus strand of DAOUFU010000270.1, from coordinate 9,489 downwards.
GCCCCGGCTCCATGTGAACTTCCTCGCCGGTGCGCTTGACGACGATCACGCTCTGGATGGTGGGGCTGCGCTGAAGCGCCTCATCCATCATGGCTTTCAGCGGCACGATATTGCCGCGCAGCCATGACCCATCAGCCGTGATGGCGAGCTTGCTCTGGCTGTCCTCGATGCGCCCGTGCAGCGCCTCGACCGAGAATCCACCGTACACCACCGAGTGCACCGCGCCGATCTTGGCGCAGGCGAGCATCGCCACCACGATTTCGGGGATGCGACCCATGTAGATGGTGACCCGGTCGCCCTTCTGTACGCCCATTGCGCGCAGCACGCTGGCGAACCGGCAGACTTCGCGGTGAAGCTGGTGATAGGTGAAGCTGCGCTGGTCGTAGTTCTCGCCTTCCCACAGCAGCGCGACCTTGTTCCGCCGCCACGTGTTCAGATGCCGGTCGAGCGCGTTGTGCACGATGTTGACCTTGCCGCCCACGAACCACTTGTAGAACGGGGCGTTGGAGTCATCGAGCGCCTGGTCCCACTCGCGGAACCACTCGAATTCCTCGCGGGCGATTTTGGCCCATGCGCCCGCGAGATCGGCACTCATGGCCCGGTGCATGGCGTCATAATCGGGCAGGTTGGCACGGCGGGCGATGCCTTCGGGCGGGTAGAACACTTCACCGGATAATTCATTGGGGCGCGTCATGATGAAATCTACTCCTGGCATGGCTGTAAGCGGCTTTGCCAGGATTATATCAATTTTTGATGATGCAAATCCAAAATATCATGGGACAAGGGGGACACCTGCGGTCGTTGTGTTTGGGCAGACTGCCGGGCAGAAGGTACACTAGCCCCCATACGCATCCACCACACCCCAAGAACGGAGCGCCCCATGCCCTACACCAACCCGATCATCCCCGGTTTTTATCCCGACCCCAGCATCTGCCGCGTCGGCGAAGACTACTACCTGGTCAACAGCAGCTTCGAATATTTCCCCGGTGTGCCCATCTTCCACAGCCGCGACCTGGTCCACTGGCGGCAGATCGGCCACTGCCTGACGCGCGCGAGCCAGCTTCCGCTGAAGGATGCGCCCAGTTCCGGCGGCATCTACGCCCCAACCCTGCGCTATCACAACGGCACCTTTTATATGGTCACTACCAACGTGAGCGGCGGCGGGCATTTTTACGTGACGGCGCAGCGCCCCGAAGGCGAATGGTCCGAGCCGGTGTGGGTGAGGGCGGAAAGCGACGACCTGAACCACTCGATCGATCCCTCGCTGTTCTTCGATGACGATGGCCGGGTGTATTTCTCGTGCACGGGGGCCGGGCAGCGGATTTTCCAGTTTGAAATCGACCTTCCGACGGGGCGGGCGATCACCCCGCCGCGCCCCATTTGGGACGGCATCGGTGGCAAATATCCCGAAGGCCCGCACCTGTACAAGATCAACGGCCTGTATTACCTGATGGTGGCCGAAGGCGGCACCGAATACGGCCATTATGAGACCATCGCGCGCGCGGCCACGCCCTGGGGACCGTTCGAGGGCTGCCCGCACAACCCCATCCTCACTCACCGCAGCACGGATCATCCCATCCAGGCGACAGGCCACGCCGATCTGGTCCAGGCGCATGATGGCTCGTGGTGGCTGGTCTTTCTGGCGGTGCGGCCTCACGGCTATCCCCCTGTGTATCACCTGGGCCGCGAGACCTACCTGGCCCCGGTGCAGTGGACTGCCGACGGCTGGCCGGTGGTGGGCCGCGTGGACCTGGCCATGGACGCCGCGACGCTGCCGCCGCATCCCTGGGGCGATTCGCTTCCTGTGCGGGATGAGTTCGATTCGCCGCACCTGCATATGGTCTGGAATTTCCGTCGTAACCCCGATCCGGCTACCTGGTCGCTCAGCGCGCGCCCCGGCTGGCTGCGGTTGGTCGGCTCTGAGGCCACCCTGGATGATGCGCACCTGGCCGCTTTTGTGGGGCGTCGCCAGCAGCATTTCCGCTGCCGCGCCACGACCGCGCTGGACTACTCACCGGCTGGCGCAGGCGAGGCCGGGCTGACCGTGCTCATGAACGAGCGTCACCACTATGAGGTGTTTATCGCGCAGGTTGAGGGGCAGCGCCGGGTGATGGTGCGCCGCCGGATCGGCAGCCTGGCGGCGGTGGTTGCCCAGGAACCGGTGGGCGAAGGGGTGATCACACTGCGCATCGAGGCCGAGCCGGAGTGGTACCGGTTCCTCTATGCCGTCGGACCGCAGGATTTCCGGCTGTTGGCCTCTGGAGAGACGCGCTACCTGTCCACAGAGGTCGCCGGGGGATTCACCGGGGTGTATTTTGGGCTGTACGCTCACGGTGCGTCCCCCGCCGATTTCGACTGGTTCGAGTACACCGCGGAGGAATGAGCGAACGATGGGTTGTGGTCATCCCATCGCCCTGGTCTCATGTTCACAATACAAGCGTCACTCTGCGCGCGAGCGTTAGCCGTTCTCCCCGGCCACACGCGCAATTTGCAGCACGCAGTGACGCAGCACCTTCTGCTTTTCGGGCGGCAGCGCGGTCTCTTCGATCTGCGCGATACGCTCGACATCGTTCATGGCGCGAATGATGCTCACCGGCATCTCCAGGTTGCCATCGGTGAATGAGCTGAGGTATTCGATGGCCCCGCTCAGAAATTCGCGCATTTCGTCATCGGCGCGGGCGGTGCGGAAGAATCCCGCCAGCACAGGCGAGAGCTTGGCGCTGCGCGCGGGCTGCGGCGTCGCGCTGAACGATCGCGTGGCGGCGAAGGAATACAGCGCGGTCGCCAGTTCCGCGAAGCTCTTCACCCGCTGATACAGCGAGTCTTCGAACACTTCCCAGACCATCGAACGCCAGTGGTGAATCTGCCGGGGCACGTCGAGCAGCCGGGCAACTTCGTTCCGCCAGTCGTCCGCGATGGGGCCGGAGACATCCGCCAGCAGGCTGTCGATATCGGTATTGAACAGGTCGCGCTGGAGCAGCACGGCCAGGTCGGGTCGCAGCGTGGGCAGCAGGTCGGGGATGAAAACCCCGTTGGTGAAAAACTCGCTGACGTTCACGCCGTGGCAGCGCAGCAGTTCCTGTTGGAAGAGCGGCAGATAGCGCTGCAGGGCGTCGTTATCTTCGCGCAGGGCGACAAATGCCGAATTGCCCGCCGGGAATGCCGTCTCGATGCGCTGCAAAAATTCCCCTTCGCGGTCCTGGTAGAGGCGCAGAGTCTTGAGTATCTCGTACACGGGCAGATGGGGCAGCAGGCGCTCGGCGATCATGCGTTCCTGCCCGGCTGCCGTGAACGACTTCTGCGCGAAGCGGTCCAGCGCGCGGAACAGCCCGGTGGTCAACTGGTTGACTCCCAACACTGCCGTCTGGGCCTGGTTGTGCGAGATGGCGCGCAGCAGGCTGCCCTGCTTGGCCAGCGGGATGATCTCCGCGATGTTAGCCAGGATGCGCTGGCCGCGTTCGGCCCCGGTGCCCATGGTGCGGCGGCTGGTGGGCCGGTCGCGCAGTTGTGGGATCGAGCGCCCGATGAAGTAGGAAATGATGTGAATGCCGACGACATCCTCTTCGCGTCCATAGAGGATATGCCGGAAGCTGTCGGTCAGTTCTTCGAGGAACTGCTCGTAAAGTTCCTCTTTGGTGCCAAAGGTCAGCCGCTCAAGCTCTTGCATACTGCGGCTGCGCGCGACCAGGCGGCTCTCGCCCGCAGCCTCCGCGGCGCGGATCAGGTCGCTGCGGTGGATGGCCTGCGACTCGCGCACGTGGTAGAGCAGGCTGACGAAATCGCGCACTGGCAGGAAGCGCAGTTGTTCCGAAAGATTGCTCTGGAAGGTCCGCAGATCGCCGCCCAGGAACACGCCTTGCAGCGGCGTCACCGCGTAAGCCGTGCTCTTACGCGCCGAGGCCAGCAGGTGCTCGGAGAAGCGCTGCCGGTTGCTGGCGGAGTTCTGGAAGGCATGAACACCCGCCACCGTTGAATAGTATCCACCCTGGCGCTGCATTGGCTCGCCGCTGCCCATCTTGATGCGTACCGAGTCGGTGATGCCGTGTTCCACCAGCCACGACTGCACATCATATTTCGCCTTTTGGTAGAGGAAAGCAGCCCTGGCCTGGCTGACCTGCTGGCTCAGGTCCGAGCCGGCGATGAAGATCTCCGGGATGATCTCGGCGAAGCGATGCTGGGGCGACTGCGCCGTCTGGCGGCTCTGTGTCGCATAATCCCACACCTGGTCCAGGTAGCCGCGAATGTTGGTGACCGTCTCCAGGTCCTCGAACAGGGGGATCAGCCAGACCGACGGCAGATCGGACGATGGCGAGTCGCGCCGGGCCTGTTCCAGTTGGGTGCGCATCTTGCGGTCGAGCGAGATCAGTGTCTCCGGCCTGGTGGAGAGGCTGATTTGCATCGCCAGCGCCATGCCGGGATTGCCATATTTGCCGGAGACGGTGTTGATCTCGTGCATGTTGAACACGGTCGTAGCGACGGCGAACGAATCGCGCGCCGTGATCATCGACTGCTGGATGCGCGGCGTGATGACCACGCGCTGCAAGATGTCCTCAAAGCCCACCACCTCGCGCAGCAGCCGCTCGGAAGTCCGGTTCATCTGGATAGCGGGAATGAGGGCATAAAGCTGTTTGCGGAGCTGCTTGTTTAGCTCAAAGTAGTATTCAAGCGTTTTGCGCCGTTCCTGGCGCAGCTCGAACATCTTCTGCTCGTACCGGTCGTTGTGCTGCAGCAGCACCTTGGCCGGGTCGCGGCGCATGTGCCAGCGCGTGGAGAGCCGCTGAAACGCCGTGGTATCCATCGAAAACGGCAGGATGCCACGATAGCGCCGCTCAAGCTGGTGCGTTAGCTGGGTGATGGCGTTCAGCAGCTCGGTGAAGCGCTGGTTGCGCTGGGCGAGCCGGTCAAGTTCCGACATCAGCTCCGGGTTGACCGAAATATCAGGATCAACCTGGCGCAGCGTGCAGAGAATGCGCGCCATGCGCCGCACATTTTCCATGACGACGGCGGCCACCAGCCGGTGACCCTGGCCCGAAGGCCGGTTGCTGCCGTCCCAGTCGCTCCAGAACGACAGGAACGGGGTGAGGGTCGTGCCGGTGAATAACTCGGCATACTGCTCGCCTGCCGTCAATGCTGCCAGGTCCAGCAGGATTTCATCCGCCTCTTGCTGCGATGAGATGCTCACGTTCATCCCCAGGTATTCCTTCAGCAGTTCCTGGGCGGCCCGTTCGATGAGTGGGCGTGTCACCGGCTGCCCGGCGATCAGCGCGTCCAGGATGGCATCCATGCTCATCTCGGCTTGCAGCGAATACATCTGCGTCGGGTGAACCGTCCGGTCATAGGACCGAAGCTGGAACAGGTCCTGGCGGCGCTGGAGCGAATCCTTCATGAATTCCTTCTGCAGCCGTTCGACCAGCCGCCTGCCGCCGTCGCTCAGGGCCTGCCGCATGAGTTCATCGGTGATGAGCGCACGGTCCAGTAGCCGTGTGCGGAAGACCTGAATCCGCTCCGGGGCATAATTGCGCGCGAAGTCGCGCAGAACCTGCTCGCCATCGAACAGCGGCATGGCGACCAGCCGCCGGGTGGCGCGGCTGCTCACGCACTCGTCCAGGATGCGCTCCGTGACGGCATCCATCGCGTGGGCCAGTTCTGCCGGGCGGCTGCCTGTGTCTTCCGGCACGCGGAAGTTCAGCCGCTTGCGATTGTAGCGGGCGTCTTCGTTGGCGATCAGCCGGTTGAGATCGATCAACAGGCGGCGGGTCTTGGCCAGCAGTGTCCTGGCATTATCCACCCCGCCCAGCGTCAGGCGGAAGGTCGTTCGCCCGGTCTCGAAGCCTTTTTCTGTGCGTGCGAAGGTGGCCAGCGGCAGCAGGCCAATCCCACGCCGCGCCAGCGACGCCGACAGCCAGTCCAGCGACAGGCCGGGCGGCAGAGTCTTCACATGCAGCAGCGGGTACATGCTGCCCGTTGGCGGGATGATGGTCAGGCCGAAGGGGTTGCGGTCGCGCGGGAGATTTTCGACGGCGGCCAGCAGGGCATCGGTGCGCTCGCGGTAGATGGCGTTGCGCAGCCGCCAATAGGTGCGGACGGCCTGCGTTGTCCCACGATAGAACAGGTAGCAGATGAAAATGGCGGCGATGTTGGGCTGAATGTGATCGTTGATGGCCTGGAAGCGCTGCCGCAGCGCCTCGTCACGAATTTCGACCACGGCCAGCCTGGCCCCGGCCAGGCAGTCGGTCTTCGACATCGAATGCACCGTGATCACCCGGTCCGCGCGGTGAGAATCGGCGCGGCCCAGCCATACCAGCTCGGACGTGATCTGGCGCAGCGTCTTGATTTCGGGCAGGTCATCGACCGGGGCGACATTCTGGTAGGCCAGGTCGTCGATCAGGTAAATGTTGCGCTCCAGGCAGAAGATGATCAGCTTCTGGATAGCTTCTTCGCTGAAGACGCGCCCGGTGGCATTGTGCGGGTTGTTGATGGCGATGGCTCCGCGCTGGGGCCACGAGGGGTCGGCCCGGCACAGCTCTTCCACCTTGGCGATGATGGCTTCGGCGTCCAGTTCCAATGATTCGGTCAGCGGAACAGCATGGACCTTCTGGAAGCACTGCTCGTAGGACCAGCTGAGATCGGGGATCACTGCCTCGGAGATGCCGCAGTGAAAGCCCAGAATGCCCAATACCGTACGCGACGATCCGCTCACTACCAGGCAGGAATCCGGCTGGTACTGCGGCTGGTGTTTGACGAACACGCTCAGATAGCTGCGCTGAAATGCCTCGTAGGTCTCTTGTTGATCCAACCGCTCGATTAACAGGTCGAGTAGATCGCGCACCTCGATCCCGGCGAATTCGTCCAACACGTGGGCCTTCCACGCGCTGTGAATCCGGCGCGAAAACACGGCGGTCTTTTCTTCAAGCGCTGCCAGCGAGTGGGCCATCGTCTGGCTGTGAGTGTTCAGCAGTTCTTCCAGGTACTGCCCGGCGTGCTCAACCAGGTGAGGCAGCGCGGTCAGAGAGGCTCCATTGAGCGACAGCCCCTCGAACGAAGGTTTGGCCTCTGGGATAGCCGATGCTTCGTCCTGGGCCGGACGCACCAACTGCTGCTCGATCAAAAAGTGCAGGAACTCGACTTCTGAAGCAGAAGGCGTGCCCTTGAGATTAAAATGCACATTCTCGATGGCGCTCAGAAAATCCGCATTGCCCACGATGAACACAGTAGGGAAGATGTGCAACTGTGGCGAGAAGATCGCCGGGGTCAGCAGGCGGATCACGCGCTGCACCAGCTTGGCTTCGCGCGCCAGCGAGAGATGGTTGGGCGCGTCGTTCGCCTCGATGAAGAACAGCGGCTGATCCACGCTCATCAGGCGCAGCCTGCGCCGCGTGACTTCGCCCGGAATGCTGCCCAGGATGACGAACGTAGGCATATGCGGCTGCTCGGCCAATAGTTGCTCGATGCGCTGGCAGGCGAGCGATTCGTCTGCGGGCAGGTCCTCGAACAACAGGCCGGGCAGTTCCTTGAACTGCGGCAGCAGGTCTATCCCATAGCACAGGATGCGCGCGGGCTGCGTTTCCAGCCGTGATGAGAGGGTGAACAGCACCACCCGCAGCGTCTCGTGAATGCCACCAGAGGCCAGGATCAGTTCGCGCCTGCCCGATTTTTCGCCATTGTCGTAATGCAGCGCTTCCTGCTGGTGCTCCACCCACGAGCAGAACGCCTTGATCAGCGGGTGCGGCGCTTTGGAGGAATACCCACCGCGCGGCGCATAGGGCGCGCTTTTCTGGATGACGCGGATCAGAAAGTCGAGCCGGGCTTTATCGGCAGCATCCCATCCCAGGTATTCCAGGAGCGCGTCGGGGTTGGCGTCGTTCAGGTCCTCGCGCCGGATGTCGATGCCGAGGGCTGTGCGGAGGAATGCCGAGGACATCCTGGGGTCTTGCAGCGGGTTGCCGATGTGAAAATTGATGCGCTCTTCGGGCGGGACAGGCGCGGCAGCAGTCGTTTCGCTCACTTCCGAAACGCGCGCCGCCCGAACTGGCTTCAGGCGGAAAAGGGCCATGGGGTCAGGATGATGGGGCATGGAATCGCGCTCGCTTGAACCGTCTTCACCGCGCTGGCAGGCTGGTCGGGCCTCTGCCGGGATTAATCACCGATCCGCAATTTTCCGGGTGGGGCTTGCTGCGCCTTCCCCGGTCAGGTCACGGTTAGAGACTCAGGATTCGTTCTTGGATTGCAGTTCTTTCTGCAACAGATTGCGGAACAGGGCGAACAGCTCCGACCCGTTGGCGAATTCCTGGGGCGTCAGCGAGATCACCGTCTTGGCATTCTTCAGGCTCTGGCTCGCTTCTGCCAGCCGCGCCGCCTGAGGAGTCAGCATCAGCAGTTCCGGGTTGCGCCGCAGCACTTCGAGTTCTTCTTTCTCAAAAGCCAGCCGCAGGCGGCTGCGTTCCAGTTCATCGGCGATGCGGCGGCGGGCCAGTTCGGCGTCGCCTTCAAACAAGGCCTTCTTCAGCTCCGTCTTTTTCAATTCCAGGGCGTGTTCCAGCTCGGCGATCTCTTCGTCCGCCTTGAACCTGGCTTTGGCGGCGACGACGCGCGCCTGTTGGTTGAGTTGCTCGGTCTGTTCTAGCAGCCGGGCCTCTTCCTGCTGGCTCAACGCGTCGGAGATCTTGGGGTCCACCGGCTCCAATGACTGCACCGTCAGCGAAATCAACTCGACGCCGAATCGCTCTTCGATCATCTCCAGGTGCTTGTTCAGATATTTGAGCACCGCCGCCGAAGTGATGGCGTGGATCTCTTCGCGCTCGGTGAATTCTTTGACCAGACCCTGCACCAGGAACCCCAACTGGTCTACGGCGCGCGCGACCGCCTCTGCATCCCAGCCGCCCACCCGGATCAGCGAGTGGATGTGATCGAGCGATGGGGCGGCAGACCCCACCAGCTTGACGCGCACCAGCAGGTTACCCAGGGCAGCGGCCTCGATCGTCAGCACGAGCGGACAGGTAGTGCGCTTCAGCGGCAGGCTGAAGTGGCGCGGGTACAGCAGCCCCTTGCGGATGCCAATCTGGCCGTCTTTTTCGTACAGCACGATGACATCGGGCTGGCGGATGCGGTACTCAAACAGCGCGACCAACACAATACCCGCGAGTACGATGCTGACAGCGATTCCCAGGACAATTTCCATTTGTTCAACCCTCCGGCAGTGGCATTCCTGGTTACGATAGGCCGCGTGGAAGCGATCGACGGCTCGCAGTGAGCGCCAGGCAATCAGCGAATGTGCCGGGACACCTTCAGACACATTCGGCAAAAAGCCGGTCAGGGTGTGATCGGTTCTGGCGATCGATGGGTGTGCGGGCCGCAGCTTCTGCGTATCTTGATCAAGTGTACCTGATAATAACCCAAACGTGCAGAGGATTGCATTAGCTCTGCCCGCGATCTGTCATAATCACCAAATGGACCTGGTGTTTTCCGGCATTATGCACGAGGCTTACCTGG
>DAOUFU010000269.1:0-3835 GCA_034429275.1 Anaerolineae bacterium | reverse complement strand
TGTCTACTGAACACTCCCTGCATACAACCCCTTCTTTCACCCGGTTGCCTGTCAAATATTTAGGAGATACCCACCATGAAATACCGTCTTGCGTTAGTCCTCGTTTTGATCAGCCTGCTCGCCCTGCCGCTGAGCGCCATCTCCGCCCAGGAAGGCTCGAAATATGGCGAAGCGCCAATGCTGGCCGAGCGCGTCGCAGCGGGCCAGCTGCCCCCGGTCGAAGAGCGCCTGCCCGAAAATCCGCGCGTGATCGACATGCCCTGGGCCGAAGTCGGCACCTATGGCGGCGAGCTGCGCGTCCCCTTCGGTGGCGACAGCCCCTTCTGGGGTGGGCAGATGGTGTTCTGGTCGGCCTGGCGCGGCCTGGTCAACTGGAACCCTGAGTATTCCGACTGGGTCCCCAACATCGCTGAGAGCGTCGATGTAAGCGATGATGCCACCACCTTCACCTTCCACCTGCGCAAGGGCATCAAGTGGTCCGATGGCGTGCCCTTCACCGCCGACGACATCCTCTTCTATATGGAAGACATCCTGAAGAACGAAGAGATCAACGCCGGTACGTTCCCGCAGGGCTTCTGGACTCCCGGTGGCGAACCGCCGGCGGTCGAGAAGGTGGATGATTTCACCGTGAAGTTCACCTTCAACGTGCCCTACGGCATGTTCCTGATCAACATGTGCGGCTGGGATGGCTGGCACATCACCGCTGCCCCCAAGCACTATCTACAGCAGTACCACAAGAAATATAACCCCGATGGCATCGATGCCCTGATCGCCGAAGCGGGCGCGTCCGACTGGGTAACCCTCTTCCAGTCGAAGTCGGCAGTTGGCCCCGGCACCGATCAGGCTGTGCTGGCGCGCGATGTCAACTACCCAACCCTGATGCCCTGGGTGGTCACGCAGCCCCTGGGCAGCGGCACCACCTTCGTGATGGAGCGCAACCCCTACTACTACTGGGTGGACCGCGAAGGCAACCAGCTTCCCTACATCGATCGCATCGTCGAGACGGCCTACCAGAACGAGCAGACCATGCTGCTGGACGTGCTGGCCGGCAAGTTCGACACGATGGGCAACGCTTCCAACGAGAGCCGTCCGCTGTTCTTCGAGGGCGATGCTGCCAAGACGATGAAGGTTTATCTCCAGTCGCGCGAGGGCGGTGGTGTGGTCTCCATTCTGTTCAATGTGACTCACCCCACGCTGGGCGAGATCTTCAGCCAGAAGGATTTCCGCATCGGCATGTCGCACGCGATTGACCGCGAGGAAATCATCGACATCGTGTACTTCGGCGAAGGCGTTCCGCGCCAGATTTCGCCCAATGAAGACTCACCGCTCTACAACGAACAGCTGACCAACCAGTACCTGGAGTACAACGTCGATCTGGCGAACGAGTACCTCGACAAGGTGCTGCCCAACAAGGATGCTGATGGCTGGCGTCTGCTGCCCAACGGCGAGAAGTTGTCGATCGTGCTCACCGTTCAGACCGGCGACTATGGCCTGCGCTTCACCCCGGTGGCCGAGCTGCTCAAGGGCTATTGGGCCGCTGTCGGGGTCGATGTCATTCTCGACGTGGTGGACAACCAGGTGTTGGCTGACCGTGGCAACGACAACTCGGTCGAAGCCACCATCTTCACGGGTGAGGGCGGCGTTGGCATCACCGCCATCGTCGATGCCCGCTACTATGTGCCCACCCACGGCCAGTCCTACTGGGGTAACGGCTGGGCGCTGTGGTTCCTGCAGCCCGACAACCCCGCCAAGGTCGAGCCGCCTCAGCTGATCAAGGACCTGGCCGCCATGCTCGAACGGGCACGCCAGGCTCCCACCTCTGAGGAACGCAACGCCATCATGGCCGAAATCCTGCAGATCGATGCCGATAACTTCTGGGTGATCGGTATCGCCAGCGCGCCGAGCGCTTACCGCCCGATCAATGTGCGGGTCGCCAACGTCCCCGAAACCTGGGTCGATGGGTGGAACCCCGGCGGTATCGCCATCGCTTTCCCCGAACAATGGTACCTGACCCAATAATCCGCCAGGTGCGGTGAGGCTCTCCAATTCATTGCACGCCGGTTGGGGCGGGTGAGACTCCCGCCCCAACCTTCACCAAGAGGCCGCCCATGACGCTATATATTTTGAAGCGCATCCTCTATATCATCCCCATGATGTTTGTGGTGTCGCTGCTGGTTTTTGTGACGATCCAGCTTCCGCCCGGCGACTATGTCTCGGCGATGATCGAGCAGATGCGCAACCAGCAAGGGACGAACTGGCCGCCCGAATTTGAGGAGGCCATGCGCAACCGCTACGGGCTGAACCAGCCCATCCATACGCAGTACGCCAAATGGATCGGCAATATCGTGCTGCACGGCGATTTTGGCTATTCCTTCCAGAACAACGAGCCGTCACAGAAAATCATCTGACCGTATGGGCATGACGTTGCTGATCGCGTTTTCCAGTTTTGTTTTCACCTGGGCGGTAGCTCTGCCCATTGGCATCTACTCGGCGGTGAGGCAGTACAGCCTGGGAGACTATATCTTCAGCATCATTGGCTTCATCGGCATGGCGATCCCAGGCTTTTTGATCGCCCTGGTGGCGATGTACATCGCCTTCACCCAGTGGGGCGATAGCCTGAGCGGGCTGTTCTCTCCCCAGTACGAGAATGCTCCCTGGTCGTGGGACAAGTTTGTTGACCTGCTCAAACACCTGTGGATTCCGATGATCATCGTGGGGACCGGCGGCACGGCAGGGTTGATCCGCATCATGCGCGCCAACCTGCTCGACGAGCTGAACAAGCCCTATGTCGAGACGGCGCGTGCCAAGGGCCTGCCGGAGTGGCGGCTGCTGCTCAAATACCCGGTGCGGCACGCGCTCAATCCTTTTGTCAGCACACTCGGCTGGACTTTGCCCGCGCTGGTTTCCGGCGAGGCCATCGTCTCGATTGTGCTGAATCTGCCCACCACCGGCCCGGTGCTGCTTCAGTCGCTCAAGGTGCAGGATATGTATGTGGCGGCGGGCTTCCTGCTGCTGCTCAGCCTGCTGACCATGACCGGCACCCTGCTGTCGGACCTTTTGCTGGCGTGGCTCGATCCGCGCATCCGGTACGAGTAGGCAGGCTGCCATGACCACTGATACCCGTGCAACGACCTCTCGACCTGTGCGCAAAGCCGATGAAGGCGTGCCGCAGATTGTAGTCGCCTCGCAGTGGCGGCTGATGTGGTGGAAGTTCCGCAAGCACCGCATGGCGATGATCGCCCTGGTGGTGATCACCATGCTCTATACGGTAGCGATCTTCGCCGGGTTCTTCGCGCCCCAGGCCGTCACCACCTACAACCGGCGCTATACCCAGGCTCCACCCCAGACCATTCACTGGTTCGACAACGGCAAATTCGCCCCCTTTGTTTATGGCTATAAGCAGCAGACCGATCCTCGGACTCTCGCCCGCACCTATGTCAAAGACACCGAGACCAAGATTCCGCTGGGCTTCTTCGTCAAGGGCGATTCCTACACTGTTGGTCTCAGCGGGCTGCCGGGCAATACCTTCTTGAACAAGCTGCATTTTCGCAGCGACCGTCATCTTTTTGGCGCAAAGAAGCAAGGTGATCCGTTCTTCCTGTTCGGGGCCGACGATCTGGGTCGCGACGTATGGAGCCGCGTGATCTTCGCCTCGCAGATTTCGCTCTCGGTCGGGCTGGTGGGGGTATTCCTCAGCCTGGGATTGGGCATCCTGCTGGGCGGCGTCTCCGGCCTGATCGGCGGCTGGCTCGATAACCTGATCCAGCGCCTGATCGAGCTGTTGCGTTCGATCCCCGATATCCCCTTGTGGATGGCAATGGCGACCGCCGTCCCT
>DAOUFU010000268.1:0-2702 GCA_034429275.1 Anaerolineae bacterium | reverse complement strand
AAACCGCAGCGTTGAACAAACGTTTGCGCCCACGTTTGGGGGTTTTGCGGTTGCGCTTGTTCTCGGCGATGTTGGGGATCAAGCCATGGTTGAAGCAGACCTGGCGGGCTTCACGGGTGTCGAAGGCACTGTCAGCGTTGAAAAACGCCCCGGCGATGGTCAGTCCCAAGCGCTTCATGCTCTTGAAAGCAGCCTGGAGATGGGTCTTCAGGTTGAAGGCGTCATGGTGGTTGCCCGCAATGATGCCTGTCGAAGCCAGGATGTAGCCGTTGGCATCCATGAGGGGCAGGATGTTGCTGGTCTTGGCGCGCTTGCGACCCTGATAGGCCACACTCTCACCACCCTTCTTGGCCAGGGCATGGCTGCCATCCAGGTTCAACTCGCTCACGTCAAGGTCGGCCCGTACCGTTTGAATGCTGGCCTGCCAGACCCGCTCCAGACTCCCGTCGGCGCTCCATTTGCGAAAGTGGTAGTACACCGCCTGCCAACTGATTTCTTTTTTTCGGGTCGTTCGGGTCCGGGGCAATCGGTAGCTGCCGCCACTGGCACCCTGTGTGCAGCCGGTACAGGATGTAGTTGAAGACCTTGTACAGCGGGATTTGGCATACGAACCCACGTTTGGCCGTACTCAGATAGGGCAAGATATGGGCGTTGAACTGCTCTTCAGTTACACTGGTGGGGATAGTGCTCATGGGATTTCACCTTTGCTGAGGTTTTTTCTCCCATGATGCACTATCTCCCGTTGATTGCAAAAGTTTGAACCAGTTCATCGCTTACAAGCTGAACGGGGAGGGCTGGCCGTTCCGTGACCGGAAGAACGAGCCACGTGCGGTCAAGCGTGACGACGTGCGGCGCGTGCTGGCAAACTGGATTGAGTACGGCGGGATTGTGCTGGACAAGAAGGCCAAGGATCGTCCGGCCTACGGCGAACCGGCTTTTGAGGAATTGGGCATCATGGAAGACCGGGCGGTGTACCCGGTCAAGCTGCTGCGTAAGGTGGCCAACCTGCGCAAGAGACGCTCCTTCGTACCGATTGACAACGGCGTGAAAACGACCGACTACCCCTATCCCCTGTCGGGGCTGATCCGCTGTGCTCACTGCGGGCGATTGGCGCACGAGCAGAACAACCCAAAGTTGATCACGCGTATGGGCGGTACCAACATGAACGGCACGCTGCGTTACCGGCACCAGGCCGGAGTATCCTGCGGCTGCACCAACAAATCTGTCCCGTGTGATCTGTTTCATGAGGACTTTGGGCGGCTGATTGAACTGTTGACCATCGATGAAGAGGGTCAGGGGCAGTTGTTTGAGCTGGCCATGCATCTCGATATGGCACACCGCGCCATGCAGGAGGGCGAAGACCCAGAAGCCGAACGGCAGAAGGCCATTGCGCTGGCCAAGCGCAAGCTTGAAGCAGCCATCCACCTGTATTCGGAGGGATTGATCGACCAGGGTGAGTTCGTCCGGCGGCGTGAAGGGTTGGAGCTTGAGATTGCGCACTGGGAAGCGTGGACGACCGAAACAGAGAAGATGGCGCTCGAACTGGCGCTGTGCGTGGAAGCCGTAGACAAGCTGCACTTCATCTGGCAGAACAGCAACGACGAAGACCGGCAGGGCTTTGTGCGCAACCTGTTTGAATGGGTGGAGTACGACCTGGATGCAAGGCGGATCACGAACTTCCGGCTCAAACCGTGGGCAGACCGGTTCATTATCCTGCGCGGTTCTCTCTATGATGACGATATGCTGAGTGCTCTTGAGAAGGGGCCGGATGACGACGATGACGGAGGTGGTTCTGAGGGGAAAAAAGAACTTGCTTCGCCCTCTCAAGAGGTGAAGCAAGCTGTGCCCCATAGGGGCCGTTGGGTCCCAAAACGGTCCTGGCCTGAATTCGGTCAATGCCGCCGTAGCTTACATCCTCGCCAGGCTCAACGCACAACCCTCGCTGCCTGACCCTGACCTCACCACCCGCGAACGCAACATCATCATCCGTGCTCGCTATGCTGCTGGCGACTCGCAGGCTGATCTCGCGCGGCAGTTCGGCATCTCCTACCAGCGCGTGCATCAGATCGTGCATGGCAAACGCCGCTGAGAGTCTCTTCGGATTCCCCTGTGCGAAAAAACAACTGCCCGGTGAGTGTGCCGGGCAGTCTTCATTTCGTCAGTGCTCACGCTCAGTGCGGGCAGCCGCCGGTCAGGAAGGGACTGTACAGCACGCGCGCATTGATCGCATCGCCCGACCCTGGCCCGCTATCGGAGGGGCCGTCCGCCGCGCCCCACCAGGTGTTTCTTGCCGGGAAACTCGAAGTGACGCTGTAGACCCCGCTTGTCTGTGGGGCGGTATTGCCCACGATGCAGGAGTTGCTGATGCCCTGCGAGTTGCGGTTGTCATTGTACACACCGCCGCCGATGGTGCCCGCCTGATTGTTCTCGATGCGGCTGTCCGTGATGGCCAGCCGCCCATCGGATGCGATCCCCCCGCCATTGGTGACCGCGCTGTTGCCCGCGATCGTGCTGCAGGTGAGCGAGACAGACGCGCCCGCGCTGAAGATGCCGCCGCCCGCCCGTCCTGACGTGTTGTCCACGACCTGGCTGGCGCTGAGGGTCAGCGTGCCGCCGGTGTAGATGCCGCCCGCGTGATTGAGGGCGGTGTTGTCGCTCACGGTACAGCCGGTGAGGGTGAGCGTTCCTCCGGCGAAGATCGC
>DAOUFU010000267.1:0-32909 GCA_034429275.1 Anaerolineae bacterium | reverse complement strand
AGTCCACCCCGTTGATTTTGATGAACCGGGGGCGCGTTACTTGTTGGCTTCCGAAGCGCGCGGATCGAGCGCGTCGCGCAAACCATCGCCCAGGAAGTTGAAGGCAAACATGATCAGGAACAGGGCGAACGCAGGGAAGATAGCCTGGGTGGGGTAGCTCTTGATGGCCTGCGCCCCTTCCGAGAGCATGCTGCCCCAGCTTGGCGTGGGCGGGTTCACGCCCAGGCCGATGAAGCTCAGGAATGCTTCAAACGAGATGTAGCGCGGGATCGCCAGGCTTTCGCGCACGATGACCGGCCCCATGATGTTGGGCAAGATGTGCCGGAAGATGATCGCGCTGTCGCGTGCACCGATGGACTGGGCCGCCTCGATGAATTCCTTCTCGCGCAGCGAAAGCACCTGCCCGCGTGCCAGGCGCGCGGTATCCATCCACGAAGTAATCCCGATGCCGATGAAGATGAACAACATCCCACCAAAGGCGGCGTCCAGCTTGTTCAGGCGGTAAGCCAGCGATCCCACTTCGCTCTGGGTGAAGCTGGAGCGGAAGAACACCATCATCAGGATGATCAAGAGCAGAGTCGGGAAGGCGTACATGATATCGACTGCGCGCATCATGATGGTATCCACCCGACCGCCTACATAGCCCGACACCATCCCAAAAATGGTGCCGATCAGCAGGCTGGTCAGCGGGCCGATGAAGGCTACCGAGAGCGAGATACGCGCGCCGTAGATGATACGGGTCCACAGGTCGCGACCCAATCCATCCGTGCCCAGGATGTACTCATTATTGGGGCGGACATAGCCCATTTCTTCGCCCACAGCTTTCATTTTGGGGAAGACGTCAATCACCCAGTTGGGCGCGGTGTTGATCGCAAGGTAGTTCTGTTCCTCATAGGTATATTTGGTCAGATGGGGCGCAAAGATGGCGACCAGCACACAGACGATGATCACCCCCAGGCCAACCAGGGCCGCGCGATGACGGATGAGCCGTCGAGCGGCATCGGTCCAGGGGCCGCGCCCATGTTCGATCTTCTTTTCCAGTTTGAGTATCGCGGCGCGTGGTTCGTCGGCGCGCCCGGATGTTTCAGCGGTCATAGTCTTGGCATCCCCCGATTAGTCAAAGCGAATGCGCGGATCCAGCCAGACATAGGTCAGGTCCACGATGAAATTGGCGACCACAATGAAGAAAGCAAACAGCAGCGTTGTGCCCATGATCGTCGCGTAGTCGCGCTGGTTGACGCTGATGATGAAATACTGGCCCAGCCCTGGCAGACCGAAGACGCGCTCGGTGACGAAGGTGCCGGTCAGCAACGCGGCGAACAGCGGCCCCAACACCGTCACCACCGGGATCATCGCATTCTTCATGGCGTGAACGACCACCACCTGCGGGCTGCGCAGGCCCTTCGCCCGTGCTGTGCGGATGTAGTCTTCGTTCAGCACTTGCAGCAGGCTGGCACGCGTCAGGCGGGCAAGCAGCGCCGACTGAGCGAACCCCAGCGAGAAGGCGGGCATGATCAACTGCTCCCATGTACCCCATCCGCTGGTAGGCAGCAGCTTAAGCTCCACTGCGACCACATATTGCAGCAGGGGACCGAGGACAATGGCGGGGATCGATACCCCCAGGATCGCGGTGCTCATGCTGACATAGTCGATGGCGGTGTTTTTGCGCAGGGCCGCAAAAGTCCCCAGCGGGATGCCGATCACGACAGCGACCAACATCGACGCCAGGCCAAGCTTGAAGGACACCGGCAGGTGCGTCTTGATGATCCCATTGACCGAGCGTGTGCGGTCGGTATATGACGGCCCAAAGTTCATCCATCGGAATGTCGTATTATCGCCAAAGGGCAGCCTGATGTTGATGAGATGGTCGTCAACTACCGAGAATTTCTTCTCCCCGGTGGTGATGGTGGGGATCAGCAAGTCATTCATGTAGTCCAGGTACTGCTTCCAGATCGGATCGTCGAGCTTGTACTTGGCGTTGAGGTTATCGAGGACGGTCTGAGGCAGTTTTTTCTCGCGTGCGAAGGGTCCACCGGGGACCTGGTGCATCAGGAAGAACGTGATGATCGATACAGCGAGAATGACCACTAGCAGCCCTAACAGGCTTCGTACAAAATGTTGCGCCATAATTATTCTCCTGCTGTCACCGGCATCCAGCCTGCGGGCAGTCTGTAGCCCTGCCGGATAAGCGCCTGCCGGCTCTCAGCTCTCAGTTCATGATTCCACACAACCGATTCACCCTCAACGGGGTCGCGCCTGAAATATTGGCAACTGCCTGAGTCTTGCGCGGCCTGAATCTTGGGAGAGGGCGCTTGCAAGGGGCATACAGCCGCTTACCGCACTGTTTGACCCTTGCCAACGGCCTCTGTGGCAGAGTCTTCAAGACAGGGAAGAGAGAGAGCCGGACGGCTCTCTCTCAAGACATCCTATTTCACTAACTTTTCAGGGAACTGTCGGGCTATTTGTTAGCCGGCGATATCCCACTTGTCGTAACGCTCGATACCGATGATGGACGGTGTGGCGAGCAGGTGCTTACCGATCATGCTGAGCTTGGTGTAGAAGTAGATGGGCACAATCGCGGCATCTTCCCAGGTCAGGATGTTCTCAGCTTCGGCATAGAGCGGCTTGCGAGCTTCGAAGTCCGTCATCACCTTGGCCTGATCGATCAGCTCATCGAACCGGGGGTTGGACCAGTTGGTGTGGTTGTTGCCCGATGTCGAATAGAACACGTCACCCAAGCCATTGTGGGTATCGCTGTAGTCCCAGCACCAGCCCAGACGCCAGATCTGCGGAGCATCATTCTCCAGCAGGTCCAGGTAGGCTTGCCATTCCTGGTTGGCGACGGTCACTTCGATGCCCAGGTTCTGCTTCCACATCTGCTGGATGGCCTGAGCCACAATCGCGTGCGCTTCGCTCGTGTTGTGCATCAGGGTGATGGGCGGAATGGTCTCAAGCGTGTTGCCAGTATCCTGGAAGTAGAGTTCCAGTTCGGCCCTGGCGGCTTCGGGATCGCTGCGGGTGCCCAGGTCAGGATATTCTTCCTGGGTGGGCGAAGCGGCGAAGTTGGGGCGAGAGAAGAAACCGGCGGGCTGCTGACCGCCCTGGAGAATGGCATCCACCAGGGTCTGACGGTCGATGGCCAGCGACAGCGCGCGGCGCATGTGAACGTTGTTCACGGGTTCCTTCTCGACATTGAAGCCATAGTAGTAGGTGCAGTCACGCGCGCCGATGTACAGCTCGTCCGGGCGCTCCACCTTCAGGCGGGGCAGATCGGGCAGCGGGACATCTTCGATCGTGTCCAGCTCACCGGCCTCAAAGGCAGCCAGCGAAGCCGAAGCATCCAGGAACACCGCTTCGATGCGGTCCAGCGCGGGAACCGGGTGGCTCTCGGTGCCGGTCCAGAAGGGGTTCTTGATGATCTCAACGCGCGCGCCAGGCTCGTAGGACTTCAGCACGAAGGTACCGTAGCTGTGATAGTTGCCGGGCAGAGTCCAGGCATCGCCGTTGGCTTCGATAGTCCACTGCGGCTGGGCGGCGAAGAGCCACTCACCATAGACCTGCAGCAGGAAACCAGCCGGTTCGGGCGAGGTGATCTGGAGCGTATAATCGTCCAACGCCTTGATCATCACATCTTCTGCCGAGCCAGTGCCCTCGTTGAATGCGGCACCACCAGCGACCCAACCCGCCGGCAGATAGCCATAGCTGGCTGCCGTGGCCGGGTCCATCGTGCGCAGCGCGCCGTAGACGAAGTCCTGCGCCTTAACGTAGCGGACCGCGCCGGTCTCGTCCTTCACTTCGACGACCGAATCGGTGGCCGGGTCATAGGTCACCCACGGCACGCCCTGCTTCAGGGTGAAGGTATAGACGAGATTGTCTTCGGAGATGGTCCAGCTTTCGGCCATGCCATGCTGGGGAATACCCGTCGTTTCATCGCGCGGGGCCAGCCCAGGGAACAGCATGTTGATGAAGGTGTGCGAGGTGGTATCTTCGGCCAGCGCGACATCGAACTGGACGGTGGTGCCGGCGGCACCCATGCCAACCCGCAGGACCTTCTCTCCCTGAGCGCTCGTTGTGGCGAACGCCGAGAGAGCGAGCGAGAGAACAATCACAATGAGGAGTGAAACACGAAGCTTCTTAAGCATAAAGAGAACCCTCCCAGGTTGCTTTAAGTAAGCGCTTTCGAACGGTCCAGCATTGCTATTATGACACGGAATCCCCAGGTTGCAAAAACTATCGCGTGAAGCGCTCAATTTGAGCGAAGATATCGCCTTGAAACAATGTTAAAGTCATTTATAAAAGATTGACAGTATAATAGGGATCAATAATCGTGTCTCCAATCTGTCGGTGTGCTGTAGGGCGGCTGTTTGCCGCCCTGGGTGCTGTGCCCGCAGGCTGAAAATTCCCAGGAGAAAGCTCAGGTTCCTTGCTATGGTGCGCCTCATTCGCCTTCTGATGTTCGTGCTGTTGCTGGGGGCGGCGATCCCCGCCCAGGCGCAGACCGGGTCCTTTTCGCTGACCATTCTCCATACCAACGATGTTCATGCTACCTATGAGGCCGATTCGACCGGGTATGGGGGAGTTGCCCGCCAGGCGACGCTGGTGCAGCAAATCCGCAGCGAGGTTGAGCATGTGCTGTTGGTCGATGCCGGCGACCGCTTTACCGGCTCGGTGTTTCACAGTTTCCACCAGGGCCGCGACAGCGTCGAGGTGATGAACCTGTTGGGTTATGATGCGATGGTGTTAGGCAGCTACGAGTTCACCCACGGGGCCGAACGGCTATCCCAGTTCGTCACGGCGCTGCACTTCCCGGTAGTAGTGGCCAATGTGGATTTCAGCCGCTCGCCCCTGCTGGATGGCAAGATCGCTCCCTATTCTATCCAGACCTTTGATGGGGAGCCGGTAGGAATCATCGGCGTGACGCGCGGCGATTCGCGCATTCGCCCGATCCCGGAACTGGGGTTCGATACGCAGTATGCGAACGTGGTGCAGACTGTAGTCGATGACCTGGCCGCGCAGGGGGTGAACCGGATCGTATTGCTTTCTCACCTGGGTTATTATGACGATCTTGGGTTAGCGCGGGCTGTCAGCGGAGTGGATGTCATCGTCGGTGGCGACACCAACACCCTGTTGAGCAATACGTCGCCCGACGCCGAAGGCCCCTATCCGGCAGTCATCGAGAGTGCGGCAGGCGAGCCGGTGCTGGTGGTCCAGGCATGGCAGCGCAACCGCGTGCTGGGCCGCCTGGATGTCACCTTCGATGCAGCGGGCGTGCTGACGGAATGGACCGGTGATGCCATCTTTCTGACCGAAGATATCGCGTCCGACCCCGCTATGGACGCTCTGATCGAACGGCTGCGCAGGCCCATTTTGGATGATTTCCTGACTCAGGTCATCGGCGGTACTGAAGTTCGCCTGGAGGGAGAGCGCGAAGTCTGCCGGTTCGAAGAGTGCAACATGGGCAACCTGATCACCGATGCCATGCGCGTAGCAACCGGCACACAAATCGCCTTCCAAAACGGCGGCGGTATTCGTGCCAGCCTCGCGCCCGGCCCGATCACGGTGGGGAACGTGCTCGAAGTGCTGCCGTTTAGCAACACCTATGTCTATTTCGAGATGCAGGGGATCGACGTGATCGCGGCACTCGAAAACAGTGTTTCGCGCGTTGATTCAGAAGAGGGGACAGGGCGTTTCCTGCAAGTTTCCGGGCTGCGGTTCGCCTATGATGGCAGTCGCCCGGTCGGGCAGCGCATCGCCAATGTCGAGGTCCTCTCCGGGGATGGTAATTACGAGCCGCTAGACCCGGACGAGGTGTATACCATCTCAACCAACGACTTCTTGTTTGCCGGGGCGGATGATTTCACCGTGTTCGCGGAAAAGTCGGCCAACAGCTACGACTATGGGCGGGCGCTGGATGAGATCGTGCGCACCTATATCACCCAGATCAGCCCGATCAACATTCCGCAGACCGAGGGGCGGATTATCCGGCTGGACCGTTAGCGGGGGCCGCTGCTGCCGCCAAAGATGGAACGGCTGCCCACACTGTCGCATTCCGGTAGCTGGAACTGGATACGCTCATCGCAGGTGAGCGGGCGCACGTAGCGGTTGGTTTCAACCCACTGCATCAGCGCGGCGGATGAAGCGGGCAGCCAGGCCAATCCGCCATCGGCTGTACTTGCAAGGATCACCTGGCCCGCCGGATCGGGTGCGAGCCAGGTCACGCTGTCGTCGAAACCGGTATAAGTGCGGATAATTTGCCCGCTGGCAATATCCCACAACCGGACCGTACGATCGCGGCTGCCCGACCAGACCCACTGCCCATCCGGGCTGAAAGCGGCGGTGGTGATCCAGTCGGTGTGACCGGCCCCGGCTGTTCCCAGCGTCATCAGAGCTTCACCGGTCGCCACATCCCATACGATCAAAGTCTTGTCTTGCGAGCCGGACAACACCCACCGGCCTGTTGGGTCGAAGACTGCCAGAGTGACACTGGCCAGGTGTCCGGTCAGTGTGTGCAGCACCGAACCGGTTGCCACATCCCACAAAACGAGGGTTTGATCTGCCGAAGCGGTCACAAGAGTAGTACCTTCCGCGTTGACATCGACAGCATTGATGCTGTTGGTGTGGCGTGTTTCGAACACGCGCACCCTTTCGCCGGTGTCCACATCCCACAGGATCACCTGGCGGTCGCGCGAGACAGAGACAGCGTGCCTGCCATCGGGCAGAAAGACGACATCGTTCACGCTGTTGACATGGCCGGTCAGGGTGCGTATCTGCTCGTTGGTCGCGAGGTCCCACACGGTCAGTTTGCGATCCAATGAGGCGGTCAGTGCGCGCGTGGCATCCGGGTTGATGGCGATGGCGTTCACGCCAAGAGCAGGCCCCAACACGCGTTGTTCAGGATTAGCCGGATCGAGGCTAATGGCCACCAACTGGCCGCTGTCGGTGGATGCGAGTGCCTGGGACCCGTCCGGCAGAGCGGCAGCGGTATTCCACTTGACGTTGTCCATCGAGAGCCGCGCCAGCTCGATTTGGGGGGCAATGTCCCACAAGCGCAGGGTGGCATCCGCCGATGCGGTGACGAGGTAGTGCCCATCTGGGCTGAAAGCGACATCTGTGACCTGAAACGCGTGGCCGGTGAAGCGCCTGATAATCTGGCCGGACGCAATATCCCACAGAATGACGCTGTTATCAGTCGAGGCGGCGGCAAAGGGATTGCCCGCAGCCGACGCAGCGAAGCGCCCATCGGGGCTGAACGCGACGCCGTTGACGCGCTCGGTGTGGCCTTGCAGCCGATGGACGACAGTGTAACGCTCGGTTTCCCAATAGACCAGCGCATCGATTGAGGCGGTCAGCAGGGCACCGCCGCCCGGCGCGCCCGACGGTGCATAAGCAAGGTCGGTGATTGCGTCGTTGTGGGCTGCCAGCGTGAAGGTGGAGCGGCCTGTCGCAACATCCCATATGATCACACGGGCATCAGCTCCGCCGGAAGCCAGCGCCGTGCCATCCGGGCTGAATGCCAGGGCCGTCACGCGGTCCCGGTGGCCGGTTGAGGCCGTGCCCAGGCGATTGACCAGGCTGCCTGTGGAGGTATCCCACAGCCGAATGATCTGGTCGCGCCCACCAGACGCGATCAGGGTGCCATCCGGGCTGACAGCGACAGCGAAGACATCGCCGGGGTGATCCAGCGCGCGCACAGTCTCGCCGGTCGCAGCATCCACCAATACCAGCAGACCGTTGTCGCCCGCGATAACAACCTGGTCACCTGATGGCAAAAACGCGATGCTGCGGATGCGTCCACCCTCTTCCTCGCGGTTGTTGATCCTTTGACCGGTGGCGACATCCCACCATACGAGCGTGCCATCATCCCCGCCAGATAGCGCCAGGACGCCATCAGGGCTGAAGGCGACTGCATTAACCCGGCTGGAATGCCATGTCATCACCCGTACGGCTGCCAAGGGGGCCAGGCTGCTTAGCGCGCGCTGGGCACGGACCGGGGGATTAGGCAGGCGGTTCGCTTCGATGGCCAGCACCAGGGCCAGGTCGATGTTGCCTTCTCCATAAACGCGTTCGGCATCCTCGACCAGGGCCAGCGATTGCAGTTCGTTGGCCCGTCTCTCGGCGATAGAGGCTGCGGTGGCCGCGGCCTCGGCTTCAATCTGGGCGCGGCGTGCGCTGTCTTCGGCAGCCCGGCGGGCGCGCTGCGCTTCTTCCCGTTGATCCACTGCCAGCAAAGACAAGATCAGCGCCACCACCAGCGCCAGAAACATGACCACCAGCAGGCCACGCCAGAAGCGCTGCGCGCGCGCTTCGAGCAGTTTTTCGCGCACGAGACGCGCCTTCTCCTCTTCTTGTTGCGCTTCATGAACCTGGATGCTGGCGGTCATGTAGGCTCGCTCGGATTGCCCCAACGAGACACGGCTGTGGTTCTGCCAGTAGACAAACTGTTCCATCTGGACTCCGCGCAGCAGGAAACTGGGATCGTAACCGGCAGCTTCCCATTCCGCGGCCCGGCGCGCCAGCCGCCGCTGCTGGCGAACATCCTCGCGGGAGCTATCCAGCCACAAGCGCAGCCGCCCCCATTCGCGCAGCAGCGCTTCGTGGGCCACTTCGACGGTGGGCGCGCGGGTATCGGGTACACGGTCAAAGCTCAACAGGCGGTGCCGGCCAAAGGTCTCAAGCACCTCGTGCAGAGTCACAGCATCCGGCAGCACCGAGGCCAGTTCTGCCTGTTCCACGCGGCGGCGAGTGTCTTCGGTGCCTTCGCCCAGCGTGACCAACCGCAAGAAGACCTGCTGCGCGATGGCCTGCTGGACGGGCGAAAGCTGCGCAAAGACACTATCTGCGCGGCGGGCAAGCGCACCCGCCGCCCGCCCAATGGCCTCGTAGTCTGCCAGCCGGAGATGGCGACCTTCGCGGCGCTCGAAGACCTCGGTCAGCGCATATTGCAGCAGGGGCAGCGCGCCCGGTTCCTCGTGGACATCCGCGATCATCGCCGTGACCAGGTTGGGGTCGATCTGCACACCGACGCGCTGAGCCGGAGTCACAATCGCGCGTTCCAACTCATCTGTGGTCAAGGGCAGCACAACCTGCGTCCGCGCCTGCATCAACGCGCCAAAATCCTCGTAGAGCAGGGGACGATCATAAAAATCTGCGCGCAGAGTGATGACCACCCGCACCCGGCTGTCCGGATCGGTGACGGCTGTTTGCAGCAGTCCCAGGAAGTGAGCACGCTCTGCCTCGTCGCTCACCAGCGTGAAGAGTTCCTCAAACTGGTCGATGACCAGCAGCAGATCGCCTTCTTCTTCGCCCAAAATACGTTCGGCGGCGCGCACCAATCCCCGGCGGTCGGAGCGCAACATCACTGCGAGATCGTCCGGCGCGCTGCGGGCGACGCTGAGCAGGGCAGTCTCAAGCTGGTGGAGCGGCTGACCTCCCGGCAGCATGGCGGTCAAAAACCAGGAGTCTGAGCCGGGAAATGCGCCTCTGCGCAAGGCAGGCATCAAGCCTGCCTTGACCAGGCTCGATTTGCCGCTCCCACTTGGTCCCACAATGGCCAGGAAACGCGCATATGGGCCAGGCCCCTGCAGCATGGTAACGAGTTGGTGCACCAGCGCTTCGCGCCCATAAAAATCGCTGGCGTCGGCTTCTTCGAAGGCGCGCAGACCCTTATAGGGGTTCTCCACCTCTGCCGTGTCGGCCAGCGAGACGGGCGGCCCTTCTTCGCCAATCAGCGCCCGGCGGACATCGCGTGCGATGTCCCGGATATCCTGGTAGCGTTCGGAGAGTTCCCTGGCGGTGGCACGCTGGATGATGGGATTGAGCGCGTCTGCCAGTCGCGAATCCGGGATGCTCAGCATGGGGAATGGGTGCTTCAGTTTGCGATTGATCAGGCTGGCCATATGGAGGCCGCCAAAAGGGGTATGACCAGCGAATATCTCGTAGATCACTACACCCAGCGCGTAGATATCGGCGTGGGCTGTAGTCTCCTGGCCAGTGATTTGCTCTGGAGCCATGTAGCTGGGCGATCCGGCGGTGTGCTCGTCGTCGTCGCGCCAGTGCGTTTCGGTGACTTTGGCCAGCCCAAAGTCGGTCAGGTAGGCGTTGCCTTGCCCATCTATCAGGATGTTATCGGGCTTGACATCGCGATGAATTACGCCCTGACGGTGCGATAGGGCCAGGGCCGAAGCGATCTGATCCACGATCTGCGCGACGTGCTGAGCGCGCAATGCGTGCGTTTCCATCAAACGGCGCAGACTGCCCGGCAGCAGGCGCATTACCAAGAAGGCGCTCTCTGGCTCGCGCCAGTAATCGAACAGGGGCACGATGTGAGGATGCTCCAACCGCGCAATGAGCTGAGCTTCTGCTTCGAAGCGCCGGATGAAATCGGGGTGATTGGCGAAGGCAGGGAGAATGATCTTGATGGCGACTTCGCGCCCGACAGCAGGTTGAAACGCTCGATAGACCGCGCCAAAGCTACCTGCGCCGATCCGCTCGTTGATTTCATATCCCTTGACCATCTGGCCGCAATAATCGTACACGGCATCTCCCCCTGAGGAATCGCCCGTGAAGCCCGCCGCAGAACCGGGCCAATCCCTGCTGTGAATTGTAACGTAAACGGTGAGGCACTGCCGAGAAAGCGCATCGCCTGGCCCTGAAGGGGGCAGACTCGGGGAAAGTAAAGCACCCTCACGGGTGCTCACAATCAAGACGCTTGAGCGTTCTCTAGCCGGGTGGCTTAAACGTCCGTGCAGGGGGCGCCTCCAGCGGGGACCCTGGGCCGGGCTCGGCTCGCCCGGTGGAGATACCCCCAAGCGGGCGTGCCGATGTGCAGAAGGGTACATCCAGGACAGGCGTTCGCGCACCAGATTGGCTACGGTGCCGGGTAAGAATTCACGCACGATGTAGGCTTTTCCTAACTCGCCTTCCCAACCCACCAGCCCATATTTTTTGGCGTAGTAGTAGCGCTCGAAGGGCGTGGTTTTGGGCCTGCCGTTGATGTCTTCATAGGCGGCCAGGACTGCTACCTGCTGAAGCTCAATGCCGCTGGGCATCCGGTAGCGGATATGCACGTTTTCGAGCGTGATCCAGGTGACCTGAACACCCTGCTTGCCGGGCACGGGCGTGCCGTCGCTTTTCCGGCGGAAGATCACCATCGGCGAGCGTCGGAAGATGGCTCCAACCGTCATTTGGCGCGGAATCCACGCGCTGCCATAGCGCCCGTTCTCGCTGAGCTGATAGACTTCGCCCTTCCCCGGTGAAGTATCTGTACCCCGATAAATAAACTGCTCATCGGACCACAATTCTTCCCATTCCGAATGCTTGACATGGTAGAACTTGTTCCCATCGACCTGGGTTTGAACACGCTGTGTGCCACCGCCGCTCCAGTTGAATTCCAGGTCGTAGATCCGGCCATCGCCACGCAGGAATGCCAGCATGTCAAAGGTCTGGGTGGGGTCCACAACTTCGATCAGCGCGAACACGCCGAAATCAAACACCTGGCCCTGTGGAGTGCTGCCTTTCCAGGTACTTTTGTGCAGGCCGGGTGTGGTAGGCGCAGCCAGGTTGACCGTCACATCTACCATATCGCCAGGGCGGGCGGCAGGCAGGGGGACGCTACTGGGGCCGCTCATGCGGTTGTCTTCGGCGAAGACCAGCCGGTAGCCGGTTCCCCAGGTGCTGGTGCCGGTATTGCGCACGCGCCACGTTTTAACGAACGACTCGCCGGGCCTCATCGCCGTGCCGTCGGCGATGGTGACATCCTTGACCCAGCTCAGCTCATCTTTGAGCATCTTAGGATCGGGGACTTCGATCAAGGCGAACACATCGAACTCGAAGGGCTTGCCCTGCGGATCGCGCGGTTTCCAGGTGCTTTTGTAGAGACCGGGCGTGGTAGGGGCGACCATGGGCACGGTGATCAGTACGCTGTCGCCTGGCCGGGCAGCGGGTAGAGGGACGCTTTCCGGGCCGCCCAGACGATCATCGCCCGAAAAGGCGAGCGTATAGCCAGTTCCCCAGGTGGTCTCGCCCGAATTGCGGACACGCCAGGTCTTCTGAAATTTTTCCCCAGCCTGAATCCTGGTTCCGTCGGGGATTGTCACGTCGGCCATGTAGCGCATCTCGTTGCGCTTGCCGGGAGGAACATTTGGCTGGGGAACCTGGATGTCAACCCATAGACTATGCTCGAACGGCTTGCCTGCCGGGGTGTGCAGTTTCCAGGTACTTATGTGGTGTCCGGCGGTGTCCGGTGCCTTCAGCGTGACTGAAATATCGACCGTTTCGCCTGGTTTGACCGTGCGCGGCACGGGTACGCTGTCCGGCCCGCTCATGCGGTTATCGCCGGTCCAGCGCAGGGTGTAGCGCTGATCCCAGGTGGTGGTGCCCGTGTTGCGAGTGCGCCAGGTTTTGACGAATGTGGCCCCGGCCTGAACTGGCGTGCCGTCTTCAATGGTGACATCGGAGACATATGAGGCTTCATCGACCGGCGTGACGCTCTCGATCTTGATCTCAGCATAGATCGGGAAATCGACCAGGAGTCCATCTGGGGCGCGCATTTGCCAGGTGCTGCGGTGGGTGCCCGCGCTGGTAGGTGCCTTCAACTTGACCGTAATATCGGTGATGTCGCCGGGGATGATGGGCGTGCGTGGGAGCGTGACCTGGTCTGGCCCCTCCATGGGGTGGTCTTTGGCGAAGACGATGACGTGGTTTGTATCCCAGGTGGTCGTGCCGGTATTGCGCACACGCCAGGTTTTCTGGAATTCCTGGCCGGGGCGCATCACCGTGCCATCGGGCACGGTGACATCGGCGATGAAGTCCAGCTCGTCAAACTCCGCGACCGGGCCAGTCTTCAGGAACGGCTCAGGATCGACGACGTCATCGACGGTGTAATTTTTCAGGCCCTTGCCAATGTGTTGGAGTGTCAGGTGCAGATGAACGCCCGTTGAAAAGCCGGTGGTGCCTGCAATGCCGATCTTCTGCCCTGCTTTGACAAACTGGCCGATCTTGACAGTTGCGGCTGAGAGATGGCCGTACCAGGTGACAAATGTGTCGTTGCCCCATTTGTGCACAATCCGCACATAATTGCCATATCCTGTCGGGCTGAAGCTCACCTGATCGACGATTCCCCGCTGCGAGGCCAATACCGAGACCGGATTGCCCTGCGCATCCAGCGCGACGATGTCGATCCCTTCATGTTTTTGGAGCTTGGAAGGCGCGAAGCTGTACGTGCGCGGGGTGTTGAATTTGTCGCTGATGACCAGGTTGCGGGCGACCGGATTGAGTAAATAAAAAGGGGGGCGTGCTGCCATCGGTTGACTTCTCCTTCGCCAAAGTTCAGTTCGGTGGAAAAGCAAAAACGATCGGACATGCCACTATCAGCGATGGCAAGAGAGGCAACCATCGCTCCAACAGCAGAGCTTAATACATTAACCTGGGCTGGCCCAACTGCCGGCTCAACGCCCGGCCAGGCAGCGCCAAACCTGGGCGACTACCTCGTCCGGCGATGCAGGCTCGCCGGGGATGGCCAGGACGGGGGCGCGGCTGTCCGGTGCCTGGAGGATGCCGGGATCGCCAGCCCCTAACACAAGGATCGGCGTTTCACTCATCTCGACGCTGTCGATCAATGCCCGCAGTACCGCCGGCCCATCCGGCGAAGCGGCATCCAGCACGATCAGGTCGGGCAGGATGATCGCTGTTGTATCCGCAACATCCAGGCTGGGAGAGCTTTGCTCGACAACCAGTCCGCTGTCTTCCAGGGCGCGGTGCAATGCTTCGGCCCGCGAGGAGTCCACAATGACGAGCATCACCAGGCGCACGGCGCTTTCGGTTTCGATGTCGTCCTGGAAGATGACCATCCGCTGGGCATCGGAGAGCAGGGTTTCGGTCGGGAGCTGGCTGTAGGCCGCGATCTGGTCAGGTGTGGCGCGCGGTATGGTAAAAGAGAACGTGGAACCCACACCCACCTCGCTCTCCACCCAGATACGCCCGTGTTGAAGCTCCACCAACTGCTGGCTTATGCTCAATCCCAATCCGGCCCCGCCATGCTTGCGCGCCGCGACGCCATCCCCCTGGTGGAAGCGCTCAAAAATACGCTCGCGCAGATGTTCGGGAATGCCGATGCCGGTATCGGCTACGGAGACGCACAGCATATCATTGAGTGGCGCAGCCGAGAGCGTGATGCCCCCCTTTTCGGTGAATTTGATCGCATTGGTGAGCAGGTTCAGCACAATCTGCCGGGTGCGCACCTTGTCGCCCCAGGCCGGGGGAAGATCGGGTTCGTAACGGCGCGTGACGCTGAGAGGCCGGCCCTTCAGCAGGCTGGTTGAAGCGTTGAGGGCTTCATCCAGCAGGGCGGGCAGGTCGATGACGGTAGGCTGAAGGCGCATTTCGCCCGCCTCGATCTTGCTCAAGTCCAGAATGTCGTTCAGCAGGGCCAACAGGTGCGCGCTGCTTTTGCGAATCGTCTCCAGATCGCGGCGATATTCAAGCGGCACGGGGGCGCTGTAGTAGCCATCGGTGGGGTTCAGCATGGCCTGCGTGTGCCCGATTACCACGCTGAGCGGGGTGCGCAGCTCGTGGGACATGTTCGAGAGGAATACGCTTTTGTAGCGATTGGCTTCGTCGGCCTGGCGGCGAGCTGCCTGGGCGGCCTCGAAAAGATCGGCGTTGCGGATGGCGATGGCTAGCTGATCGGCCAGCGCTTGCAGCGCCTGGACGTCTTCTTCCTCAAAGGCGTTCACCTGGTCGCTTTGCAGGTCCAAGACACCCAACACGCGCCGCCCGATTCGCAGCGGCAAGACCAGTTCCGAGCGCGCTTCGGGGAGCGTGTTTTCCGGCTCGAACAGCGGGTCTTCGGCTACGTCGTTGGCCAACCGCGGCTGGCCGTGTGCAGCGCACCACGCGATCATGCCGTCTCCGTTGACGGGCAGAACCAGGCTCTGGGGCATGGCGTGGTGAGGGTTGCGACTGGCGCTGCTGCGCAGTTCGACAGTGTCTTCGGCGGCAGACATCAGGAAAATGCCGGTGTAGTAGTACCCGAAGCGCTGCTGGATGATGCGGGCGATCTGCGTCAGAAGCTGGTCTCGGTCGAGGATCGAGGTGGCGCTGCGGGCCACTTCCGCGTGGGCTTGCAAACGTGCTGCTCGCCGCTCGAAGGCTTTTGACAGCCGATCGAGCGCCTCAGCCTGCCGTCGGACCTCGAAATAGTTGCTGAGCGCCCACACCGCCGGAGTCATGCGTTCTTCGACCGAGCCGAGGATCAGGCGCACGATCTCTTCTTCGGTTGTGCGCGAAGTGTACCGTTCGGCGATTTTGGTCCCGGCATTGAGCACTACGATCCGGTCGGCGATGCGGAAAATATCGTCCAGGTTTTGGGTGACGAGCAACACTGCTCCCTGGGCTGCGCGGATGTCTGCGATCAGCCGCAGGATGTTGCCTTTGTAGGCTTCGAGGGCATCCATCGGCTCGTCGAGCAAGAGCAGGTGGGGCGACCAGAGGGTCGCGTGCACAAATGCCACCATCTTCCGCTGAGCACTGGTCAGGTCATTCAACGGGCGGTTAAGCGGCGGCATATCGAACCCCAGGCGTTCGAATTCACGCTCGGCGCTCTGCCGCATTCGCTCGTGATCCCACCAACCCAGCCACCGCAGCGGTGCGCGGCGTGAAGGAGTCTGGCCGCCGTAGATGTAACCGAGCGCGCTCATGTGCGCGGCGATGTTGATATCCTGGTGGACGGCGCGTATCCCATAGCGGGCGGCGCGGTGGGGCGGAGAAAGCTGGGCGCGTTTGCCCTGGACCCAGAATTCACCCTGGTCTGGCTCTGTAACACCGGCGAGCAAGCGCAGCAGGGTGGATTTGCCGGAGTTAGTATCACCCACCACCCCGATAACCTCGCCACGATGGATGGCGAGATCGATATGTCGCAGCGCTTCGACTCCCCCATATCGTTTGGAGAGCTGGCGGGCCTGCACGAAAGGCGGCTGATCGAACATGGGGAACACTCACCTGGCCGGGCAGAGTGGGATGATGGTGCCTGATTTGTGCTGAGACGTGTTTTTATTTTACTCCCAATTGCACCTGATGCTCTAGGTTGTTCGCTTGGTCCAGGTGACGCGCTGCGATCCGCGCAGATAACGCACCAACCCAATCAGTGCCGCGAAATTGGTACTCACAAAGAAATAAGGAATTCCGATCACCAATGGGGGCTTCTGCCCGCGTGTTTCCATGCGCCAACCTATCGCAGCCAGGGCGTAGAAGGCCAACTGCGCGGCCAAAACCAATATACCCCACCAGCCGGTGAGCTTGAATAAGTGCGGATCGCTGCTGCCGGCCAGTACGGTGAGGATGTTGGCGGCCAGCATCAGCAGCATGAAGATTGGCGCAAAGGGGCGCAGCATTTTGTGGGAGATCAACCGGAAGGCAATGCTGGCATTGGGTGTGCGAAGATAGCCCGCTGAGAAAAGGGCCTGGAAGCGCCCTGCATTGATGCGCGTGCGGCGGTTGACCTCGTCTTGCATGGAAAGGCTGGCATCATCATAGCTGATAGCGGCTGGTTCATAGATGACGCGATAGCCCTGCCGGATAGCTTCCATCGCCAGGCTGAATTCGTCGTTGATGGTCCCTGTCTTGAGCGGACGGAAGCAGCTTTTGCGGATGGCGAACATATTTCCATGCACGGCCACCGTACTTCCGGTGCGGCTTTCCCACCTGCGCAGCGCGGATTCGTACCGCCAATACATGCCGGCTTGCTTAGCCACCCCGGTATCGCGATCGCGGGTGACCAGCGCCCCAACTACCACGCCAACTGTTGGATCGGCGAAGGGGCGTACCAGCAGCCGCAACGCATCCGATTTATAGATGGGCGAAGCGTCACTCAGAACCACGATTTCCCCACGCGCATGAGCGAAACCAGCATTGACTGCGGCCATTTTTCCCTGGCGTTGGGGCTGGAGAATGGCCATCACGCCGCGCTCTTGGAGTTCGATGATCATCTCACGTGTGCCGTCATCGCTGCCGTCGTCAACCACCAAAACCTGATAGGCATCGCGGGGATAGTCGAGTTCCAGGCAGTTTTCGAGTTTGGCGCGGATGACATCTGCTTCGTTGTAGGCAGGAATCAACAATGTAAGGGTAGGGGTGTGATCGGCTCGATGGACAGGATGTGCTCGCCACCGGCTGAGTACCCACATCAGCAGGGGATAGCCAAAGTACATCCAGCAGAGCAAGAACAGACTCAGCCAAAACACCACGGCAACCAGGATCAACACAGGGCGACATCCCTTCGCAATCGGACGCGACTCATACGATGTCAGATATCATAAGCGAAAATGGGAGAGTTCGCTTCACCAAATGAAGCAGCGCTCACACGGACCCTGCCACATGCGAGCGCTGCGAGCTTTGGCGATGATTCCATCGCCGATATTCATATCGCAAACGCGCCCCGTTAACGTGCGCCCGATCCCTGGAACACTTTGAACACAGTTCGCACCAGGATCTGCAAGTCGAGCGACAGGCTCATTTTTTCGATATATTTCATGTCCCATTCAAGCCAGTTGTCGAAGTCGCTGCTGCCACGACTGGAAACCTGCCACAACCCGGTGATGCCAGGGCGAACACTCAGGCGCTCGGTTTGCATGAGTGTGTAGCTATCTACGTTCCAACTCGTGGGACGCGGTCCTACCAGACTCATGTCTCCGCGCAGCACATTGAACAACTGGGGAATTTCGTCAAGGCTGGTTTTACGCAATATGCGCCCCACTCGCGTCACACGCGGATCGCGCTTGAGCTTGAGGGGTTCGGCCAGCTTGCCATTCTCATCCAGCCTGGCTAATCCCTGAGCAGCCAATTCCTTGAGCTTTTCTTCGGCATCCGGCACCATGGTTCGGAATTTGTACATTACAAACCGCCGCCCGCCGATGCCTGTGCGATACTGGCGGAAAAAGATCGGTCCCGGTCCATCGAGCTTGATGGCGATCATGATCAGCACCATGAGCACCGCGACAAATGGCATCGACACAATTGTTACGCTCAGATCGAATGCTCGCTTGATCACCCGGTAAAGCTGGCGAGAAGCCGCGCTTTGATAGGGGAGCCGGTTCACCCACAGATTGGGATCGGTAGACGAAGTGGTTGCTACACTGGAAAAGAGCGGCATTCCATCAAGCGGGAAAAGCTGTGGGCCAGAGAGCAGTGAACGAATGATGCCCAAAGGCCGCGCCACCGGGTTCAATTCTTGGGTTGCCAGGGGATCGGGTACGCGTGTTTCGCTGGTCGGCTGGTCGGAAGTCTCACGACGATCGGAAGATGGGGGGTCTTTGGGCGGGTGATCGTCAGGGTGCTCCTGCTCAGCAGGCGTGGCGAGATCGGTCAGAAAGACAACGGGATGAAGCAGGGCAGCGTCAATCAGATCAGAGTAGATCAGGGCATCATAAGGAAAGGTCGCCAGCCCCATCTTGATCGAGAGGTTGAGGCGCATTTTCAACATCTCGTGAAGCTGCTGAGCGAATTGAGTGGCGTGTTCTTTGGTGGTCTCAGGCAGGCAGATGACCAGATTATCATTATGCCATGCAATGATATCGCTGCGATAAGTCATTGCCTCGGCCAGTTGAGCGATGCGAGCCTGCAAGTAGCGCCGACGGAACGCGGCTTCGAGATCGAACTGCTGGCCAAACGAGCTGCGCATTCCATCCAACAGCGTATTGCGCAAATAGAGGATTGATACCGGACGGTCAAAACGACGGGCACGGAACAACTCGTGATTGATTTGTTCCTCACCTTCCGCCATCGGTAACACACGCAGCTTATCGGTGCCCAAGACGGTAGTTTCGACGGCATCCTCAAAGCTGGCCACAGCCACCGAGACATTACGCGCAATCCACACAGTGATCAGCAGCACGGCGACTTCTGTGATAGAGATGTAGACAAACATCGTATCAACCATGAGTTCGCGCCGGATGCTGACATAAATTTTGAGGATGACATATAACACCATCGTGGGCACAACGACTAGCTCGATTCGTTCCTTGCCCAGATCGGGCATCATCAACATGCCCACCATGACCATGGCGGCCAGCACATAGACAAATGAGGCCAGGTCGATGTTGCGCCCACCGCTGAGGATATCGGGGCGCTCCAGGTTGAAGAGCAAGATTTGCCAGGCGGCGAGAGAGATCAACAGCAGTCGGAATTTAGCCATGCTACTGATAATTCCTTCCCCACACACTCAAGCGTGAGTCTGGCTGCCGGTGGATGAATTCGACAGGAATCGCGCGCGGTCGATTGGGTGATGACAGAAACACACGGGTTGGCGACTGCTTGTTGAGGTGAAGAGGGCAAACCTTCTCCACCAATAGCCAGAATGAATAGCTAGAATGGCACCAGATTTCACCGAATATCCATACTTTGTATTATAGGTTTGCTTAATCTAGGAGTAGATAAAATTCTATAAAAAAGCGGTAAAACCTTTGCAGCACGAGAAACGCTGGCCACCAGCACCTCGATAATAACTGCTCCCGACCCAGGAGGTGGCCATGAGTCAACCATGATCTGTCGGGACCGTCATTGCGCCTGCAAGGGGATGTTTGAAAGGTGTTATGAGTAATGGCAATAAAGTAAATATTTATAAAAAGACGGTGACATCTGTCTGCTCAAGCGCTATACTCTTTAGAGACTATTGGTAAATCGTTTAGCACGAAGAAATTAGAAGTCGTATTACTTTAGCTTGGTCGAGGCGGTTGGTGTGGGTCGCAAAAGGTGAGCATGACGATCCGTTCACTCAAGCTGGTTGGCGCTTTTCAATAGATGACTTTATAGTTTCATGGTGTCGCACCCACACCACAAGATGTCTCTGGAAGATGTCTCTGGAATTTGCCCAGGCTGTTATTTGCTTTCTGAGGCGTGTAGAAAGTCTTTTCTTCCGACAAATCCCTGCATTGCAGGGCCGAGCCGGTGAATGGTCCAGGTGTCATTTTTCGGTCAGGCAGACCGTCATCTGTTCCTGACAACCCAAAACACAGCAGTGGAGAGGTCCCTATGGAGCTGCGAGAATATCTCCGAATATTACTCAAACGAGCCTGGCTGATTTTGCCGCTCACGTTTATCGCAACAGCCCTCGCGCTTTGGTTCAGTTACCAGCAGACGCCCATATATGCGGCCACTTCCACATATGTCGCGCGGCTGGGCGGGGGACTATCAACGGCGGAAAATGACACCCTGATCTATGGTATCGATACACTGTCGGGCCGTGACCGCATTTCGGTGACCTATTGCCAGGTGATCACGAGTCAGTCGGTTCGTGAACGGGCATTTCAACTTATCGGCTTGAACCCGAAGTTGAAACAGTTCGAAAAGTATGAAGTCTCTTGCGCGAACTTGCCCAACACCAATGTGCTGTCGCTCACCGTTCAGGGGCCGTCGCCCGACCTGGCTCTTCGCTTGAATGAGGCGATTGGCCTGGCTGGCATGGAACGCGCGAACCCCCTCTACAATTCGTTCCCGCTGGAAAACCTCGACCCGCCCGAACTTCAAGAGGACCCTGTCTCGCCGAAGACCACGTTGAATGCGGTCCTGGGTGGAGTGCTGGGCCTGGTGGTAGGGGTAACCCTGGCGCTGACTTTCGAGTACCTGCGCACGCCTTCGGAACGGCTGGAAGGGGCAGCGATCCGCGACCTGCGTGTGGGGACCTACAACGAGCGTTACTTCCGCCAGCGCTTTGAAGAAGAGACGAACCGTCCTTACGCACGGCTGCGCCCGATCAGCATGGCCCTGCTGCGCCTCACGCCCAACGAAGAATTTGATCTGCTGCCCGAAGCGACACAGACAGCGCTGCTGCGCAGTGCAGCCCTGGCGATCCAGGATACGATCCGGCAGCGCAGCGATATCATCGCCTACCTGGAACCCTGGACCTTTGGCATCTTGCTCACCGAGACCCCTGGTGACGAGGCCCGCGGCATCTTGCAGAAGTTGCACAGCGAAATTCGCGCGCGGCCCTTTGAATTTGGCGGTTATGTCGCGACGTTTGTCGCCAGCACCGGGATTGTCGCCACCAGTGGTGATGCAATGACCTATCGTGAGATTCTCGACAAAGCTCACGACGCATTGGCCAAAGCTGAATCACAAGGCGAGAACTCTATTCACCTGATCACGACCATGCCTGGCCCGTTTGTGCAGGGTGGCGAGGAAGTTCCCTACAGCCAACCGGCGAGCGGCGCGGTGTTCAATGTGAGCGAAGAGAACCTGTTTGGCTCGTCGCCGAGCGCGTGGGATACTGTGCTCAATGCGCCCGATGTGCCGGCGGAACCCGCCAAAGAAGAAAAACCATCGCGCCGTCGCCCGCGGAATCCGCTCGCGGCACGTGCCATGCAGCAGCAAGAGCCAGGCAGCGATTCTGAGCGCAAAGGCGATCGTTAAGCGGCATGCCCGGCGTTCAAGCTCCCTTGCAGTGGGCCGGGCGATCTGAACATGAGGATACACGATAGCCAATGGCGAATACATCGACACTGCATTCTCCCTTAGTGGCCACACGTGCGCGTGGCTATGAGGTTGGGCTGGCGGTCTTTGGGGTGCTGGTTGTCTTGATCGGCAGCATCATCATCGGCGCGACGGCTTATGGAATCTTTGTTGTTGGCGGGGTGTTCGCTGTCCTTTTGGGACTCATCGTTCTACTGCGGCCTCCGCTGGGGCTTTACTTCCTGGTGGCATTCGTATTTTCGAATGCCTCCAGCGTGATCGAGGAATCCTTTGGGATTCCCGACCTCAACAAGTTCCTGGTTGCGCTGATTTTTGTCGGCACGCTCGCCAGCCATGTGGTCCTGCAAAGAAAACCACTCATCTTTCGTATTACCGAAATGCTCATTTTGGGCTATGTGGCGGTAAGCATCATGTCGATGTTCTTTGCGCCGATTCCGGAACGCGGATTGGGAGTGATCATCGATGAACTGAAAGACTTTGTGATCATGTTGATCATTGTTCAGTTCGCGACCGATGAGCATGTATGGAAGCGCGCTCAGTGGGTGTTGATCAGTGTTGCTGGAATTCTGGCGATGTTGGGTACCTTCCAGATGATCACTGGCAATTTTGACTTCACCTTTTGGGGCTTTGCCAATGCGCCGGTGTTTGAAGTCACCGAAGGTTTCGACAGCAACCGCATTACCGGCCCGCTCGACGACCCCAACTATTATGCCATGTACCAGTTGATGGTGCTGCCCATCGCACTCTATCGCGCGATGACCGATCACTCATTGCGCAACCGCCTGTGGGCACTGGTGATCTCGGTGTTCATCATCGCAGTGGTGCTGGCCACCTATTCGCGCGGTGGATTTCTGACGCTTTTGGTCTTGGGGGCATTGGTGATACGCGAGCGGCGGTTAAGCCCCTTTGTGGTGGGAACGCTGGTTGTTTTGATCGGAGTGCTCGTGGTGCCCTACTTGCCGGTTGGCTTTGCGGCGCGTATCAACACCCTGCCCAACCTGGTTGCCGAAGGTGTAGGGATGCAAACAGAAGTATCGCTGCGTGGTCGGTCCAGCGAGGCCATTGTGGCCATGCAGATGTTCCAAGATCGCCCCATACTGGGGATAGGGCGTGGTCACTATGCCGATATGTACCTGGACTATGCGCCCAAACTGGGGTTGGATAGTCGCGGGGAGGCGCGCGAGGCGCACAGCCTCTATCTGGAGATCGCTGCCGAGATGGGTGTTGTGGGAATCCTTTCTTTTGCAGCGATGCTGGGGGTCCTGTTCCGGGGCATGGGGCGAGCAAGGAAATACTTCAAGGAATCGGGCCGCCCCGACCTGGCGGATTGGGTTACCGGGATTCGCTTTGGTTTTATCGCCTTTTTGTTGGCGAGCGTATTTCTTCACGCAAGCTATAACCGCTACCATTGGGTGATCATCGGTTTTGCTGCCTCGTGCAGTGTGTTGGCCCAGGCGCTGCGCCTGCGCCTGTCCGAATCGCGTATCGTGTCCCGAATTTCACCTATCACATAGGTCTGATTATGCTCATAAAATCTCTCCCTACTCTACGTAAGTGGTATGTGCTGATGATGGCTGGGGCTGTGGTGCTGGTGATGCTGGCGTTCATGTTCTCAGGCACGCTGGCTCAAGAAATGGATGCCCCGGCGGATAATGTGCAGTGGCAGGAAGATTCGGGCGCCTGCCAGCCCTATTTTGTAACGGTGGATAGGGCGAATGTGCGCGCTTGTGCGCTGATGGGCTGCCGTGTGATGGCCCAGGTCAGTCGCGATCAGAACCTATGCGTGCTGGGACCGTCGGAAGAATCGCTGGACTGGCTGCGAGTCGATCTCGATCCGGCGGATGCGGCATCGCCCATTTATTACATCAGCACCCAGGTGGTTGCCCCTGGTGCGCCCGGTCAGGCCCAGGCGGATTACCTGGGATGCCAGGCGTGGCTGGTGGATACCGACTCGGTGGTAGTCTATGCGTGCAATCAGCCTGGCTGTGCGCCCCTGGGCACACTGGTCGGTGAAGACTGGCTATGCGGCTACTATTATTCGGTATTTCCCACCTGGATCTATGTGGTTGAGTCGGATCGCGGCCTTGGAGGTTGGGTCCGGCGCGATAGTGTGATCCCGTGGGGGCGGAATACGGGTGAACCTGTTCCGTTTGTGCCGACCTCGACACCCCTACCGGGGCAGGCGACATTCACCCCTGTGCCGCGCGAGACTCTTGCGCCCACTGTGACGCCGCCGCCCGGTCCGCTCTCCATCTCCGGTCGGCTGCCTGCGTGCCAGCAGTACTTTGTTTCTGACCTGGCCGCCGCAGTGCGCTCTTGTGCGGGCGCTGAGTGCCCGTTAGTGGCCCGGTTGGCGCAGGGTGAAGGCGTCTGCGTGCGCGGAATTACTGATAATCCCGATTGGCTGCTGGTCTCCCTGTCTTCTGAAACCGAAGATACCGAAGAGACTGCGCCGCTGTATGCCATTGAAAAGTCCAATGTCATGCCCGGTTTTCCCCCAGACGATCTGATCTCCGTGTTGTTTGCGGACTGCGAGGAATTCTGGGGTGTCGAAGGTACGGATAATGTCAACTACCGTCAGTGTCCTAGCGTAACTTGCCCGGTGATGGGTGTCATCGAGCCTGGAAACTGGGTATGCGCACGTGGGTTTGGGGGGCAGTATAACTACTGGCTGCGGGTCGATGTGCCTGGTGGTGCATCGGGGGTGTGGGTTAACGATGAGGTGATGACGTTCCTCACCGACGAGGACCTGCCGGAAT
Source organism: Anaerolineae bacterium (assembly GCA_034429275.1). Taxonomy (GTDB): domain Bacteria; phylum Chloroflexota; class Anaerolineae; order Aggregatilineales; family Aggregatilineaceae; genus DAOUFU01. The sequence goes on along the minus strand of DAOUFU010000267.1, from coordinate 8,691 downwards.
TCGCCCAACTTCTCCAGGCTCAGGCCGAAGCGTTGACGACACCGGCAGACGCTGCGACCCCGGTTGCAGCTGCAATCGCCACCCTACCGGCGACCGATACCCCCGCTCCCTCGGCTACCATACAGCAGGCCGGGCCGATGCTGCTGACCTCGACACCTGCGGCAGCCGAGACGACACCTGATGCGACGGCTACAGCCCAGGCATCGCCTGAGAGTACGAGTACCCCTGAAACGCCGGCCTGTGTGCCTTACCTGGTGAGTGTCCAGGGTGCAACCGGTGCCAACATTCGGGCGTGCGCCTCTACAACCTGCGACATTTTGGAGATGTACCCACAGGGGGCATCGGTATGTGTGCTGGGCGTCGATCCTGAAGACCCGAACTGGCTGGTCGTTGAGCGTTCGCCTGAGCAGCCGGGCGAGGATCTGGCGTATATCAGCGCCGGTGTTGTGGCACCTCAGAGCGAACCGGCGAGTGTCATCGGCATCACGCCCCAGGCGTCTACGCCGATCGTTTTGCCTACCGCGACTGCTCAGCCTACTCTGCCCGTCTGCGAGCCGGGCAGTTCCCTGGCCGGCTGTGTGACCATGACTCCTACGCCGGTCCTGACCCCGATCCCGGAAAATGTGCCGACCGGTCCGCTGCTGGCGCAAGAAGTCAAGCTTGCCGATCTAGGGGTGTCGAACCTGACGCTTCAGTCACCTGCTGCATTGGCTCAATTTGACCTGGCGGTGCCCGAAACGTGGGTGCCCGGTGGCAACAATGTCCTGTATCTGAACATTGATTACTTTGAAACCCGCTCGTCTACTATCGGCCCGACGGGGCTGGTGAGCGACCTGATCACAATCCTTAATGTGACCATGGACGAGCAGGTAATCGCGACGATTAGCCTGGGTGCGGCCAATGTCGGGGTGCAAACCCTGGCCATTCCGCTGCCACTGAATATCCTTCAGGATCAGAACCGCATCCATACTTTCACGGTGGAATTGAGGGCGGAAGACCACTGCCTGGCGAATTCACTCTCTCAGGTGTTGATCAAGACCGATCAATCCTACTTCCATCTAGAGTTTCGCGAATCGCTCCCGATTCGGGACCTGTCGCTTTATCCGCGGCCTATTTATACGCAGCGCTTTGTCGACCGCGCGGACGTGTTGTACTTGGTGCTGCCGGCCAACCCCACCGAGCACGATATCCAGACCGGGATGTCACTTTCGGCGGGCCTGGGGTCGTTGACGTTCAACGACCTGGTTATTCGCGTGCTGACGGCGGATGCGGTCGACGATACCATTCTGCGCACGAATAACCTGATGCTGGTGGGACAGATTGGCACGAATGCGCTGATCGACCAGTACTATGCCCAGGACCTCTTCCCCTCCGATCTTGGCGCGGACGGTGTTTTGAGTGTCGCTGGGGAAGCGGTGGCGACGACAGACGGTGTTGTGCAGATCATCCCGAACCCTGGCAACGAGCTTCTGTCGGTCGTGGCAGTGACCGGGCAATCGCCCGAAGCGCTCACCAAGGCCGCCGCGGCGCTGGCCGGTCCACCTTCTGTGATGGGGATCGGTGGGGCAGTCGCGGTTGTGACCGATCTGCGCCCGGTACAGCGTCCGCCGGTAGGGTTCACGCTGCAAACGGAAGTGACTTTTAGCCAACTGGGCTATCCGCTGATCACCCTGGGGGGCTACGGGGTTTCCTCGGCGCAGGTGCGGTTCTACCTGCCCGCCAACTACCCCCTAACAGAAGACGCCTATGTCGACATGGAGTTCAATTACTCCGGTTTGATCAGCAACAATCGCTCCAGTGTGGCGCTGACGATGAACAATCGTTACCCGATTGCCAGTGCTGTGCTGGATGCGCCGACTTCCCAGGTTACCGGACCAGAGGGCACGACAACCCAGGTGGTGGGCGGTCCCTACCATCTGCGGGCACGTATTCCACCGGATTCGGGGTTGCTGGGGGAGCAGAACACATTGAACATCACTCTGACGGTCGGGGGTGACTGGGAATGCTATATCCCGGATCCGCAAGTCGCATGGTTTACCGTCAGCGGCAATAGCAAGATGAACCTGCCGCGCGGCACAATGTTGGCGCAAAATGTGACGCCATATATCGGCACATTCCCGGTGCCGTTCAATACTCAACCCGATCTGCGTGATGTCTGGTTTGTCCTTCCCGATCAGCCAACTGCTGTAGACCTGGAGTATGCCATGCGGTTGGTCTCGCGGCTGGGGACATCGGTCACTGCGGGTGAAGGGTTTGCGCCGCGTGTGAGCCTGGGCAGTGCCCTGCCAGAAGGCACGGACCTTTCTGGATATAACCTCATCGTATTTGGGCAGAATACCAGGAACTCATTCCTGGCGTCGCTTAACCAGAACCTGCCTCAACCGTTCGTTGAAGGCACCGATACACTCCGCCAGGTGATGGACGATGTGGTCTACCGCCTGCCGGTTGGCTACGAAATCGGTTTGCTGGAAATCCTGCCTTCACCGTGGTCGCTCGACCGGGTCATCCTGGTCATCACTGGCACCGGTGACCGTGGGTATGCCAATGCTGCGGCAGTCCTCAACGATTCGCTCTACTGGCGTACTGAGCTGATGGGCGATGTCGGTTATGTGAGTGACAACAGCATCTCGATGGTGGATACGCGTGTGCTGCGTGATCGGGAACAGTTGGCCGAGCAAATCCAGGATGTGCTGCTCGACCTCGAGGCCCAGGCGACAGAGGCCGCTCAGGCAACTCAGGTCGCTCAAGCTATGGCCACCCTGACGACGGCCACCCCGGAACCAAACCCGACCCTGTTGGTCGATACAGTGGTGACGGTTACGCCGGTGCCAACTCTCCAGGTCATCATTCCGACGTCGCCTGCACTGCCTACACCGTTGTTCACACAGACTCCGGTGCCTACCGTGCCCACCGCGATCCCGACCTTTGAGCCGCTGCCGCCGACAGCGTTGCAGCCGCGTGAGTCTGAACCGCCCCGGTGGTTAGATGGGATTCTGGTTGCCGCCGGTGTGCTGGCAGTGGCCACTCTGGCTTTTGGGTTGGTGCGCCTGATGCGGCAGGATCGCCGTCGCTAAGCGTGAGTGTTGGCCGGAGGTGGCCGAAACGCCCTCCGGGTGTACTCTAGCGACAGCACGATGATACATTCAGAGTCGGGGGCGCTAAGCACGCCCCCGATTGTTCACACTCCCAGACGGGTGCTGGTTCGCAGATACCAAGAGGACCAGACGAGAATGATCGATCCGGGTTTGCGACGCGATTACCGGGTGCTGCTGGTTGATCTGGCACGCAGTTTTGGTGGAGCGGAAGTGCGTGTGCTCACTCAGGCTCGCGCACTGCAAACGGCAATTGCCGGTTGTGCAGTGGCGACTCTGGAGGGCAGCCTGCTGCACCAGCGACTGATTGCTGAGCGACTGCCGCACGTGCCGGTGAAAGCAGGGCGGGCCAATCCGCGCATGATTCTGCGGCTGCGGGAGATGATCCGCGCGGGCGGATTCACCGTGGTCGATGCCCATAATGTGCAGTCCATCCTGTGGGCACATCTGGCAGCCGTATGGGCAGGTGCGCGCGGTCGGGTAGCGACGATCCATAGCGACTATGGGCGCGAATATCCTGGCCCCAAAGGATGGGCCTATGAGTCTGTCTTATGGCTCGATCGATGGCTCTCGCGACAGATGATTACGGTGACCGAAGTTTTGCAGGCAAAAGCCGAACGTCAGGGCCTTGCCGCGCGTTCGACTCTCATTCACAATGCCGTGCCTGTGCCCGAACAGCCCTGGGGAGATCCTGAACAAACCCTCCGTGTTTCCTGGGGCTTTTCTCCAGAGGATATCGTTGTCGCAATTGTGGCCAGACTCAAGCCGGTGAAGGGACATCGTTACCTGATCGATGCGATGTCTCGCCTCGGCGATCTTCCCCGGCTCAAGCTGTTGATCGTGGGGGATGGGCCTCTGCTGCCAGAACTCGAAACCCAGGTGGCGGCGGCAGGGTTGGCGGGACGGGTCGTATTTGCGGGGTTCCGGCAAGATGTTGACGCTGTGCTGAGGTCGGTTGATGCGGTGTGTATGGCGTCGCTATCCGAGGCGCTGCCTTACGCCGTGCTCGAAGCGATGGCCTGGGCACGTCCCCTGGTGGTGACCGATGTGGGCGGGTTGGCAACGCTGCTCAGCCATCGCCAGACAGCGTACCTGGTTCCCCCGGCAGATGCAGACGCTCTGGCGCAAGGATTGCGCTGGCTGGTGACGCATCCGCACGACGCGCACATGTTGGGATTAGCTGGCTACCAAAAGGTCCGCGACCAGTTCAGTGTGGGTGTCATGATTGGGCGGGTGGTCGATGTGTACGACCGGGCGCTGGCACCTTGAAAGCGTCCGCAACCAAGTATCGACCTCGCGAACATCTCTCCGTTTCATCCTCGCAGGCGCTTTTACTCGGTGCAGGGGGGCTGTATGAGTAAACGACAACAGTTGGCAGTTGTGATGCACAAAACCGGGGGCTGGCGGCTGCTGGACCTGTTCTGGGGGCCGCAGCGCCTGACGGTTCTCGGCTATCACCGGATATGTGATCCGGCAAGTCCGGGATTCAGCGGCCTGGAGTCGAATGTGAGCGCGACGCCGGCTATGTTTGCCCGGCAGATGGACTACGTCAAGCGCCGGTTCAATGTGATCAGCCTGGAAGCGTTACGTGCCTACGTGGCCGATGGTGTGGCGCTGCCTCCGCGTCCACTACTGATCACGTTTGATGATGGCTATCTGGATAACTACACTCATGCATATCCTATCCTGCGTGAGCGTGGGCTTCCGGCGGTTCTGTTTGTGGTCTCTCGCTGGCTGGGCAGTGCCTATCGTCCCTGGTGGGATACCTGCGCGGACCTGTTTCGCCACACAGCCAAAACACGCGCCGTGTTGTTTGGCATAGGCGAGCGCGATCTGGGCACACCGGCGGCGCGTCACCGGGCACTTGAAGATATGCTGCCCCGGCTCAAAGCGCTGCCCGATGAGGAAAAGCAGCGGCAGGTGATTGCGCTGGGTGAAGTGCTCGAGGTGAGCCTGCCCGATCCTCAGGAACAGAGGTTTTTTTCGGCGGCCCAGGCTCGCGAAATGGCCGGGCACGGTGTTGTGTGCCAGATGCATACCGCGTCACACCCGATTTTGACGCGCATCCCCTTCGACATGGCCCAGGCAGAGCTGGCCGAATGCCGTGACACGCTCGAAGCTGAAATCGGTGGTCAGATGGTTGCACTGGCCTATCCCAACGGCATGTTCGAGGACTTCAACCCGGCGATCATGGCGCACCTGCGCAGCATGGGAATCTCGCTGGCGTTCACCTTGGAGAACGGTCCGATCCGGCTGGGGCAGCTTCGCAGGCGCGCGTTAGAGATCCCGCGCGTGTTTCTGATCTTCAAGGACACGATTGAGGTGTTCCAGGCCAAAGTCCTGGGCATCCCGGCGTTCACAGAACGTCCGCGCTATTATGGATAGGGATAGGACACCATGAAGCCCTATATTCCTATTTTGCTCTATCATCAGGTGAGCGATGTTCCGTTAGCGAAGGATCCGTTTGGGCTGGCGGTGACTCCGACTCAGTTTGCCATCCAGATGAATGATTTGCGGCGGAGAGGATACTCCGGTATATCGATGGAAGACCTTGCACTCGCACGGCGTGGAAAGCGCGCACTTCCCCCGCGTGCGGTAGCCATCACTTTCGACGATGGCTACCAGGACAACCTGGATAACGCGTTGCCTGTGCTGCAAGCGTGTGGATTTTCCGCGACGGTGTTTGTGGTGGCGAGCCGGGTCGGGCAGATGTCCGACTGGTATGGGCAACGCGACGAACTGGCGGCTCCACTGATGGATTGGGATGGGTTGGCGAAGATGCGAGCAGAGGGCATCTGCATTGGAAGCCATACCTCAACCCATGCACAACTTGACCAGCTTGGAGTCGAAGAGGCGCATAGTGAGATCGGCCATTCCCGGCAATTGATTGAGACATCGCTGGGATGTTCGTGCCAGGTGTTGTCCTATCCGTATGAGCGGTTCACTGCATCTACCCTGAAGATTGCCGAAGAGTGTGGATATCTGGCGGCTTGCGGGTCGCCCCGCCTGCCAGAGAGTGATTACAATCTGTGGCGGGTGGAGATCGGCAGATGCGATACGCCCCGGCGTTGCGCGGTGCGTGTGAGTCAGGCCTGGCGATGGGTGACGGAAATGCGCAGGCGGGTGCGCAGCGCCAAACGGACGGTGCAGGGCAGGAGGTAAGCATGCGGGTAGTGATTATGCTGAGCAGCGTGGCGATGGGTGGTGCCGAACGGAACGTTGTTTCGGTGCTGCCTTATATTCGTGACCTGGGTGTTGATGTGCGTCTGCTGACGCTCAATACCCGGCGAGACAGCCCGCTGCTTGACGATTTTTTGCGGAGCGGGATACAGCGTCACGATGTGGCAGCCAGACGAATGATTGATCCCGCGGCGTGGTCGCGTTTCATCAAGGTGCTGCGCGATGAAAAGATCGACCTGGTTCATGCCCAGGACCAGGATACGATCATTTATGCCGGGCTAGCGCATCTGCGCTACAGGTACCCCACTGTCATGACGCGGCATGTGATGGTTGAGCCCACCGATACATGGAAGGAAGCGGTCCGCGCCCGACTGCTGCTGCTGGTGGCCCACTATGGATATGACCGGGTTGTCGCCGCGTCGAACGCCGTGCGCTACAACTTTGCGCGGCAGGCTCGTATCCCTTTGGATCGCATTCAGACGATCTATTACGGGAGTATGGTCGATGTGTTTGATACGCGGGACCGGCGCGCTGAGACTCGCGCCCGGCTAGGTTGGGATGAATCCACCCCTGTGGTACTCATGGTCGCGGTGCTGCGGCGCGGCAAAGGGCACGAGGTACTTTTCAAGGCGATCCCTGCGCTCAAAAGCGCTGTTCCCGGTGTGAAGATCATGTTGGTGGGCGATGGTGAGCTGGCCGATTCGCTGCGCGAGCAAGCCGCTCCCTTTGGGGATACGGTGGAATTCATGGGACAGCGTACAGATGTGCCCGATCTGCTTGGGGCGAGCGATGCATTGGTGTTGCCATCGTGGGCTGAGGCGCTGCCCAATGTGCTGATTGAAGCAGGGGCAGCGGGTATTCCCGCTGTCACTACCGATGTCGGCGGGGCCAAAGAGATTGTCGTTGACGGAGAGACCGGGTATGTTGTTCCGCCAGGTGATGCTGAGCAGCTGGCAGACCGGCTGATCGCTGTGTTGACCGACAAGACAGAAGCTCGACGGTTGGGCGATGCCGGATACAAGAGGGTGCGAGCAATCTTTTCGTTGGAGACGCAAGCCCAGCAGACCGTTGAGTTATACCAGAGAATCCTGAGCAGCAAACCGGCTCGTCATGACTGACGTCGCATGCACACCGGCAGTATTGTTTTTAGGGATTAGCCATGAAAATTGTCTACAGCCTGCCACACCCACACGACCGGCTGGACTCCGAGCAGGCCGGGCACATCGTCCGGGCGCGTGCGCTGTTGGCTGCGCTGGAGCAGTTGGGACATGAAATTGTGCGCGTGCAGGCAGCCTCCGGCGGCGGATCAGGCGCGGCGGTGAGCACCTACCGCCAGGTCGTCAAAAAGCTGTTGCCGCGCCCCCTTGCGATGCGTATGCGCGATATGGGCCGAGCGGCATTTGGCCGTCGCTATGCCCAACATCTGATTGACGTAGTCCGGAACGAGCAGCCCGACGTGATCCTGGAGACCCACATCGCGTTCAGCGTGGCGGGGAAAGAAGCGTCCCGTGCGACCGACATCCCCCTGGTGCTGGACGACGTCGCGCCCTCATGGGAAGAAGAACGGCAGTATGGTGTGGGGGCGAAAAAGCTTGCGCTGACCATCTATCGCGAAGTCACCGGGCAGGCCAGCCTGCTGGTAGCGGTGAGTGAAGTGATCCGGCGCCTGTTGGTTGAGGATGGGCTGCCCGAAGAGAAAATCATCACTGTGTCGAATGGAATCGATGAAGCGGCATTCCGGCCCTCGGCAAAGGGAGCAGCAGTTCGCGAACGGTTGGGAATCGGCCCAGAGACTGTGGTCATTGTCTTTGTCGGATCATTCCAACCCTATCATCGAGTTGATTTGCTGCTGGATGCTTTTGCACGCATCCCTGGGCGCGAACGCGCGCGCGTGTTGTTGGTCGGGGAGGGACGTGAGACTCCTGCGGCACAGGCGCACGCTCGCGCGCTGAATATCGCGGACCGGGTCACCTTTGCGGGGCGTATTCCTTATCGGGAAGTGGCCGATTGGGTGGCGGCGGGAGATATCGCTGTGATGCCGGCCACCAATACCTATGGTAACCCGATGAAAGTGTACGAGTATATGGCCGTCGGCAAAGCCATAGTCGCGCCAGACCAACCGACCATCACCGAAGTGGTACAACACGGTGACACGGCGCAGCTTTTTGAGCCGGGCAGCATCGACGCATTGGCGAAGGCACTGACCGCGCTGACCGATGATCCTGAGCTGCGTGCTCGACTTGGGGCGGCGGCGGCTCAGGCAGCCCTGCAGCACACCTGGACACAGCGCGCGAAAACTCTGGCGACTGCCATGGAGCACCTCGTGAATCGCTCTGTGGGTAGGTGAGCCTGTCGTTCCTATGCCTCTCGAATCGATTTCTGAATGCGTGAATAGCCCGGCGGAGGCGGCCTCTCTTTG
>DAOUFU010000266.1:0-3135 GCA_034429275.1 Anaerolineae bacterium | reverse complement strand
CAACCACCTGGCGGCCGTTATCCCCGATGGTGCGACTCTGCAAATGGGCATCGGCGGCATTCCTGACACGGTGTTGCAAAAGCTGCGCAATCATCGCCATTTGGGGGTCCATACCGAGCTGTTCTCCGATGGAGTGGTGGACCTGGTCGAGGCGGGGGTGATCACCAACGAGCGGAAAACTTTCCATCCCGGCAAGATTCTCGCCGGGTTCATCATCGGAACTCAGCGCCTCTATGACTTTGTGGACGACAACCCTATTGTTGAGCTGCACCCCACCGAGTACATCAATGATCCGTTCAACATTGCGCGCAACGATCGCTTGGTGTCGATCAATTCGGCCATCCAGGTTGATCTGACCGGGCAGGTGTGCGCGGACAGCATCGGCACAAAATTCTACTCTGGCGTGGGTGGGCAGGTCGATTTTGTGCGCGGCGCGGCTCGCAGCAAAGGCGGGATGCCGATTATCGCCTTCCCCAGCACGGCCAAAGACGGCGAAATCAGCCGCATCGTGCCCACGCTGACGCCCGGTTCTGGCGTGATCACTTCGCGTAACGATGTGCACTATATCGCCACTGAGTATGGCGTGGTCGATCTGTATGGGCGAACGGTGGCCGAGCGCGCCAGGCTGTTGGTGAGCATCGCGCATCCAAAATTCCGCGCGGAGCTGGCCGAGGCCGCTGAACAGCTGTATGGCATTCGCAGGTTTTTTGTCCCGGCTGTGCCTGGTCGGGGCGAGCAGTGAGAGATCCGTATTCTGTATTCCGGTGGGTGCGCTGTGCATGGGCGCGCCCGGTGAGTGGGGATGTATTGGAAGGAGCAAAGTTATATGGCTAAGGGCCGCATTGAGATCAACGAAGCACGGTGCAAGGGCTGTTCATTGTGCACGCTGGCCTGTCCGCAGGGGGTGATCGACATGGCGACCGACCATGTCAATGCCAAAGGGTACTATCCTGCCGTCTTGCTCGATCCTGATGGGCTGTGTACCGGCTGTGCCTTGTGTGCGGTGGCCTGCCCGGATGTGTGCATCACAGTGTACCGGCAGACCCTCACCCGGAGTCGGGAAGTGACTGCCGTCCTGTGAGCGCCATGATCTGAACATCGCAAGGAGCTAAAAATACTTATGACCACTGAATTGATGAAAGGAAATGTTGCCCTGGCCGAGGCCGCGATCCGGGCGGGGTGCGCTGCGTACTTTGGGTATCCCATCACGCCGCAGACTGAACTGCTCGAACACATGGCCCGGCGGATGCCTGCGCTGGGACGTGTATTTGTTCAGGCGGAGAGCGAAGTAGCCGCGATCAATATGGTCTATGGCGCGGCCTGTACCGGCGCGCGCGCGATGACCTCGTCATCCAGCCCAGGCATCAGCCTGATGCAGGAGGGGTTTTCGTACATTGCCGGGTCGGAAGTCCCGGCGGTGGTGGGGGATGTGATGCGCGGCGGGCCGGGGCTGGGCAATATCCAGCCGTCCCAATCGGATTACTTCCAGGTCACACGATCCGCCGGGCATGGCGACTATCACCCGATTGTGTTGGCCCCCGCTTCGGTGCAGGAAGCTATTGACCTGATGGTTGAGGCGTTCGAGCTGGCCGAACGCTACCGGCACCTGGTCATTGTCGCAGCAGATGGTTTGTTGGGGCAGATGATGGAGCCGGCAGAGCTGCCGCCGATGATGCCGATGGACACAGCGCGGGCCGATTGGGCGCTGACCGGGGCCAAAGACCGCGAAAAGCGGATCATCACTTCGCTGCAGCTGAATGCCCCCGATCTCGAAGCGGTGAATCACCGGCTGCAGGCCAAGCTGCGCGACATCCGCGCGCGTGAGCAGCGCTATGAAGAAATGCTCACCGATGATGCGCGGCTGGTGGTGGTGGGGTATGGCACGGCGGGGCGTATCGCGCTGACGGCGGTGCATCGGGCACGGCGCGAAGGCAAAAAAGTCGGGCTGTTCCGTCCAATTTCGCTGTGGCCATTCCCCGAAGAACGGCTCTCGGCACTGGCCGATCAGGTCGATGCGTTCCTGGTGGTCGAGATGAACACCGGGCAGATGCTCGACGACGTGCGGCTGGCGGCAGGAGGGCAGGTTCCCGTTGAATTCTATGGGCGAACAGGCGGGGTGGTTCCCGTGCCGGAGGAGATATACGACGCCGTCATGGCGTTATACAACAAGCTGTTGGCGTAGCGTAAGGATGGCAAACAAATGGCAGCACCCGTTCTTGAAGAGAAAATAGTTTATCAACGTCCCGCCAGCCTGGAAGACATTTCTACCCACTACTGCCCAGGCTGCACGCACGGAATCGCGCATCGGCTGGTGGCGGAAGTGCTGGATGAACTGGGCATACGCGATCGCACGATCAGCGTATCGCCGGTGGGCTGCGCGGTCTTTGCTTATAAGTACTTTGCGGTAGATGGGGCCGAGGCTGCACATGGGCGTGCCCCGGCGATGGCGACCGGCATCAAGCGCGTGATGCCCGATCGTATCGTCTTCACCTACCAGGGCGACGGCGACCTGGCGGCCATCGGCACCGCCGAGATCATCCACGCGGCCACGCGCGGCGAAAACTTCACAACGATTTTCATCAACAACGCGATTTACGGCATGACCGGCGGGCAGATGGCCCCGACCACGCTGCCAGAACAGCGAACCACCTCATCGCCGATGGGAAGGGATGTGCGCCTGACCGGGTTCCCAATCCGGATGGCCGAACTGCTGGCGACGATGTCCGGCGCAGCCTATGTGGTCCGGCGCTCGCTGCACAATGTCAAGGAAATCAACCGGGCGAAGAAGGCGATCAAACTGGCTTTCCAGGTGCAGATGGCCGGGCTGGGATTCTCGATGGTCGAGCTGCTTTCGGCCTGCCCGACCGGGTGGAAGCTGACGCCGCCTGTGGCGCTGACGTGGATCGAAGACCACATGCTGCCCTATTACCCGCTGGGCGATTACAAGGTCTCGGAAGAGGCGCTGGCGTTGGGGCAGAGGAAAGGTGATTGAGCGATGCATGAGGAAATCATCTTCGCGGGGTTTGGCGGGCAGGGAGTCCTGTTCGCCGGGCAGCTGCTAGCGTATACGGCGCTGGCGGAAGGCAAGCACGTTACCTGGATTCCCTCTTATGGACCGGAGATGCGCGGCGGCAC
>DAOUFU010000265.1:0-6837 GCA_034429275.1 Anaerolineae bacterium | reverse complement strand
TGCGGGGGCGTTGTCGGTTGCGCCCTCTCCGAAAATTTTCGGAGAGGGGGCGAAGCGGCCCGGTTTTGGCCGCGCGGGGGTGAGGCCAGCCCTTCGCCGCTCTCATATCCGATCACATGGCCCAAGTGCATCAGGGGCAGGCGATGCGCTCCAACCGAAACAGTTTTTTTGATACGTTTGCCCTGCGAGCGATAGGAACGGTAATAAAAAGGCGCGGCCCGGCATGTTATAATGGTGCGAACCGGGTAACACAGGATGGCCACAACGCGGATGGGGATGCTATGGACTTCAAGTTTCATCTGTATATTCGCAAACACGCCAACAATACCTATACGGTGACGCCGATTCCGTTCTATGACCTGACGGTGTTCGGCCCCAACATCGAGGAACTGAAGCGCGATCTCCAGGCGGCGGTGAAAGAACGGCTGGAGGCGATGGCTCCGGCGGCGTTGGAGCAGGTGCAATTTGACCCGCAGATGTCGCTGCGCAAGGTGGAGGTGGTGCTGCGCCCGGTGGACCGGAAAAACCGCAAAAAGCGCCGCGAGCAGGTTCCGCTGATTTTCAGCCTGCTGGTGAAACCCGACCCGGACAGCGAGCAGTTGATCGTCTCGGTGCCGCGGCTGGGGACGCCGCCGCTGACCTTTTACGCCTATTCGCGCGCTGAGCTTGACACCACCGCCCAGCAAGAGATTGCCGCGTGGCTGGATGACGATACGCTGGAAGATCTGCAGCAATATCGTCACGCGCGTAGCGAGTACCTGGAAGTGCTCGAAGTGGAGGCGGAAATCCGCAAGGCGAAGGATCGCAGCGATAGCAGCGGGCGCTTTATGCCGGGGCTGAGCGATTCCTCCGAGGAATCACACTGGGCGCTGAAGGAAGTCGGCATCGACATCACGGCGCAGGCCGCCGAGGGGCGCTTCCGACGGGCATATCACCGCGACAAAGAGGTCGAGGACATTCTGCACATCCTGAAAGGGCAGCGCCACAACAGCGTGCTGGTCACCGGCCCCTCAGAATCCGGCAAGACGGCGGTGATCAACGAAGTGATCCGGCGCATCAACAGCAAAGACTGCGACGAGGCGCTGCACGGGCGTTCGGTGTGGTTGATCACGCCCGACCGGATCATCGCGGGGGCGCAGTTTGTGGGGACGTGGGAAGAGCGGCTCAACAACATCGTGGACGAGTGCCGCAAAAAGCGCCACATCCTGTATATGCCGGATTTGCCGGGATTCCTAGAGGTGGGGCGCTGGTCGAAGAGCGATGCCAACGTGGCGATGGCGCTCAAGCCGCACATCATAGCGGGCGACGTGACGATCATCGGGGAATCGTCGCCGGAGCGGCTGACGATGGGCGAAAACACCGGCCCATCGTTCATCAACCTGTTCCGCAAGGTGGAGGTGGAGGCGCTCTCGGAAGAGGAAACGCTGCTGCTGATGGGCAACGGGGCGCGCGACCTGGAGCGCGATCTCAACATTCGCGTGCTGCCGGATGCTTATCAGACCGCTGTGCAGCTCAGCCGCCGGTTTTGGCCGTACCGCTCGTTCCCCGGTAAGGCAATCCGCTTGCTGGAAGAGACGGCCACCGACATCGCCCAGCGCAATACGCAGAACAGCGGCGCAGCCAACAGCCTGTTCCGGCGCATCGGCAATGCGCGCATCGGGCGGCAGGACGTGATCGAGACGTTCTCGCGCACGAGCGGGATGCCGGAATTCGTGGTGAACGATGCGGCACGGATGGCGCTGGACGAGGTGGAGAACTATTTCGTCGAGCGGCTGATCGGGCAAGAGGAAGCGGTCGCGGCGATGGTGGACCTGGTGGCGATGGTGAAATCCGGGCTGACCGACCCGCACAAGCCGCTGGGGACGTTTTTGTTCATCGGGCCGACGGGGGTCGGCAAGACGCAGATGGCCAAGACGCTGGCCTCGTACCTGTTCGGCGATGAGAACCGGCTGATCCGCTTCGATATGAGCGAATACAGCGCGGTGGACGGGGTGGAGCGGCTGATCGGCGCGTTCGACCGGGACGGCGAACTCACCCGGCGGGTGCGCGAGCAGCCGTTCAGCGTGGTGCTGCTGGATGAATTCGAGAAAGCCTCGCCGCGCATCTATGACATTTTCCTGCAGGTATTGGGCGAGGGGCGGCTGACCGACGCAGCGGGCAAGACCACCTTCTTCCACAACGCGATCCTGATCCTGACGAGCAACCTGGGCGGCACCTCAAAGGCGGCGCGGTCGCCGGGGTTTGCGGTGGGCGAGCAGGCCGACCCCAAAGTGATCAACGAGGCGCTCCGCGAACACTATATGACGCAGATCGAGCAGTACTTCCGCCCGGAATTCATCAACCGGCTGGATAAGATCGTCGTGTTCGGGCAGTTGACTCCCCAGGCGGTGCGCGATATTGCGAGGCGCGAGCTGAACGAGGTGCTGACGCGCGACGGCATCACGCGGCGGAATATCCTGGTGGAGATGGACGAAGCGGTGATCGACATGGTGCTGGAGCATGGCTACAGCCCGGAATATGGGGCGCGCCCGCTCAAGCGCGAGATCGAACGGCGCGTGGTCGCGCCGATGGCGCGCGCACTGGCCGAACACAGCAGCGAGGATCAGAACCTGCTGCGGGTGTCGATGGAGGACGGTCAGTTGAAGCTGAAGACGGTGCCGATCGGCGAGGCGGACCAGGCGCGGGTGACGCTGGCGGGGGCGCTGGAGAGCGCGACGGGGCGGCGTCAGCGGATGGACCTGGCCGAACTGGTGGAGGGATACGCGCTGCTGCGGCGCAAACTGGCCGATTGGGCATCGTCGGAGCTGGTGCAAACTATGATGCGCGAGAAAGAGGAACTGCTCCAGGCGACGCACACGCAGCAATTCTGGGAGGACAACGACGAGGCGCGGGCCTCGATGCGGCGGTTCTACTTCCTGGATCGGCTGACCCGGCGTGTGAGCCAGCTTCAGGAACGGGTCGAATATTTGGAAGACCTGGCGGTGCTGGTCAACCGCGAGCGCGACCTGCGCTACCTGAGCGATCTCGCGCGCGATTATGAGAAGCTGTACACCCAGGTGAGCTTTCTCGACATCGAACTGCTGACTTCGCGGCTGCCACACCGCAACCAGGCCATGCTGCTGATCACGCTGATGGGCACGCAGACACACCCACCGGAGCAGGCCTCGGACGAGTGGCCGCGCCGACTCTCGGAGATGTACCTGTGGTGGGCCGAGCGCAAGGGATATGACCGGGAGATCTACCTGCTGACGCCGGACCCGAAAGCGCCGGGTGGGTCGAGTTTTGTCCAGATCCGCGCGGGGAACTTCCCGGACGTGATGAAACGTTACGCACGGTATGGGCACACCGACGAGATCGCGCTGTGGTTCGAGGGCAGCAACGTGTTCGGGTTCCTCAAGGGCGAGCGTGGGCTGCACCGGCTGGTCGGCAACGACGCGACCGGCGACGAACTGGCGCAGGTGCGAGTCTTCGCGCTGCCCGACGAAACCAACGTGACGTCGTGGCTGGCCGATTATCAGCGCATCAAGACCGATATTGCCGAAGGCCGCCAGCCGCCGCCCGCGCAAGAGAAGCACGTCGTCATCCGGGCGTACAGCCTGGACCGGAGTGACCGGTATATCCGCGATATGCGCACCGGCGTTCGGACGACGAATGTCAAGGACGTGATGGGCAAGGGGCACATCGACGAATTCATCCTGGCCCTGCTGAAATCGGACGAGGCCAACAGTATGAGTTGGGAAGACCGCAACCCGCCCACCTTCCCATTTGGGCGGCGGTGAGCGGTACGCATTGGGCGCGTAGTGCCGTCGAATCGGTTGGGCGGGTGTGATGGGGGAAGGCGTGGATCAGGCGCTGGTGATGGGTGCGGCAGGGGGAGCCGCGCTGGTGGTGATCGGCGGGGCGCTGTGGGCGATCCGCCGGCGGCGTAATCGCCGGGAGGCTGCGCACGAACTGCACCGGCTGCTGCTGGCGCGGCTGCTGGATTATGTGAGCTATATGCCGGGCGTATCGGAGCGTGACGTGAGAGCGGCGCAGGCATGGCTGGGATCGCCGCGGCGGTTTGGCGGTCGTGTACCCTATGACCAGGAAGTGCGGCTGCGGCGGCTGCTGTCGTCGGCGGAACCGGACCGGCGGCGGCGCGCGCTGCTGGATGTGATCGACGGGCCGTGCGTGCGGATCGAGGAAAGCGCGTTGGGGCCGGTGAGGGTGGAAAACGGGCCTGTGGTCGAGCAGGTATCGGCATGGCTAGATTCTGATCCACTAGACGCGCGCATCGGCGAGACGCTGGCAGCGGCAGGCTGCCGGGTGAGATCGCGCGGCGGCTGAGGGAGCAGACATGACAGACGATACCACAAACAACATCACAGGCGACACCAGGCAGACGCTCTATGATACGCTGGGCGAGGCGGCCTTCGAGCGGTTCATCGGCGCGTTTTACCGGCGCGTCGCTACCGACCCGATTCTGAGCGAAATGTACCCCAAAGAGGACCTGGACCAGGCCGAGCGGCGGCTGCGGCTGTTTGTGTTGCACATGTTCGGCGGGCCGGATACGTATCTTCAAGAGCGCGGCCCGGCGCGGTTGCGCTGGCGGCACAAGGGATTTAGGATCAACCAGGCGGCGCGCGATGTGTGGGTAAACCACATGATCGACGCGCTGCGCGAAGCGGAGATTCCGGAACCGGCGTTCTCGACCCTGAAGAAGTATTTCGAGGCGGCGGCGACGGCCATGATCACAGTGTTCACGCCCGAATAGGCGGCGGTGAGGGGGCAGGTATGAACGAAGGATGGATGGCGACCCAGGCAGCGCGGATCGAGCAATGGCCGCGCATCAGACGGATTGTGCTCAGCCTGGTGTTTGCAGTGGTGATGACGGTGCTGGTGTTTGTGGCGCTGGCGATGATGCTGGACACGGTGGAGAACATCACGGTGGTGATGTGGGTCTCGATGGGGTGCGGGCTGGTGGCCTACCTGGTGGGGTGGTGGGCGCTGGTGGGGTTCGACAGCGAGACGCGCCTGGAATGGCACGCCGGGCCGCAGGCCGTATGGGGGGTGATCCTGACGGCAGTCGGCGCGGTGGCGATGGTATTCGTCATCGTGGCGGCGATGCTGAGCCTGATGTAGGGCGCGGCGCGCTACCCTTCGGGGATGGGGCCGAGGCCGGGCAGGATGTAGGTCTCGAAGGCTTCGGCGGTCCAGGGCAGGGCAGGCCGGAAAAAGTGCTGATAGATGGCCCAGGCGTAAACGCGAATCTCGTACTGGGCATCGGGGGCCATGCGCAGCCGCAAAAAGTGCATCAGGTTGTGGGCGTCGATCTTGGTGACCCAGGTGTAATAGACGGCGAAACCGGGCAGGAACAGGCGCGCCATCTCGCGTGCGACGCCCCGGTCCAGGGCCTCGCGGTAGAGCCGGAATCCCTCGGCGTAGTGGGCGATGAGCTGCGCGGTGAGCGCTTCGCCGTCCGGGCCAGTGAGCGTACCCTCGCTGGCCTGCTTGTTATCTTTTGATTGCAAACGCCACACTTCCGGCACGTAAAAATCATCTTCCTCAAACGGCGTGTAGCGCCCGGACTGGGCATTCATATTGAAGGTGCGGTGGCGGACCCACTGCCACCAGGTCACCAGGGGGGCGCGCACGCGGAACTTGAACTCCACCATCTCGAAGGGCGAAGTGTGGCGGTGCTGCATCAGGTAGAACAGCAACTGCTTGTCGCGCGGGCCGCCTTTGCTCTCGCCGAGGAACGAGACTCGTGCGGCGTTGACGATGGCGAGATCGTTGCCCATCAGGTCCTGAAGCTCGATCCAGCCCTTATCGAGCACGGGTACGCGCTTGGTGAACAGGTCGGCGGGCAGCGCGGAATCGGTCATCGGTGGGTTCCTTTCCGGCGGAAAAGGCTTAAGCGAAATAATCGAGGGCGAGGCGCACCCGGTCCTCAACAGTCTTGGGCGCGTCGCGCGGGATGGATTGCAGCGCAGTCTGGGCTTCGACGACGCTGTAGCCGAGCGCAGTGAGCGCGGCGATCACGTCGGCGTCGGTGTCGCTGATGGCGGCCAGGCCGGGGATGCCTTCGACGTGCAGCTTGTCTTTTAGCTCAAAGACGATCTTCTGCGCGCTCTTTTTTCCGATGCCGGGCACGCGGGTGAGGATATCCGGCTCTTCGCGCGCGACGGCGTTCTTGAGGTGATCGACGCTGAGCGTGCTGAGGATGGCGAGTGCCAGCCGCGGGCCGATGCCGCTGACGGTGAGCAGGGTCTCGAACAGGGCGCGTTCTTCCGGTTCGGCGAATCCGTAGAGGGTGAGGGCGTCTTCGAGCACGGCCAGGTGCGTATAGAGCGTGGCGTGATGACCAGGGCCTTCGATCAGGTCGCGGACGGTGGTGGGGGTGTGGATGCGAAAGCCAATGCCGCCCACCATGATCACCACAAAATGGTCGGCGAGTGTGGCGACCTGCCCGGAAATGATGTCGATCATGCAGACTCCTTCATCCCCCGGCGCGGACCGGGACGCTACTGGCCCGCCAGGCGCTCGAAGCGGCTGCTGTTCAGGTCGGTGATGGCGACTCCCAGGCCGTCGGCGGCGTCGTCGGGGCGCGGGATGGCATCGAGGCCGAGAAGCTGGCGGATCATTTCCTGCATCTGGATTTTATCGGCATTGCCATATCCCGCAATGGCCTGTTTGATCTCGGCGGGCTTATATTCGCGGATGGGCAGACCGGCTTCGGCCAGGGCCAGCAGGATCACGCCGCGCCCCTGGGCGACGGTGATGGCGGTGGTGACATTTTTGCCGAAGAACAGCGTCTCGATGGCGGCGGAATCGGGCCGGTAGGTGGTGATCAGGTTG
>DAOUFU010000264.1:0-23012 GCA_034429275.1 Anaerolineae bacterium | reverse complement strand
AAAAATTCGCGGAGCGTTCAATCCACGCTCATGCATCCAGATACCCCAGAAGCATTCGCGCAATCGAGGCAGATTTTCAGTTCCATGCACAGAACGTGGTTGAAGAAATCGTGATCGTTGTCTATCGGAAGGGCGGAGTTTTCTATTGGAAAGACCCGGCTATGGTCGAGCAAAATCTGCGCAACTGGTTATCGAAAACAGCTCGCAATGTTGCCAGGTCCTATGTGCGGGGATTACAGAAAGAGCCGGAGGTGATCCTTTTCTCGGAAATTGAGAACAACGAAAGGCAAGCCGATGATTGGTGGCTAAGTGATGGATCGGCTCATGAACTCGACGAGGCAATGATCCAAAACGAGCTTATCAATCTGATGATGAGAGCAATCCGGACCCTGGATGAAGAAGACCGCGAGCTTCTGATGCAAAAGGATTTCCACGGGCGGTCGTATCGGGAGCTTGCCAGGATGACCGGAGAGCAGGCATCCACCTTGCGGGTCAGAGTGTGGCGGATCCGGCGTGAGGTCCGGGGCCGGATGTTAGAGATGAGCGAGACGTCGTCACGCGATTAGCAGCCAACCGCAGCGATGCTGATGTCTGCGCTTCAATTCATGGGCAGACCGGCCAGGCATTCCGGCATCGCTCAATCAACCACATTGTTTCACTGCCCAACTATTTGAACCTGCGCCGGGTGGGGCCTGGCGCAGGTTTTTTGTCAGTGACGATTGCCTCATACCCAGACTTTGGGGGATATATGGAGCGCGCAGTGAGGGTATACTGATAGCTATTCTCGGCACGCGGAAAGTCCGCGAAAATTCCTGGAGGAGAGAGGTTTATGGCGCGTGTGGATGACCTGATGGCCGAAAAGTTTGTTTGCCCAAAGTGCAACGAGCATGGCGGGCGCGCCGAACGCCTGGCTATGTCCGGCACCGGGCTGTCGCGCCTGTTTGAAATCCAGGCGTATCGCTATGTATTTGTGTCGTGCAACAACTGCGGCTATACCGAGGTATACAACCTGCGTATGCTCGAAGGTAAGGATAACCTCGGCACGTTTCTGGATGTGCTGTTCTCCGGCTAAGCCGGGGAGCGCTGAGCCGCCATTCGCAAGCCGGGCACATGCCCGGTTTGTGTTTGTTCAGCGGGCTGGCTCATTCCAGCCGGGATCAAGCTCATAGATCACCAGCGCGGCAGCAGCGATGGCGGCAGTCTCGGCGCGCAAGATGCGCGGCCCAAGCGATACCGGATGCACATTGTGATTGATCGCCAGCGCGACCTCGTCCGGTGCGAACCCGCCTTCCGGCCCGATAATCAGCGCGGCGGATTGCACACCCCGGCGGCGCGGAGTTTCAAGAGCAGCCCGTAGGCCGTGGGTGGATTCGCCTTCCCAGGGGATCAGCGCGAGATCGTGGGCGGCGGCCTGAGTTATGGCTTCGGTGAGCGGGAGCGGTGGATGCAGCGCCGGGCAGCGGCCCCGGCGCGATTGTTCTGCTGCTTCGGTGATGATGCGCTGCCAGCGGTCGTGTTTTGCCGTCTTGACCTCACCAACGACCGTGCGCTGCGAGATCACCGGCACAAACGCCGTCACCCCGATCTCAGTCCCTTTTTGCAGCACCCATTCGAAGTTGTCCTTTTTTAGCACACATTGGAACAGGGTCAGACGGAGGCCAGGCTCACTAGCAGCCGGGGCGCGATGGGTGACTGTACCCTCTGCCTGGGTTTTGGCGATGTAGGTGAGTTCGACCGGATATGCCCAGCCCTGGTTGTCCAGCGCCACGATCACATCGCCCGGCTGCATCCGCAGCACACTGCGCAACTGGTGAGCAACCGGTTCGAAAAAGGTGATGCGGTCTCCGTGAATCCAATCGGGCGGGATGAAGAAGCGGTGCATGAGCTTACCCCTGATAAGTTAACCGACGTGGACGCAAGTTGCGGACGCGGTCACGCTGGACGCTGCCCAACCCCAGGAAGCGCCCATCTTCGTCTTGAGCGATGAACACACTGCCGGGCGGCGTCCCCAATAAACCGGGTTCGCGCAAGTCACGCCCATCGATCCAGGCCGGTATCACTTCGGCAGGGAGAGTCAGTCGTCCGCCGGCAAACCGGGCCTCAAAGCGCGTGATCACTTCGTGCGTCGGGATGATTTGGCCGCCCACATCCTGGCCGATGAGCAGTCCCGCGGCCATGTGAGGCACGTGTCCCAGGCGTGCACGCAGCATTTCAGGGAGCGCGAAGATCGATTTGTCGCGCCGCCAGAGCGTCAGGGAGTGGTCATCCAATGTGGTTCCCAGATCGAAGCCGTATACATCGCGCCAGCCAGCAGCCAGGTCGTCTTGCTCACGCTGCGAGAGAGGGTTGAATGCCCAGGGGCGGTTGGGCAGCGAACCAGGTGGTGTGAAGACTGGGGCGAGCTTGCGCAGCCGCGCCGCAAAAAACCCCGACGTGCGGAAACGATGCGGCCACAACCGAATAGCACGGTTCAGACCGGGTTGGAATTTGCGCGCGCCGTCGGCAGTCAGTGCGGGCGCGGTGCTCGCCAGCGGCACATGGTCCGCCGAAACCACCTCAACTGCTCCGGGATACGCGCGCAGCAGCGCGTCGATTACTCCCTCATCTTCTTCAGGAGCCAGCGTGCAGGTGGAATACACGATCTCGCCACCAACACGCGCTGCCTGGAGCGCACTGACCAAAAGGGATTCCTGGCGCTGGCAAAGATTAGCGCGCTCACTGTCGGAAACGGTGCGTTTTTTGCGTCCCGTCGAGACGCGGAGAGTGTCGCCGCTGCACGGTGCGTCCAACAGCACGCGGTCGAACTGCTCTGGCAGCCATTGCCCGATCCGCTCACCGGGGAAGTGAGTCACCAGCACGCCAAAGACGCCCCAACTCTGCAGGTTGGCGCGCAGGGCGGCAAGCCTGCTGGCGCTGCTGTCGTTGGCGAGGATCACGCCGCGATCCCCAAAGTGAGCGGCGAGGTGAGTGGTTTTGCCACCGGGTGCGGCGGCCAGGTCGAGGATCAACGGCTGGTCCTGGTCGGTGCTGAATAACTCAACAGGCAGCATTGACGCGGCGTCTTGAATGTAGTACTGGCCGTTGTCATACTCGATGGTCTGGCCCAGCGGGTGTGGGCGCTGGCCCAGCTCGCGTGCCTCGACTTGCCACCCGGCGGGGCAGAAGGGTACGGGCGTGATTCGCCAGCCATATCGCCCTGGCCAGGCAGTGCGCGCCTCGGCTTCGGCGATTTTGAGCGTGTTGACGCGCAGAGCCGGCAGCGGCAGTTGATCGGCGGCGGCCAACAGCAGCTCGATCTCGGCAGGATCAAGCAACGGGCGGTAGCGTTCCAACCGGTTGAGCAGGTCGTGAGAGGGAACCTGGCTCATGGGACACCACCCGGTGTTTTGTCGATGCAGTAGACCAGCTCGTTTTCAAACTCAATCTCAGCAACCATGCGCCAGGGCCGATCGGCGATCAAGTCGTGCACCTGCTGGCGATTGGTCTCAATCAGCGCGTGACGCCCGGTGCGGCTGCGCGTGGGTGACGACAGCACCAGCCACCGCACCTGAAGCGCATCGAGCATCGGGGAGACAATGCCGCGCCGACGTTTTTCCATGCGATGTGTTTCTTTGAGCAGCAGTGCTACATCGCCGGATTCCGCTGGCGGGCTGACCAGAATATCACCCATGATCGCCAACCCGGTGACGGCATAGCGCGGGCCGGCCAGCGCGAAAAAGTGGTTGAGTAGGTCCACGCGCTGTTGGTGAATCTCGTACGCGAAGAACCGCGCGCCAGGGGGCAGATTCATCCAGGGCAGGGCGAGCGGGTTGAGGCCAGATGCGATGTCGAGCACGGCGGCAGGCACACCCGTCACTGCAAACACCTGGGCGAAAAAGGTATCCAGCAAAGGCAGGCGTTCGCGGGTGGAATCGTGGGTGCGCAGCAGGTCGCGGCAGGTGGCACGGATGCGCGCCTCGTCGCCGGTAGCGAACGCGTCATCTAGCAGTCCGAATGCTACCGAATAATCGGGATCGCCCAGGTAAAGCGCCATGACCTCGTGCAGCTTGCGTTTGGCCGCCTGGACCGCGTCTTTGGTCTTGGGATGACGCGCCAGCTCGGTCAGCAGAATGTCGCGCACGGTGTCATCACACAGGCCCACCTCGCGGTATTTTTTGGAGTCGGTGATCTGGGCAATCAGTGCGTCAAGGTCAGGTGAATCGGGCATAGTGGAAATCCATCGGGCTAACGCGCGGGCTGTTTGGTGATACGAAATGCAAGCTCGGAGGCAAATTCAAAACGCTCCACCGGCCAGTCGCGCCCGGAGAGCAAATCGCGCAGGTGGGCTTCGTAGTGTTCGGCCATGCCCTTCTGCCGACCGCCCAGGCTGCGTACCGGGAACGATACGATCACCACGTGGGCGGGTAATCCTTCGATCAGCCGCAGCCCGGCAGCTTTGTCGGTTTGTTCCAGGCAGGGGATGGTTTTGAGCGCCAGGGCTACATCCGCGGGGCGTGTGGGCAGCGCTGCGCCCAGGTCACAGGTCAGGGCGTCGCCCGTCATGCCTGCCAGGGGCAAAAACGCGCGCACGAAAGCGACCATGTCTTCGTAGATGTCGCACCCGATATAGCTCGCGCCGGGTGCAAGCGGCATCCAGGGCAGGGCGAGCGCGTTCAGTCCGCAGGCTACATCGAGCAGGGTATGAATGGGACCAAGATCGCCGAGCAGGGCCGCGTAGAATTCCGCCAGGATCGGCAGCCGCTCGCGGGTCGAGGCGTGGGCACGCATCACATCCTGGCAGGCCGCGCGGAATGCTTCTTCCGACACGGCACGGGCGGCAGTGAGGCGATCCAGCCATGTGTCGTAGGACATGGCGGCTTCCAGGTAGGCGCTGCCGACCTGATGCAGCTTGTTCTTGGTGGCTTTGACGGCATCTTTGAGGCGTGGGTGGTGGGCCAGTTCCGTCGCGCCTAGCCGCCGGATCACATCCTGGCTCACGCGGCGATATTTGGCACTCGCGCGCACCTCATCAACCAGCCGGTCCAGGGGCGATTCGCTGCTCATGAGAACCGCTCCCCGCGCAAGGCGGCCATAAGCTGCATCATGAAGCGCAGGTTATGGATGGTTGCCAGCCGCAGATAGAGCGCATCACCGATTTTGAACAGGTGGCGCAGATAGCCGAGCGAATAGGTCCGGCAGGTGTGGCAGTCGCACCTGGCCGAAACGGGTTCCGACGCCTTGATGTGTTTGTCGTCCCCGGCGTACACATAGCGGAACCAGTCACCCCGCGCGCCGTTGATGGCCGCCGGATCATCGGTGGTGAAGGCGTACAATCGTCCATTACGCGCGTCGCGGGTGGGCATGGCGCTGTCGAACATGGGATACCCCAATGCAGCGCAGGCGGCCACATTCAGCGGATGGCCGACCCCCAGCGCGTGTACCGGCAGCGCGGGCGGGACCAGCTCGCGGACGAGGCCCAGCATATCGACCAGCAGGTTGTTCTCGCTGTCGAGCGGCCAGCCGCCATAGCCGAAGCCGTCGAAACCGACTTCCAGCAGCGCATCGGCGCATTGGCGGCGCAGATCAGGGCTGCTGCCCCCCTGGATGACGGCGAACAACCTGGGACGTTGATCGGCTTCCAGGCCCTTGTCTTCTACCAACCGCTCGAATTCCCGTTTGCAGCGCCGCGCCCAGTCGATGGTACGGCGCACCGACTTCTCTTGCTCGGCTAGCGAGTCATCCGGGTGAGTACAGTCGTCCAGGCAAACCAGAATATCCGCGCCGTAACTCATCTGAAGCTGGATGCTCTTTTCAGGGGTGAGGTTGAACTTTCGCCCGTTTTCATCGGTGAAGACCGCGCTTTTGTCGGTCAGCCGTCCAAACCTGGCATTCTGACGAATCAGCGAGTAAATCTGGAACCCGCCTGAATCGGTCATAATCGGGCGGGTGAAGCCAGTCATCCGGTGCAGTCCCCCCAGCGCCTTGATGGTGGAAGAGCCGGGGTTTTGCATCAGGTGGAAGGTGTTCATCACCGCCGCCTCGACTCCGCACGCGAACAGGTCGGCGGCGTCTACGGCGCGCACGACTCCTCGCGTGCCATCGGGCAGAAAGGCGGGCAGGCGCAGCGCACCGTGTGGCAGGGTGAGATTGTGCAGAGCGCTGGACATCACTCGTCATCCCCGGCGAAATCGCCGCCATCATCCGGTTCGCCCAGATCAGGCGCGTCACCGCATCCCGCAATCACCACCGCGTATTCGCCGCGCGGTTCCTCATGCTCGAACAGGGCGATCAATTCGGAGAGCGTACCACGTCGCACCGTCTCGAACATTTTGGTCAGGTCGTTTGTGATGGCGGCCTGGCGGTCGCCATAGACCGCGAGCGCGTCTTGCAGGAATTTCACCAGGCGGTAGGGGCTTTCGTAAAATACGAGCGTGTGCGGCGAGTGCTGGTCCACAGCCAGGAAGCGGCGGCGAGGCCCACTCTTGCGCGGGGGGAAACCGCGAAAAGTGAAGCTGTGTGCCGGCAAGCCGGAAAGTACGACGGCCATGATCACAGCGCTGGGGCCAGGGATCAGGGTGACTTCGATCCCGGCGGCGATGCAGTCGCGGACCAGGGTGAAGCCCGGATCGGAAATGCCAGGTGTGCCCGCATTGGTCACCAGGGCAACCGTTTGTCCCGCGCGCAGTGCCTCAAGAATGCGCGGTCCGGCCCGGCGCTCGTTATGCTCGAAGAAAGCGATTTGCGGCTTGTGGATGTCGAAATGCTTGAGAAGTAAGCCCGTTTTGCGTGTATCTTCGGCGGCGATCAGGTCCACGCTGCGCAGCGTATCCAGCGCGCGTTGGCTGATATCGCCCAGGTTGCCGATCGGGGTAGCAACAAGATAGAGCATGAGTCCTCAGTTCATCGGGAGACTGTGTTTGCCGGACGATGACCGGAGACGGCGTGCAGCAATCACAAGCAGCCCGGCAGAAAGACCGATCACACCTGCCAGCGACACAGCTCGCCCGATCCTGTAGGCTTTTGGCCGAAAGGTGAAGCGAATTGTTTCTGCGCCTTCAGGGAAGCACACCGCTCGCAGGGCATAATTGGCCCGCAGCAAGTGGGCCGGACGTCCATCGACCTCGACCCGCCAATCGTCATCATATTGATCGCTGAGCACCACCAGTCCGGGGCCAGCCGTATCCAGGTCGAGCGTGACTTCGTTGGGAGTATAGCGGCTGATGGTGACTGTGCCGAGATCGCCTGCAATCGGACACGCGGGATCTTCCGCCAGCAGCGCGAGATTTCCCCCATCCAGGTGCCCCATGGCGATGCGCTGCAAGGTGAGGCTCTGGTCGGCTTCATATTCATAACGTTCCACGAGGTAAGCACGGGGAAGGGCAGCGCTGTTCTCGTAGAAGTAGAACCCTTCGGAGCCTGGGGGTGATTCCAGCCGTGTGAGCTGCGGATCGTCCAGTGGGGTGCCGGAGAGGATAAACCGAACGCCCAGCAAACGGCTCACCGGGCTGTTGTAGCTCGACCAATCCGCAGCGCCCATCAGGTTGAACCAGTCCAGGGGGTTCAGGGGATCGTATCCCTGGATGCTGTCGTATTCGATCCATGACGCCCCATTGGCAGGACCAACCGGCGGAACCGCCTGCATCATTCTGCTGAAGCCACCTGCTGATCCCTGTGGCACGGCGGCACGCGCTGCCTGCCACGCAGGCGAAACCGGCGCAGGTCCTGTTTCCACCAGCTTCCACGACACGTGCAGCACATCCAATATGACGACTGCCAGGGTCAGGACCATTGCCCACTGCACCGCGCGCGAGCCATCACTGATCGTCCACACCCAGATAATGGTCCCTGCCAGCGCCCAAAACACCCCTGCCAGCGCCAGTTGTTCCGCAAAATGGCCGACACGCGCTGCTGCCTCATCGTTGGTCGGGAGCGCCATCTGTGCTGCACTCAGGATCAGCGCGCCGAGCCACAATATGGCCAATCCCGCCGGTATAACACGGTGCAGAATGCTTGCGAGCGACTGACGTCTTTCCTCTGAAGTCTGACGCCTGAGATCGGTGACCGCGAGCGCGGCCAGCCCTGCGATTCCCATCGCGGTCAGCCACAAAGCCCGCCCCGGCGCGCGGAAACCCCGCGTCATTGGCAGCCAACGATACTGAACCCAATAGAGAGCGCCCTCGACACCGAGACTCCAGATGATTCCAATGCCGATGAGCAGGGCAAAAAACAGTGATGTACGGCGGCGCACCGCATAACCGGCCAGCAGCAGCGGCAGAATGCCCACATAGGCGATGATTTCCTCGTAGAGACGCCAGTCCTGCCAGTAACCGGGCGCATCTTCCAGCGGCTGACCAAACAAAAACGGTGCAACCCAGGTGATCAGCTCACGCGCCTGAAGCGCGTTTTCGTTGGCGAATTCCAGGGACGAAGCCGTGTGACTGCGCGTGGTATGAGGGAGATAGTCGATCATCGGGAGCCAACTGATCGCGCTGAGCACCAGCCCGACAATCCCGATCGCCACCGCCTGCCGGGTGACGAGCAGGCGTGCTCGCCATGTGGCAGTTGCGACCATGTGGGTGATCCACAAGGCAGCCATCGCCAGCAGTGACAGGGAAATCATTTGTGGATGACCCGCCATGATCTCAAAGGCAAATGCTACCCCGCCCGGCACACTCCACCAGAGCTTGCGCCGCTGTATCGCCCATTGGAACCCGGCGATGATCCAGGGAGTCCAGGCGATTGATGCCAGCAGTGCATAGTGTCCGGCATATATTCGGGCTGCCAGCGGACAGCCTAACCCGACGATCGCTCCGGCCAGGACTGCTCCCCAACGATCCGCGTCAAAACTGCGCGCAAGGGCTACCGTGCCCAATGCTGCCCAGAAGACATGCAGCACTATGAGGAGAGTGATTCCTCTTGGTACAGCCCCGGCACTCAGGAGCAGTAAGGTCCAGTTGGGCGGATACAGCACATTGTTTTGGGGGTTACCCACCACACTGTACCCCAGAAATTGATGTGGATTCCACAGCGGCAGTTCTCCGTAGCTGCGCGCAGCAGAGACTACGAAGGTCAAGAGTGGGTAATGGAATTCTTGCAGGTCTTTACCGGGGAAGACGTGATCGGGTTCGGGAAAGATCGCGTGCCCCAGGTAGAGCGCGGTGATGATCGCAAGCGAGGCCGGAATGATCAACCACCGGAGCGCAGGACGGCGAACCAGGCGACTCATCGGATCGGCTCCCCAATCGCTTTTTCCACCGTGCGCAGCAAGGCCCCCGTGCGGATGAGGTCAGCCGCCTGTTCGATTTCTTCGGCCAGCTCACGATCTGCGGCCAGGAAGGGGACTCGCGAGCGCAGCAACGCCCAGGCAGCGTAGGTTCCATTCCCCAGGACATGCTCCGCGCCCCCTTCACGCTTGCGGAAGTCGAGCGCCTGCGCAGCAACCAGCAGTTCAATCGCGCAGATGCGGGTGACGTTTTCGAGAATGGTGCGCAACTTGCGGGCAGCAAAGGTTGCCATGCTCACATGATCTTCCTGATTCTCGCTGCTGGTGATCGAATCGACCGTCGAAGGGTGGCTGAGCACCTTATTCTCGGATGCGAGCGAGGCAGCGGTATACTGGGCGATCATCAGGCCGGTGCTGAGGCCGGGCTTGTCAACCAGGAAACTGGGCAGGCCCCGATTCAGTGCGCTGTCGAGCAGCCGGTAAGCGCGGCGCTCGGCAAGTGTGCCCAATCCGGCCAGCGCAACGCCCAGCGAATCGGCGGCATAACCGAGCGGCTCACCGTGGAAGTTTCCCCCGGAAACGACTTCACCGGTGCCGTCTTCATTGACAAAAATCAGCGGGTTGTCGGTCACCGCGTTCAGTTCGACGGAGAGCACGCGCTCGGCATAGCGCAAAGTGTCGCGCGCGCCGCCATGCACCTGCGGCGTGCAGCGCAGCGCGTAGGGGTCCTGTACCACGTTAGTGGAAGTGTCGATCAGGCGGCTGCCAGCGTAAATGGCGCGGATATTGGCTGCGCTGGCCAACTGGCCTTCGTGCGGGCGCAGCAGGTGAACGCGTTCGTCAAACGCGCTGCTCAAGCCGCGCATGGCTTCGACCGTCATGGCCGCGATTACATCCACCGTGCGCAGCAGGATGCTGGCATCCCAGACTGAGAGCGCCAGCAGCGAGGTGATGAAGTGAGTGCCGTTGATCACTGCCAGCGCTTCTTTTGCGCCCAGCACCACGCGCTCGATGCCGGCGTTTTGCATGGCGCGATAGCCGGAGACGGCCTCATCCTGGAAGATCGCTTTGCCGCTGCTCTGATCGCTGTCGCGATCGGGATCGCGGGTGAAGACCAGCGCGATGTGAGCGAGCGGGGCCAGGTCACCACTTGCGCCCAGCGATCCCTGTGAAGGCACGACCGGCAGCACACCTCGATTGAGCATCTCGATAATGGTCTGTGGAATGATGGGACGCACGCCTGAATGCCCGCTCAATAGATTGTTCGCCAGCAGGATCATGGCCCCACGCGTGACCTCACCGGGAAAAGGTTTGCCCACGCCGCAGGCATGGCTGAGCACCACATTCCGCGAAAACCGCACCAGGTCATCGGGCGAAAGATGCTCGCGATAGAGCGATCCCAGGCCGGTGTTGATTCCATACGCTGACCGCTGAGGATCGGCGATCAGCGTGTGGACGAACTGGTGCGCGGCTTCCACGCGGGCGAGCGCGCGCTCGGCGGCACGCACTGCCACGCCATGCCGCGCGGCCTCGATCAAAGTCTGAACCGTCAGGGAATTGCCATCCAGAGTAATCATTGGGCGGGATGCTTTCTCGTTGGTATGGAGCTGGTCATCTTGTTGTGTGGCCATTATACAGAGCCGATAACAAAAAACACAGCCGCTCATCTGGCTCTTCCCTGGGCGGAAGGTGTGCCCCGCTGCGCCTGCGATGCCGGTATTCGGGCGACAAGAGTCTCTGGATGCGATACAATTCGGCGGAAAACAAGTTGCTATTTGCCTGAAAAACTATGAGGAGAAATGAGGATGGCTCGCTTTGATCGCCTGACGGTGTTGAATACGATCCTGGCCGATGGCATGGTGCCGCTGTTTTATCACGCCAACCTGGAAACGGCCAAGCAGGTCGCGGGTGCGCTGGCCGAAGGCGGCGGGCACGTGTTGGAATTCACCAATCGCGGCGATTTTGCCATCGAGGTCTTCAGTCCTCTGATCAAGCACTGCGCCCAGGCCTACCCGGATCTGATTATCGGCGTGGGATCGGTGGAAGATGCGCCGACTGCCGCCTTGTTCCTGGCACACGGGGCCAACTTCATCGTAGGCCCGACCTTTCAGGAAGAGATTGCCCGGCTGTGTAACCGTCGAAAGATCCCTTATATGCCCGGCTGTGGCACTGTGAACGAGATCGCTCATGCGGAAGAGTGGGGCGTGGAGATTGTCAAAGCGTTTCCCGGTACGGCGGTCGGCGGACCGGGGTTCATCAAGGATGTGCGCGGACCGCGCCCCTGGACGCGTATCATGCCAACCGGCGGCGTCAGCCCGGATGAGGCGAATCTGCGCGGGTGGTTCGAGGCAGGGGCAGCCTGTGTGGGCATGGGCAGCCAGATGGTGCGCCAGGACCTGATCAAAGCAGGTGATTTTGGTACTCTGACTCGACTGGTGAGCACCACGCTCGACCTGATTCGCACGATTCGCGGCAAGTAACCCTTGCCCAACCTTTGATGGGGTGTATCTGGTGATACACCCCTGGTCACAACCGTACAGGACGGGATCGCTAGTCGGGCATGACAACGCCGATGGTCAGCAGCAGGTTGGCGTAAATGCGCTGTTCGCCAGTGGCGATCACCAGGCACACATCGGAGGAGCGCGCTTGCTCGTAGAATGCGAAGCGCTCATGATGTTTGAGTTCGAGGCCGGGCAGCATCGCGCGGAACTCGTCGAAGATGGGGGCTTCTTGCCCGGAGGCAGGCATCATGACCTCGGCGGCTTCGATCGGGATCGCAGTCGTCAGCACAGCCAGCACGTCGGTGACATTCAGCTTGCCGGGGGCGAGATTGAGATATACCCGCCATGCACCGGGATGGCTTCCCGTGCTAAAAGGGTAATTGCCGTCTGCAATCAGCACCTTCGAGCCGTGTCCGCTCGCGCCAAGCACCTGCAGAATCTCAGGATGCAGCAACGTGGATTTCAACATGGGGCTAAGCTCCTTAGAAGTTCGCCAAAATAACCGGAATTTTTGGGACTTTGCTCCTCATTATAATCGGTAGCCAGACAAAGCGCCCATTGCCAGGGCAGCGAGGATGAAGCTGATGGAGAGCATCCGGTGGGGGATCATCGGGGTCGGCGATGTGACCGAAGTCAAGAGTGGTCCGGGCTTCCAGAAAGCCGAACGATCGGAACTGGTGGCGGTTATGCGGCGGAATGGGGCGCTGGCCAGAGATTACGCCCAGCGTCATGGTGTGCCCAAGTGGTACGATGACGCGACGGCGCTGATCCACGACCCAGACGTGAACGCGATCTATATTGCCACACCGCCGGATGCCCATAAGCATTACACCATCCTGGCAGCACAGGCAGGGAAACCGGTATATGTCGAGACGCCCATGGCCCGCCACTTCGCCGAATGCCGGGCGATGATCGAGGCCTGCCAGCAAGCTGGAGTGCCGCTTTTTGTGGCCTATTATCGGCGAGCGCTGCCGCGCTTTGTCAAAGTGAAGGACCTGCTGGATTCCGGCGCAATCGGCGAGCCACGCTACATCACGTTGCTGCTGGCCGAGCCGGCGCATCCCCGGTTCCAGGACCCCGCCAATCGCCCCTGGCGTGTGATCCCGGAGCAGTCTGGTGGCGGGCTGCTGCTGGATGTGGGTTCGCACATGCTTGACCTGGCGGATTTCCTTTTGGGGCCGATCCGCGAGGTGGCGGGCCATGCTTCGAATCAGGGGCGTCATTATGCCGCTGAGGATGCCGTCTCCGGCAGTTTTGTTTTTGACTGTGGGGTGCACGGCGTGGGGCTGTGGAACTTCGACTCCTTCTCCCAGGAAGATCGAATTGAGCTGGTGGGAACGCGAGGAAAACTCAGCTTCGCGTGTTTCGCTCATGAGCCAGTGCGCCTGATCACGGCGGCAGGGGTCGAGCAGTTCGAGATTCCACACCCGCAGCATGTCCAGCAGCCGCTCATCCAACAGGTGGTGGATGCGTTGTTAGGTCTGGGCCACTGTTCCAGTACCGGCGAGTCCGGTGCACGCACCAACCGGGTAATGGATCGCCTGCTTGCTCACTACTATCGCCGGGCATAACCTCTCGGTACCACAGTAAACCCGGCACCGCGTGGCGAAGACTGCTATAATGGATTCTGTAAGCCGCCGATCATGTTATGCATAAACACGGTCAGCGGCTTGCCTTCTCTTGGTCGATCCACGAGTGCCGCCTATGCCGAACGAACTCCACGTGTTTATCAGCTCCAAGATGCAAGAACTGGCCCCTGAGCGCCAGCTGCTGCACGACTTACTGCCTCGGCTGGGGAATGACCTGGTGCGGCTGCGAGCCTGGGTGTTCGAGAGCGACGCCCCGGCAGCGGATGCTTCGATCCGCGAGGTGTACCTGAACGCACTCAAACATTCCGCCCTGTATATTGGCCTGTTCTGGAAGCAGTATGGCGAATGGACGGTAGATGAATTCCAGCGCGCGACGGAATGGGGGATAGACCGCCACATTTACGTGAAAAATGTGGATGCAGACCAGCGCGAAGCAGCGCTCACCGCTTTTTTGGACACCCAGAGCGACGTGGTGAGCGGGATCACGCCCAAATGGTTCACCACCCTGGACGATTTGCGCGAGCAGGTTCAGAAGTCGATTGAAGTCTGGCTGCAAGACCGCTTGATGCGGCATCCAGGCGATCACAGCGCGCTGTTGGTCGAGTTCAGCGACGACCTGGGGCATCGCCTGCCCAAACGCCTGATCGGGCGCGATGTCCTGCTGCGTGACGTGCGCGCGCTGCTTGACGAAGGCGAACGTGTCCTGCTGCAAGGATTCGGCGGCATGGGGAAATCGGCGCTGGCGGCGGCGGTGGCGGGCGCGTGGGCGGATGACAATCGGGGTAAGGTGTTGTGGCTGCGCGTGGGCAGTGACGAAGCCGATTCGCTGTTTGAAGCCCTGGCCCGCCCGTTTGATGCCCAGCAAGCGATCGCCAACGCGCCCGGCAATGACCGCGCGCGCGCCATCCGTCAGGTGCTCACCGAAGGCGCGGTATCGCTGATTGTGCTGGATGATGTGTGGAATGGGGCCGCCCTCAACCAGGTCTTACGAGGCATTCCCCGGAAAATCCCCGTGCTGATCACCGCACGCCAGCGGTACGCGGTCGATCATATCCTGGAGGTGGGGCGGCTCGATCCGGTGGATGCACTGCGGCTGCTCGGTCACTATGCCGGGCAGGCATACGCCGAGACAGATGCCGGTGCGCGCGAAATCTGCCACCAGTTGGGCTATCACGCGTTTGCATTGGAAGTGGCAGGCAAAACGATCAAGGTGGACCGCATCACGCCCGCTGATTTGATGGCGCGCATCGCTGCGGCACCGCACGAGATCGCAATGCCGGAAGACTTCGCGGAAGAGGGGCGCACCAGCATCACCGAACTGCTGACGGCCAGTGTCTATGCGCTGGATGAGTCGGCGCGCCAGGCTTTCCTGGCCCTGGGCGGGATGTTTGTCCCCAGCGCGACGCCCGGTTTGCTGTCGCGCTGCATGAATCGCCCGCTGGCTGCGGTGGACGAAGCGCTCACCACACTGCAGCGGCGCGGACTGGCCGAACGAGTGCCCGAGTCGGAAAACAGCCTGGCCTATTACCGCATTCACGACCTGGCCTACAGTTTCGCACGGCAGGTGGGCCAGCGCCAGCCGATGTGCGCCCCGGAAGCTGTGATCACGACCTGCCAGGCGTATGCTGCCGAGCATGAGGCCGATCTCAGGGCGCTGGAAGCCGAGTTGGGTAACATCCTCGGCGCGGCGGATTTTGCCCGGCGGGGCGATTCACCGACAACACAAGCGGCGCTAATTGCGATCATGCGCGCGCTGTGCGGCCCGTATCTGTCCACTCGCGGGCACTCGCTCCGTTTCGTGGACCTGCTCGACGCAGCGATCGCTGCGGCTGAGGCTTCCGGCCCGGACCAGGACGAGGCGCGCCTTTTTTTGCTGGGCAAGCGGGGCAATACCTATTACGACCGCGGCCAACTCGATCACGCGCTGCGGTGCTATCAGGGGGCGCTGGCCCTGGCCGAGTCGTTAGGGCTGCGCCACCTGGAGACGCTGCTGCTGTGCAATGTGAGCAAGGTGCTGGCCGATCAGGATGATCCGGGCGCGGCGGCCAATTTCGAGCGTGCGTACCAGATTGCGAGCGAACTCGAAGACATGTTCCTGGTGGGTTATGTGCTGGAACACCAGGGCTACTATGCTCAGGCCAGGGGCGACTATGCTGCCGCGCGCGGGTATTTCGCCGAAGAAGTGGCCCTGGCCGAATACCTCAATGATCCCGAAACAACCTTTTTCGCGCTGCTGAATCTTGGCTCGGTCGATTATCACCTGGGCGACTTCGCCGGGGCACTGGTGCATCACCGCCGCGCGTTGAGCCTGGCCGAGACGGGGGGTAACCGGATCTGGATGGCGTATGCCTTGCAGTCGATGGGCGAAGATCATCACAGGCTGGCGGAGCACGAGCCAGCGAAAACGTGTTTTCAGCGCGCCCTGGCGCTGTTCCGCGAAAGTGGTATGCAGGCCAAGATTGCCGAAGTTGAGAACTATATGCGAACAGCCGACTATCCTATCCCTGCCGGATAATAGCGTGCACGACACGCGCAAGGAGAGAGAAATGATGCCTTATAACCGAACGCGCTCACGGTTTGCCCGAATGATAGTTGGTGGGGTGGCGGCGATGTTGGTGCTGTCTACCCTCTTCAGCATGGGGGCTGTCAAGGCGCAGACACCGTTCAAGGTGACTATCCTGGTGGTGGACGATTTTGGTGCGATCGATCTGGCGTCGGTGAATTCCGCCAACTTCCAGCCCGATCAAAGCTGTGCCGTCAGCCTGGAAGGACAGGCGTTTGCGGTGCGGGGGTTCACCGATGACCCGATCGAGATGTCGCACGGAGACCTGGTGATGGCGGAGTTCGAGAGCTTGCTGCAAGCCAAGAACGCGCTCAACACAATCGACCTGGTCCCGGTTGAAATCCAGGGAGTATCGACTGACGTTGTGGCCGACCGCATTCTGGACGCCGTGAATGATAATCCCTCCGATTTTTACGTGATCAACATGAGTTTTGGGATCATTCCTTGCGAGTATATCCAGGCGATTGCCAGCTTTGAGACTCAGATGCTTGATGCGCGCAAGGCCAAAAAACATAACGACTATCGCAACCTGTTCCATAATGCTGTGCTCTTCTATAACGGCACGGCCTTTCCGGTGATGTCGCAAAAGGCACAGCGTGCCACCGATCTGGACCCGATCCAGGAAGCCCTGGTCAGCCTGGGGGCACAGGCGATTCCGGTGGCTGCGGCAGGCAACTTTGGGTTAGATTTCCCGTTCTGGCCGGGGGCATGGGGGCAGGTGATCAGTGTGAGCGCGAGTAGTGGCACCGGATATATCGCGCCCAGTTCCTGGGATAAAAAGAAGGATACGCCGCTGCTAGCCTCTGACGTGACGCAGCCGGGCCAGCAGAAACGCATTTCGAACTATGGGGAAGTGATGATGCCCGGCGAATTTACCAACGAGATGGGCACGATGTCGGGCACGTCTTTTGCTGCTCCACGCCTGAGTGTTGCCCTCGCGCTCTATGTCGCCCAGGTGGGCGGCAACTTCTGCCGCGACAGGGATGGCGACCCGGCGATGGCGTATGGGCGATGGGATAACCTGACGCTGAGCCAGGCGGTCAGCACGCATTGTCCCGGCATGGCGGGGTTCATGCCCTAGCGGAAAAACAACCTGAAAACGTGAGGGGATGCCAGGGGCGTATGGGATTGAGCATACGCCCCTGGATGTTAGTGGAAAGGGTTAGGGCGCGGTGGTGCAGGTCGGGCAGCCAAACTCGTTGAGCGAGCACTGGGTGACAGTGCACGGACCCGGCCAGCACGGGAAAGCCGCGATACAGTCATCGCACGAGGCGAAGTCGCAGCCGGTGCCGGTCGCCGTGCCGGTGGTGGTCGAGCCTGTGCCGCCCGGTTCGGTGCAGTAGCAGGTCACACAGCCATAGGCGTTCTTTGAGCAGGTGCAGTCATTGCAGGTCGGATAGCACGAGACCGATTCATAGCACTCGGTGCAGTCGTTGACATAGCAACCCTCGCCGGTGCTGACCAGATTGGTGGTTGCGCCGGTGCTGGCCGTGGTGGTCGAGACTCCGCCACCGCCGGTGCCGGAAGCGCAGTCCGCAGCGCAGCTAGAGGATGTCTCGCCATATTCGCAGACATCGTTCCCACACACAGGGTCACAATCCGATTCCCCCAGATCGGAGCGCACGTAGACATCACCGGTCGCCCCGGTCCACAGCACCTTCCACCAGACGTAGCGATCGGTGCTGGTGCCCTGACCGATGACGCTCAACTCTTCTTCGCCTGGAGCCTGGGCGACAAGCTCATATTCTGTGCCGGGGCCGGAGCGCAGGTTCACGGTACGGTAGGGGATGAAGGTACACAACACAGTTTGCTGCAACGCCGACTGGGCCGGATCAGGGGCGCGGCTGCGGCCCACATCCACCGAATTGTCCGGCCAGACCACGATGAACGATCCATCGGTGAGGTCGATGCGCATCGTCCCATTTGCCATCGGACTGATCACCGTGCCATCCGACATCTCGCCGCGTTGGAGGGTCAGGCGCGTCTGGGTGATGGCGCTGTCCGTACCGGCGACGATCACCTGGTCATCCGGGGTGATGGTCATGCGCAGCATGTTCGCGAAACGAATCTCAACGGTTCGATCCGGGTACTCAGCAATCGAGGTACCATCTGACAGGCGGGTCATCACCGCTTCGCTGCGGGCAGCGCGGCTTCCCCACAGGTCCTGAGCATAAGTGGATGGAACCAGGGCAACCGCGCCCAGGGCTGTGAGTGCGAGCAGCAGGCTAAGGAGCTTGAGGTAGGTTCGCAAAGACATCGGCGTATCCTGTTCTATTAGGCTAATAGTGTACGCTCATTGTACACCATGACGGCACACTTTGCCCGCGTCGTCATGGAAATATCAGACAGATGTGAGCAAGTCAGTGTTTTTGGGGTTACCCACAGAGTGAGAACCTGGGTTTGAGTGGCGCGCGGAGGTGGGCTGGGGCATAATAGGATGAAATCGTTTACAAACAGTGGCTTATTTTTCGAGGAGTGTAACCGATGCCCTCGTTTACCGGTTCTCGCCACCCCGATCGCTATTTTGGCCCCGGTGCAGAGCAGATCGCCCTGGCCCGCGAACTCTATGCGGCAGTGGCCGATCTGCCTCTCATTTGCCCACACGGGCATGTGGACCCGCGCCTGTTCGCTGACCCGGCGTATACCTTTGGCTCGCCGGTGGACTTGTTGATCATTCCCGATCACTATGTCTTCCGCATGTTGTATTCGCAAGGTATCGCGCTGGAATCGCTGGGTGTTCCCCGGCGCGATGGGGGGCCGGTGGAAACCGATCACCGCCGTATCTGGCAAATCTTTGCCGATCATTTTTACCTGTTTCGCGGCACGCCGACAGGTATCTGGCTGACAGACGAACTGGTCAACGTCTTTGGCGTACAAGAGAAACTGACCGGAGAGACGGCCCAGGCCATTTATGACCAGATCGCGGCGCAACTGGCCTCGCCGGAATTTCGCCCGCGCGCGATGTTCGAGCGCTTCAACATCGAGGTGCTGTGCACCACCGATGCAGCAACGGATACGCTGGAACATCACCAGGCGATGCGCGACAGCGGCTGGCAAGGGGTAGTTTTGCCCACTTTCCGCCCGGATGCTGTGGTGAACCTGGATGCCCCTGGCTGGCGCGCAGCCATCGACGCGCTCAGCGCGGTATCCGGCATCGCGGTAGACAGTTACGCGGCGTTGATCCGGGCGTTGGAAGACCGGCGCGCCTTCTTCAAATCCATGGGGGCACGGGCAACCGATCATGCTTCGCTGATCGCTTATACAGGCGAGTTGAGCGCGCAGCAGGCCGAAGCCATCTTCGCACGCGCGCTGCGCGGCGAGGCATCGGACGAGGACGCGCGGCTGTTCACCGGGCACATGCTGATGGAAATGGCCCGCATGAGCATTGACGACGGGTTGGTGATGCAGCTCCACGTGGGATCGCTGCGCAACCATAACCGGGAAGTCTTCGAGCGTTTTGGGCTAGACAAGGGCGCGGATATTCCCCTGGCTACCGAATTTGCGCGACAGCTTCAGCCGCTGCTCAACCGTTATGGCACGCACCCGGCCCTTCGCCTGATCCTGTTCACGCTCGATGAAACGACCTACGCTCGTGAGCTGGCCCCATTGGCCGGGCACTACCCGGCAGTTAAGCTGGGGCCGCCCTGGTGGTTCCACGACAGCCTGAACGGCATGGCGCGCTACTTCGACCAGGTGATGGAGACGGCTGGGGTTTACAATACGGTGGGGTTCAACGACGATACGCGCGCCTTCCCCTCGATTCCGGCGCGACATGATGTCTGGCGGCGGGCGGCGGCCAACTGGCTGGCCGGGCTGACCCTGCGCCACATCATCGACCGGGAAGATGCCGAGGCCATGATCGTTGACCTGGCATATGGTCTGGCCAAGCGCGCGTATAACCTGGGTTGAACTACCTGACTGCCGGTTCAACCGGCGAAAAACGGTTCCGGCAGCCCGACAGCATCCACATGCAGCCGGAACAGATCGCCCGCCTGCGGCTGCGAAGCGAGATCGCTTGCGCTCAGGTCCAGGCGGGCTGAGGTCACATAGAGCACATCTAGATTAGGGCCGCCAAACATGCAGCTAGTCGGGCGCTGCACGGGCAGCCTGATCTCTTGCATCACTTTCCCTTGCGGGTCATAT
This sequence comes from Anaerolineae bacterium, assembly GCA_034429275.1. Taxonomy (GTDB): domain Bacteria; phylum Chloroflexota; class Anaerolineae; order Aggregatilineales; family Aggregatilineaceae; genus DAOUFU01. The sequence goes on along the minus strand of DAOUFU010000264.1, from coordinate 3,014 downwards.
TGCACGACTTTCCACCCATCCCAGCGTGCGCTCCAGATGCAGCCGTCGCGGTCAACTGTCAGGCCGTCGGGCACGCCTGCCCGGTCGGGGCTAACATCGACGAAGACCCGCTCGTGACTCATGCTGCCGGTGACAGGATCAAAGTCGTAGGCGTAGATCGCATAGCGCGTCGAATCGGTGAAATACATGGTGTGGCGATCGGGACTCCAGCCGATTCCATTGCCGATACTCACGCCGGTTTTGAGCGTGTGCACGCTGTGATTCGCATCAACGCGGATCAGCACGCCCTGCCCCTGAGCGGACATCGAGCCGACCCAAAAGCGCCCCTGCGGATCAACCGCGCCATCATTGAAGCGATCGCCCACCTGCGATGGATCAAGCGTGGCGATCACGCTGCGCGTGCCGCCCGGTGCCCAGGTGGCGATGCTGCTGCGGTTCGCCATGACGAGGCCACCGTCCCGACGCAAACCCAGGCATCCTACCATTTCCCCAACGGCCCACTGCTGCACCTCGCGGGTGAGTGGGTCAAGCCGGTACACCTGCCCGCGCAGCAGGTCTACCCAATACAGCGCTTGTTCCTCCGGGTGCCAGAGGGGACCTTCACCCAGTTCGTTTTGTGCCGCGTAAACATGCTCAATAAGGGTCATAGGGGGCGCTCCACCGGGGTCGAAAGATCGGACCATGAGTGCGTATTGTACCGCTAAAAAGGTGATGATGTTGCTTGCCGAAATACCAGGGACTTGGTAATTTCGGCGGCACCTGACTCGACCGGTAATTTTGCTTGCCCACGAGGTCGCCATGATCTATCCCGTCTTGCAGCGCGAACTGACCGTTCACCTCTACAACCAGAACTGGAATCTTCGGCCTACCGACGAGTCCGAAATCCTCGGCCCGGTGGATTTTGGGTGGAAACGCTACAAGTTGTTCCCGGACAGCTTCACCTTTGGCGAAGGATTGCTGGCCGGCAGCAGCATCCCCGGCTCACGACGTCTGGTGTTCTGCGCATGGAGTCCACAGTGGGAGAGCTTCTACGTTTCGAGCATGGGGGGCGCGGCCTATACTTTTCATGGCCTGGGCGTCAACTATGTTGCGCTGCGCGGTAGGGCACCGGAGCCGAGTGTGCTGCTGCTGAATCACAAGGCGGGTGAGATTCACGTGCGGCTGGAGCCGATCAACCCGGAGCCGCTGTGGATCGGTTATGCGGACCCGAATGGCGAGCGGTTGATCGGGTTCTACGCCCTTCAACAGGCGCTGTTTGATCGTTATGCGGACGAGTATCCGGTCAACAAGGTGAGGGTGTTCTGCGTTGGCCCGGCGGCGATGTATACCAATGAAGGGGCGATCGGCTCCAGCCCGGTGACCAAAGATGGCTTTGCCCCGGTCGAAGAATGGGCAGGGCGCGGTGGGTTGGGCAGTCGTCTGCTGCGCTATCACAACATTGTAGGGTGTGTTTTCGGTGGCGAGTGGGAAGACCCCGACCTGCGCGACTCAAAAGAGATCGATTCCTACTTCCTCGAACATTTCGGGCAAAAAACCATCCAGGCGGACCTGGCCGTGACGACCAAATACCGCTATGTGCCGGATTTCGAGACGGGCGGCACTTTCGGCGTCAATATGCGCACTCTGCACGAGCGCATCATGAGCTTCAATTACCGGAGCGTCTATGCCAGCGAGAGTGAGCGGTTGGCGCAGCATGAGCATTTTGTGCTCGATCACTATCTGCAGCAGTTCAACGAGGAAACGATCAAGCCCAAAAAGTTCCGGCACTGCGGAGAGCCATGCCCGGTGGTTTGCAAGAAGTACCACGAGAAGTACAAAAAAGACTATGAACCCTATCACGCACTGGGGCCGCAGGTGGGAGTCTTCGATCAGCGCGCCGCCGAGCGACTGAATCACTTCGCGGATGCGATGGGCTTCGACGCCATTCAGCTTGGGGGCACACTGGCGTGGATCATGGAACTGGTAGCCGATGGACTGATCGACCCGGAAGAGTATGGGTTTCCCCCGGCGGACCGCATGAACTTTGCTTTCACCTCCGATCCAGAAGCATTCGACCTGGTGGAAGACAGCCGTCGCAATGCTGATTATGCGCTGGCGATCATCAACGCGGTGTTGTTCAACTCCAAGGCATCACTGTTCCGGCAGAGCATTCGCCCGGCAGCGCAAGAGCTGGATCGCAAGCTGGGGATTGAGAGCATGGATCGCGCGGTGTACCTCGCCAATGGTGACGTGGGCTGTATGGTGCCTAACCAGTATTGGGTGCCAGGGATGTTTAGCCCCATGCCGCTCATGGGGAAGTACTACTGTTACTATGGGGTGGACTTCATGCCGCCGCGCGAGCTGGGGCGGAAGAATGTCGAACGCTGGGTGTACGAGCTGTTCAGCGACAACACGGGTATCTGTCGGTTTCACCGGATGTGGTCCGAAGCCGTCACCGACGAAATTCTTCAGGCGCATTACGGCCTCAACGTCGATTACAAGGCGCACCAGTTCAAGCTGGCCAAGGCCATCTATGACCACGAAGGCCCGAAGGCAGTCCCCTGGGAAAGCGCCCGCATTGCCGACCTGATGCTGGGATATCTGGAACAGTGGGAACGCGATGGCCTGAAAAACCCGGCGCTCGACGAATGGCTGGCTCGCTTCCGCGAGGACAAACTGGCGGCGGCTCGCGCGTTCTGGGAAGAGGTGCGGGCCGGGATCGCCGAGGCATTCGCAGCGGGCGCGGACGCGCTGCCGCCTATGCTCACACCGGGGCAGGCGGGCAGGCTCAACCCACATCCCGACAAGTCAGCTTAGCTGCCGGAGAAAAACCCTGGCTAGAGCAAACCGCGAATGCGCCAATCAAGCGCGGACCAACGCTGTGCCACCCTGTCGTTTCTCACTGCGATGGCGATGGCTTTGCGCGTACCGACCAGGACGACCAGCTTCTTTGCCCGCGTGACTGCCGTATACAGCAGGTTACGCTGAAGCATCATGTAGTGTTGCGTGACGATGGGCATGACCACGCACGGGTA
>DAOUFU010000263.1:0-10710 GCA_034429275.1 Anaerolineae bacterium | reverse complement strand
GCATGGTGCGCACAATTTCCTCACGCTGGGCGATGGGCAGGGTGGGGCGGAGCAGCAGGGCGGTGCTGGCCTTGATGGCCGCGAGCGGGGTGCGCAGTTCGTGGCCCATTTCGGCGATGAAGTCGCTCTGCGGGAACAGGCGCGCGTTCTGGATGGCGATGGCGGCCTGGCTGGCCAGGGCGGACAGGGTGGAGACATCATCCTGAGTCCAGGGCTGGTCGTTGCGCTTATTGACCCCTTCGACCACGCCGATCACCTCGTTGTGGGCTTTCATGGGCACGGCGAGCAGGTTGCGGGTCTCGAACTGAAGGGTTTTGTCTACGTTGGAGAACCAGCGGGCATCACTGCGCGCATTCTCGACGAGGACCGGTTCACCGTGCGTAACGACCCAGCCGCCGAGACTGCCTTCGAGCGGGACGGGAATGGCCGCCATTGCGCCTGCTGTCATGTTGGACGCGGCCTCGAATCGCAGTTCGCCGGTGGCGGGATCGACCAGCAGGATCGATGCTTCTTCGGTGTCGATCAGCTCGGTGCAGGCGATCACGATGCGTGTGAGCAATTCGCCGAGGTCCAACGTGGAATTGAGCTGGCGGCTGACCTCGAGCAAACGGTCGTAGCGGGCCAGCAGGCGCTGATGACTCTCGGCGCTGAAGTCGTGATTGGAAGGCGGGGCTGAAGATGGAACGTTCATAGCTGTCATCACTCTCCGAGTTGGCTAGCCCGTGTGGGCAAGCGCCGCTGCCACCTGCGGCAGGAATTGGGCGGCGTCGGCGTGGACCACCACCTGGGCGATCGAGTCTAGCGGGGTGGGAGTGAGATTGACCAAGATGAGCGCGGCTCCGCTGCGGTGAGCGATCACAGGGAGGTCGGCGGACGGATAGACTTCGAGCGATGAGCCGACGACGAGCATCACGTCGCAATGGGCGGCCAGATGACGGGCAGCCAGCAGCACCTGGGCAGGAAGCTGCTCGCCAAACAGAATGACATTGGGTTTGAGAGGGTGGCCGCAAGCGGGGCAGCGCGGAAAGGGCTGGCCGGAATCGAGCAGGGCATCGATCACCACCTGGGCAGGATAGGTGGCAAAACAGTGGATGCAGGTCGCTTCGCGCAGGCTGCCATGTACTTCGTGGACCACATCCGAGCCGGCCCTGGAGTGCAGCATATCGATGTTCTGCGTGATGATGGCATCGAGCTTGCCGAGGGATTCCATCTGCGCGAGAGCACGGTGGGCCGGGTTGGGCTGGGCAGCGAGGATGCTGTGGACCAAGGGGCGGAGCCAGGCATAGAAGCGGGCGGGATTGCGCCGGAAGGCGGCGATGCTGGCGACTTCGGCGGGGTTGGTGTGCTGCCACAGGCCCGATTGAGGGCTGCGGAAATCGGGAATGCCGGAAGGCGTGCTGATTCCCGCACCGGTCAATGCTACAACGGAGCGCGCCTGGCGGAGCAGATCGAGTGTTGAATCAAGCGCTGAGGGTTGCATGACCCAACTATACCTCACAACGAGACGACCATGAACAAATGCGGCTCCGGTGCAAAAAACGAGCCGGAGCCGGAAGGGGCAAAACGGTGATGCCAGCGGCTCTGGCCGCTATGACGGCTGACCGCCCGCACGGATGCGCACGTGCGAGACGAGTTCCTCGGCCAGCTTGGTGAACTGGTTGGCAACGATCGAGTTGGACTGGAACAGGATAATCGGGAAGCCTGCTTCGGCAGCCTGGAAGGCTAGTTCCGGGGCAGGGGAGATGATAGCAGCCATCTCGTGGTTGAGAATCTGCTCGGCTTCCTGCCAGGGGATCTGGAGGCTGGATTGGGCGCGGTTGATCAGCACGATGCTGACGCGAGACCCACTGACTCCATCCTGGGCCAATTCAGCCAACAGATCGCGGGCCATCGCCAGGGCAACGCGGTTTGGCTCGACGGTGACCACGACCTGGTCGAGAGTCCCCAAAAGCCGGGCAGTGAGCCGGTTGAGGCCCGCACCCAGATCGAGCAGGACCACCCGGCTCAGTGAGCGCAGGTGGCGTACGATCATCTGAGCGTTATCTGGCGAGACATTCTGCAGAGCTTCTCTGGGGCGCGCGGACGACAACAGCAGACGCAGGCCGCTGGTATGAGTGACCAGTTCGTTTTCGACGGCGCGCGGATTGATTTCACCGGTGGGGCGCGAGAGCAGGTTCGCCATGCCGGTGGACCGGCCAAAGCCCAGTGAGAGACCGATCGTGCCCTGGCCGAGGCGATAGTCGGCCAGGATGGTTGGTTCATTTTGGGCGAGCGAAGCGGCCACATTGACCGCGAGGGTACTGGTGCCAATGCCACCCTTGGTCCCCAGGAAACCAATGGCAACGGCCTGGTCACTTTCGGGACGGCGCTGGGCAGCGCTGCGGGCGATCACCGCTTTGACGCGCGAAGCCAGTTCGGCGGGGTGGGTGGGCTTGGTCAGGTAGTCGTCGGCCCCGGCCTCGAACCCGGCGACTTTGTCATCCACCATGATCTTGGCGGTGAACATGATGATGGGAATGGCCTGGGTGTTGGGATCGTGGCGCAGACGGCGGCATACCTCAAAGCCATCCATATCCGGCATCATCACATCGAGGATGACAAGATCCGGCGCTTCAGCGGCGGCTTTCGCCAGGGCTTGCTGGCCATTGTTGGCGACTACAATATCGTATCCCTGACGCTGAAGCATCAGCCCGATAAGCTTCAAGCTATCGACATCGTCATCCACGATCAGGATTTTTTCGGCCATGACCCATCACCATTCTGCAGAAATGCGGCGCTCACAGTTAGATTATACGATGCCGAGTTTAGCATGGTTGGAAGGGTGGTGCAAGCATTGCGAAGGCAGAGAAATGTTGCGATCCCATAAAAGTTTATAAAAAGATTAATAGGAGTCGGTACGGGGCGTAAAAAGTGATAAAAACGGGACACGCGTAGAGGGGCCGTTGAGGGCGAATTGCCCGTGATTCCTGCCAGTGCTATAATTCGGCTGCCTTTGTTGGGGCAAATGTGTGCTATGAGCAGGATGGGCAGTTGCGATGCAAGCCGAAAACCTTCAGGCACAGTTGGAACGGGTACGTGATATGCAGCGCTGGCTGCTCGATATCGGTCATGGGGTCGCTGCATACCAGAGTGAGGATGCGCTGGACCACGTGGTGAGCGGGATCGCCCATGCACTGGGGACAGACATCGTGCGGCTGCTGGTCCACGTGGAGGGTATCCGGCGTGTTTTTTCCAGCAAGGCGAGCGAAGTACTGGCCGACGTGGACGCAGCACTGCTCAACGCTTTGGAAACGCAAGAGGACAGCGGGGCGGTTGAATGGGTGCGCGGACACGATCCTGCCCCTCTAGCTGACCTCGCCGGTTTGGTGCCGGAATCGGTGGGGAGCCTGTGCGCGGTGCAGCTCAAGCGGGCGGATGGGCAGCCGTTGGGATTGGTGTGGGCGGCATTCGGCGAAGCACGGCCATTGGACGAGGCCGAATGGGGGTTCCTCCAGGTGGCCGCTGTGCAGGCCGAAATCGCCGCGGCTCGCGTTGAGGCTGCTGTGCAAGCACGCAGACAGGGCGAACTGCTGCCTGCCGTCATGGCTGGTGTATCTGACCCGGTGCTGGTGGTAGACAGTGATCTCGTTGTCCGGATGATCAACCCTGCGGCGCGGGAGGCGTTCGAGGCAGCGTATGGAGATATATCGGGCCAGCCGCTGAGCATCATTGACGGGTTGGCGGAACTCTTCGCCGGGAAGGGTGAGTCTGAACCGGCTGAACAGGCGCGTGGGCGCAAGATGGAGATCAGCGCGGAGAATGGGCGGACGTATGAGCCGACCATTACACCTTTGCCGGGCGAAGGTGGTGCCGCTGTGGGGTGGGTGATCGTGCTGCGCGATATAACGGCGCTCAAACGGCTGAACGACAACATGTCGGAATTTGTCAGCCGGGTATCGCATGATTTGCGTTCACCACTGACGTTTATGAAGGGGTACCTGGACATGCTGGGCATGGTTGGTCCCCTGAACGAAAAGCAGGCCGGCTTCGTGGAAAAGATCACCAGCGGCGTGGGGCAGATGTCGGACATGGTGGAAAAAGTGATCGAGGCGGCGCGAATTGACCCTGTGACGGGGCGGTACACGCTTTCGCGCGAGCAGTGCGATATGGTGGAACTGGTCGAAAAGGTTATGGCAGCGCTGGCTGAACCGGCGGCGCGAAACCGACTGCGCATGACCTATAGCATCGACCCCAGCGTACCGGTGATGAACCTGGACCGGGGGATGATTTCCAGTGCCTTCACCAACCTGGTGGAAAACGCGATCAAGTACACCCCGGAAGGCGGAACGGTCGAGGTTTCGCTGGCGGTGGATCGCCAGCGGAATGATCTGGTGTTCCAGGTCAAGGACAATGGCCTGGGCATCAGTGAGGCGGACCAACGAAAACTGTTCCAGAGGCACGTGCGAGTTCAGCGCCAGGAATGGGTACGCATCAAGGGCAGCGGACTGGGACTGTTCATTGTTAAGAACGTGGCGCAGCGTCACGGTGGAGATGCGTGGGTTGTAAGTGCGCCAGGGCAGGGCAGCACATTTTTCCTTTCGATCCCGATGGAGGGGTCGAATATGGTAGCGGGCGAGGCTGTGGCTCACGATTAGCAGGATATTGAGACCGATCGTTCGTGAGGTATGAGCCGGCGGGCACTACGTCACGAGCGCGATCACGAGAACGAGAATGGGGCGATCCCCGGCGCTGCCGGGGTTTTTTATCACCGGAGATGGTGCGATATGCCGATTCGTGTGCTGCCGGACGTAGTCGCGGCACAAATCGCGGCGGGCGAGGTGGTGGAGCGACCTGCCTCGGTCGTCAAGGAATTGATCGAGAACGCGTTGGACGCCGGGGCAGGGACTATTACGGTTGAGATCGAAAATGGCGGGCGGCGGCTGGTGCGAGTGAGCGATGACGGCGTGGGCATCCCGTCGGCGGAGGCACGGCTGGCATTTGCACGGCATTCGACCAGTAAGCTGCAGACGGTCGATGACCTGGACCGGATTCAGACGCTTGGGTTTCGCGGTGAGGCCCTGGCGAGCATCGCCGCTGTGAGCCGCACGACGATGATCACCCGGCACGGCGACGAGGCCAGCGGGGTGAGTGTGCTGGTCGAGGGGGGCGAGGTGCGCAGCGTTCAGCCGGTGGGCGCGCCGGTGGGCACGGTGGTTGCAGTGGAGCACCTGTTTTTCAACACGCCTGCCCGGCTGAAATTCCTCAAGGCTGAGAGCACCGAACGGCGGCATATCTCGCAGATTGTCACGCGGTACGCGATGGCATATCCGCAGGTGCGCTTCCGGCTGGTACAGGAAGGGCGGGAGCAGCTTCGTACAACAGGGAGCGGCGACCTGGCCGATGTATTAGTCGAGGCCTTCGGATTGGACGATTTCAAGGCAATGGTGGAGGTTAGCCCACAGCCGCCGCCGCGTCCTGATGTGCCGCCGGTGGAGGTCTATGGTTTCACCTCGCTGCCGGAGCTGAGCCGCACGCGGCGGGATCAGATCATCTTGTTCGTGAACGGGAGGTCGATTGTCGATCAGACGTTGACGTATGCGGTGATGCAGGCGTACCGCGATCTTCTTCCGCCCGGCAGACACCCGGCTGCCGTCCTGCTGATCACGCTGCCACCAGAGGATGTGGACGTCAATGTGCATCCGACCAAGGCGGAAGTACGATTCCGCGTGCCGGATGCCGTATTCGCAGCGGTGCAGCGCGCGGTCCGACTGGCGCTGAGCGGAGTCGAGGCAGGCAGCAGCCTGGGGAGCGGGAGTGCTGGTGGGGAGTGGGGCGTGCGCGGCGCAGCGCGCGCATACACCCCAGTGCCGGGGGAAGAACAGGTTCGCTGGCCGGGAAGCAAAACGCACGATGACTCCGGCTCACGCGATGAGCAGCTTGATATGGGGTTGGAGATCGGCGACCCTGGGCGGTATACGGGACTGGGAGCCGCGTACAAACCGGCTGAGACTGCGATCCCGGCGGGGCCAGGCACGCCGCTTCGCCCCCGCACGCTGCCGATCATGCGGGTTATCGGCCAGGTGGGGGCGGCGTATATCGTGGCTGAGGGACCGGCAGGGCTGTACCTGATCGATCAGCACGCGGCACACACGCGGGTATTGTACGAAACGCTGGCGCGGCGGGTGGCGGCGGGAGACGCTATCGAACAAGTGCAAATCCAGGCGACGGCGGTTGACCTGCCACCGGCGCTGGCCGGTGAACTTGAGGGGATGCTGCCTGTGCTGGGCACGCTGGGATTCGATGTGGAACTGTTCGGCAACGCCACCTTCAGGGTGAGGGCCATGCCTGCTCCGCTGGTCTATGAAGACCCCGGCGAAGTGCTGGCCGCTATCGCTGCTGCGGGGGCGAGCGATTCTGAAGGGGACATGATTGAGGCGATTCTCCGGCAGATTGCGCGAATGGGCGCGGCCAAAGCCGGGCAAATCCTGACGCTGGATGCGATGCAGGGCATGGTGCAGGAACTGGAACGCTGCACGCAGCCGCGAGTCGATCTCGATGGCGGGCCGACACTAATCCACATGAGCGGCGAAGACCTGGCGCGGCAGTTTGGACGACGAGTGTGAACTGGGAGGGAGTGTGAGTGATGAAGATTGGCGTAGTGTTTCCTCAACTGGAGAGTGGAACCGACCCGGCGGCCATCAAAGCCTATGTGCAGGCGGTCGAGACGATGGGGTTCGATTACCTGCTGGCGTATGAGCACCTGTTGGGTGCAGACCCGGCGCGATACCCGGACCGGAGCTTTGTGTACACGTATGAGACGCTGTTTCATGAGCCGTTCGTGCTGTTTGGCTTTTTAGCCGGGTTCACCAGCAGGTTGGAGCTGGTGACGGGGATTGTGATCCTGCCGCAGCGCAACACGGCAGCTACAGCCAAGCAGGCCGCTGAGGTCGATGTGCTGAGCGGAGGACGGCTGCGCCTGGGAATCGGCGTGGGGTGGAACCAGGCGGAGATGGAAGGTGCCGGGTATACGTTCCATGACCGGGGTCGGCGGGTCGATGAGCAGATTGTGGTGATGAAGGCGCTGTGGTCAAAACCCCTGGTGACCTTTGAGGGGCGCTATCACAAGCTGGACGCGGTGGGGATCAACCCGCGCCCGGTGCAGCAGCCGCTACCGCTGTGGTTTGGCGGGGCGGCGGACGCGATGCTGCGGCGCATGGCGCGGCATGGCGAGGGGTGGATCACCAATCACCTGACGGCGGAGAGCGCGCAGGATGTGCTGGCTGCACTGCGGCAATACCTGGCCGAGGAACGGCGTGACCCGGCGGCCTTCGGGATCGATTTTCGGATCAACATGGCGCGCACACCCCGGTCGGAATGGGAGAGCGTGATCGAAGGATGGCGCGCGGCAGGTGCGACTCATGTGGCGATCAACACGATGGGGGCGGGATTCGCCACATTGAACGATCACCTGGAAGGAGTGCAGGCGTTCTGGGAGATGGCGCAAAAGCTGCGGTAGCGGCAGAGAACCCTTGAGCGGGAAAAAACGGGGCGTATCGCGCGGAAAGTGAGTGCGATACGCCCCGGCGTTTTGTGACCCTGATGCGGTCAGGACGAGGCGGCAGCCTCTTTTTCGGCACGGCGCTTGCGCTTGGCTTCGCGGTTGACGAACGGGATTTCACCCAGTTCCCACGAGACCAGAAGCGGCACGGCGTTGAAGATCGAGGAATAGGTCCCGCTCATCAGGCCGATCAGCAGAATGGCGATGAACTGGCGGATGGTTTCGCCACCGAAGAGCAGGATGGCGACCATCACAAAGATGGCGTTTAGCTGGGTGGCCAGCGAGCGGTGGATGGTCTCCAGCACGCTGCGGTTGACGACCATTTCGTAGCTCTCGCCGCGATACTTGGGCGTGTTTTCGCGGATGCGGTCGAACACTACAATCGAGTCCTGGACCGAGTAACCCACAACGGTGAGCACGGCGGTCAAGAACAGGGCGTTGGCTTCCCAGCCAAAGAGTAGGCCGAGTATCGACATGACACCCATCGTGATCAGGATGTCGTGGAACATCGCGATGATGGCGCAGGCCCCGTAGCGGAAGGGTTTGGGGACCTTGCGGAAGGCGAAGACGATGAAAGCGAGGACGATCGCGGCGACGGCCAGGGTTGCATAAATGGCCGAGCGAGTGACTTCTCGCCCCACGGTTGCCGATACGCTGCTGCTGGTGATCTCAGCGCGTGGATTGCTGGGAGTGAGGGTCCAGAACGCGCCGACATTGGTTTCGAGGTAGGCGATCAGCTCGTTGAGCCTGTCTTCGCTTTCGAGGTCTTCCATACGAATCTGCCAGCGACTGCCTGCCTGAGCGGCCAACGGAGTTGCCGGTTCGACCGTGACATTCTCCACACCGAGACCGGTCACCACAGCCTCAACCGCGGAAGGCTCGACGGCGTCCACAAATGACACGTCAATGATCGCGGTGCCGGTGGCTTCGTCGCGGATGACGTTGGTCGCATCCAGGCGCTGGGGATCGTCGGTTGTGGAGAGCGATGACCAGAAGGGGCCGATCTGGTCTTCCAGCGCGGCGTACAGGTCGGTTGTGTTGACGGAGGCAGCAGGCACGGTGATGAAGAAGCGGCTGCCCGCCTGGCCCTTATCACCCGCGATGGCATCGGTTGAGATGGGGTCGAGGCGCTGCACAATGTAGTCGTTGACGCCAAACTCGCCGAGCGCATCGCGCACGGACTGCTCGCTGTGATCTTCAGCGAACGAAATATCCATGAGGGTGCCGCCAGTGAAATCGATGCTGAGGCGGACCGGCGAATTGTATTTGGCGGTAGAGATCGCCATCGCGATGAGGCCGGGAATGATGACCGACAGCGAGATGGCGAAGAACAGGAAACGGCGTTGAGCGAAGTTAAACATAGTTCGTCAGCCCCTTATACACCGAGCAGCTTCTTGTTGGCGCGGAGTGCATTGCCGATGAGCAGCACCAGGGTATGCAGAATGGTGCGGGTGACGATCACGGCGGTGAAGAGGGTGATGATCAGACCCAGACCGAGCGTGATGGCAAACCCCTGCACGGCACTCGCGCCGAAGGCGCTGCCGAAGAAGTACAGGATGAAGCAGCTGATGAGCGTCGAGATGTTCGAGTCGCGGATGGAGGTCCAGGCGCGTTCGAAGCCGGCTTCGATGGCGCGTTCCATCGAACGCCCGGCGCGAAGCTCTTCCTTCATGCGCTCGAAGATCAGGATATTACCGTCTACCGCCGTGCCAATGGATATCAGGAAGCCGGTGATGGCGGGCAGGCTGAGGGTGACGGGGATGTATTTGTAGAGCGCGAAGTTGATGGCGGCGAAGAGAAGCAGGGCCAGCGCCGCGGCGATGCCAGGCACGCGGTAGTAGATGAGCATGAAGGCCAGCACGGTGATCACGCCGATGATGCCCGCGCGGATCGAACGCTCGACGGAGACTTTACCGAGCGAGGGGCCGATGGTATCGAAGGCAATGATCTCCAGCGGGACGGGCAGGGCACCATACTTGAGCTGCGCGGCCAGGATGCGAGCTTCATCGCGCGAGAAGCTGCCGGTGATGATGCCGCCATCCATGGTGCCTGCTGCCGCACTGGCAGCCAGGTCCGACTGGATGGTGGGATATGAGATCAGACGGCCATCGAGGACAATGGCCATCGGGCGATTGGCATTGGCGGCGACGTACTTGATGAAATCGTCGGTGCGATCGCCATCGCTGCGCAGGACGAAGTTCACGGCCCAGTTGGTCCCGATCTGACCCTGGGTAATCGCGGCTGCGTCGGAAAGACCCGCCCCGGTCATGATGGTTTTGTAGGGCTGACCATTCTGGAGCAAGGCGGGGTCTTCGGTGGGGTAATCGGGCGGATCGGCAGGGCAGGTGTAGGTGCTGTAATCGGGGGCCGGTTCACCTTCGGGGAGGCGCGATTCACGCAAAGCGACCTGCTCGGTTGTCAGGATGCACGAGCCTTCGGCCAGAGAGCCGGACGCGACGGCGGAAAAATCGACAAATTCGAGCAAACCGGTGGATTTGATGGACTCAAAGGCGACGGATTGTTCCTTGACGCCGGGCAGTTCAACGATGATGCGGTCGCTGCCCTGCTTTTGAACGACGGCTTCGGACACGCCGAGGCCATTCACACGGCGCTCGACGTTTTTGACGGCCTGATCCATCGTGCTCTGGTCAAAATCTGCACCAGGGGCAGCTTGCAGCAGAACGCGCGAACCGCCCTGCAAATCCAGACCTTGGACGACCTTCAAATCGCGATTGAAGCCGCCAATGTGGATGCCGGGATTATCGGGCAGAGACATCCAGATCGACGCGGCGGCAATCACGAGAATAATCACCAGCCAGGCGCGATACCCTCTCATAGTGTGATCCTCTCAAATGGCACGTTGTGTTACGCAGCTTAAAAAAGCCTTGTGGGTTCATAAGCGCTGCGCGGAAGGGCATTCCGCGCAAACCCAGCCATGATAACGCGCACAGAGGGCAAAATGCAAGGGCTTTTTTGGAGGGTGAGAGCACGGAACGAAGGCAGGGGTGGGGAAATTCGGGCTTGCCAGGGTAGGGGAGGGTTGCTATAATGCGCGGCATGAACGCCACCCTAGCTCAATCGGCAGAGCAAACGCTTCGTAAGCGTTAGGTTAAGGGTTCAACTCCCTTGGGTGGCTCAACGGGATGAGTCCGTGTAGAATGCCCCAGTGAAGC
>DAOUFU010000262.1:0-49964 GCA_034429275.1 Anaerolineae bacterium | reverse complement strand
CGCGACATCTATCTGCATGATATCCCGATGGATGAGGCGCAAGCGCTGCTGCAGGCGGCGCTTGCGGCGGCGGGTTGTGCCGGTCCTCTTGGCGAAGAGCGCGTGGATCTGGATGCCGCCCTGGGCCGGGTGACCGCACAGCCGGTATGGGCGAAGGTCAGTTCGCCCAACTATCATGCATCGGCAATGGATGGATACGCGGTACGGGCAGAGTCCACACTTGGCGCGACGGAGACCCGCCCGGTACGACTGCGCGTGCCGGAGCAGGCTGTCCCGGTGAATACCGGGGCACCTTTGCCTGATGACACCAATGCCGTGATCATGGTTGAGCATACGCAGCCAGTGGGCGAGGCGGGGATCGAAATTCGCGCACCGGCGGTACCGTGGCAACATGTACGCATGATGGGCGAAGACATGGTGGCTACCGAATTGGTGCTGCCGGCCAACCATGTGCTGCGTCCACAGGATCTCGGTGCGGTAGCGGGCTGCGGCCATGCCGATGTGGTGGTGCGTCGCCAGCCACGTGTGGCGATTCTGCCCACCGGGGCGGAACTGATCCCGCCGGGCGAAGATGTGAAGCCTGGCGAGGTGATCGAGTACAACAGCATCGTATTAGGTGCTCAGGTGCGCGACACCGGCGGCGTGTTCACACGGTGGGTAGCTTTGCCGGATAGCGTGGAGGCTATCGGACAGGCGATCTGTGAGGCCGCAACCGGGCACGATCTGGTGTTGGTTTTATCCGGGTCATCAGCGGGGGCGCGCGACTTCACTGCAAACGCGCTGCGCGCAGTGGGTACACTGCTGGTTCATGGGGTTGCCGTGAGACCTGGCCATCCGGTGTTCATGGGCATGGTGGGGGCCGTGCCGGTGATCGGAGTGCCGGGGTACCCGGTGTCTGCGGCACTCACCGGTGACCTGTTCGTCCGCCCGGTGCTGCGCCAGTGGCTCGGTTTGCCGCCAATCCGGCGCGAGCGAATAATGGCGACTCTGACCCGCAAAGTAGTTTCGCCTACCGGTGATGACGATTTTGTGCGCGTGACGGTGGGGCAGGTCGGAGGGCGAACACTGGCAACGCCGCTTTCGCGCGGGGCGGGGGTGATTACCTCGCTGGTACGGGCAGACGGCCTGCTGCACATCCCACGATTCAGCGAAGGGGTGGATGCCGGGCGTGAGGTCGAGGTAACACTGCTGCGCGCACGCCAGGAGATCGAACAAACGGTTGTTGTCGTGGGAAGCCATGATCCTATGCTGGACCTGCTAGGCAGCACATTGGCGGAACGATTCCCCGGCAGCCGATTGGTGTCGGCGAATGTGGGCAGTTTAGGTGGATTGGTAGCACAGAAACGGGGTGAAGCACATCTCTCTGGCACACACCTGTTGGACCCAGAGACCGGTGACTACAATCTGCCGTACATCCGGCGGACACTGGGCGATGTGCCGGTGCGCGTGGTGACATTTGTGCACCGTGAACAGGGGTTGATTATCGCGCGGGGGAATCCGCTGGGTATTGGCTCGCTCGATGATCTGCCGCGCGTCCGTTTTGTCAATCGTCAGCGCGGCGCTGGGACGCGCGTGCTGCTGGATTATGAGTTGGGTTTGCGTGGAATTGACCCGGAAAATATCGAGGGATATACGCGCGAGGAATATACACATCTGGCCGTAGCGGCGGCGGTAGCATCGGGCAGCGCGGACTGCGGTTTGGGGATTCGCAACGCCGCGATGGCGCTGGGGCTGGATTTTGTCCCGATCACTTTCGAGCGCTATGACCTGGTGATGGTGGAAGAACATGTCCGTATGCCGGTTGTGCAGCAGGCGCTGAGCCTGTTGACCGATGCCGACTTTCGTGCTGCCGTCGCTGCTCAGCCGGGGTATGATGTGCGAGCAATGGGGGTGTGGATCGACCTGTGACAGGCAAATGGCAGATCACCGTGCGAGGAGGCTTTGTGGAGGTCGATTTATCTGATAGTGAACGCGGATGATTTTGGAATCTCGGCAGGGGTCAGCCGGGGCATTTTGGAGGCTCATCGCCAGGGGATAGTGACTTCAACTTCGTTGATGGCCAACATGCCCGATGCTGCCGAAAGCATCCGCATGGCCAGGGAGGATGCGCCACACCTGGGCATTGGGCTGCACCTCAACCTATCGTTTGGCGCGCCGGTTTTGCCTCCGGAACAGGTGCCGTCACTGGTGACGACGACGGGGCGGTTTGTGTCCACCTTTGAACAGCTCCGCGCCAAAGCGCCGCTTTTTAACCCGGACGAGGTGCGTGCCGAATTTGTCGCGCAGTTCGAGCGCTTCATCGCATTGGCCGGGCAGCCGCCCGATCATCTGGACAGCCACCACAATATCAGCTACTGGCACCTGGCGGGATTCGATGCCATGCTGACGCTGGCACAGGATTATGGCCTTCCCATTCGCTCTCCGGAGCCTATGGACGCGGCTCAGCAAGCGATATTGGCGAAGCACACACGTCCGGCCTGGCCACGCATGGTCACGGCGCAGCCGGACTTTTTTGACACAGGGGCGACGCTTGAGGCGCTGCACGGAATCATTCAGGCTCTGCCAAGAGGGGTTTCAGAACTGCCCACGCATCCCGGTTATGCAGCGGGGTTGACCGAGGTCTATGCCGAGCCGCGCGAGAACGAACTGCGCATCCTGACCGATCCGGTGGTAAGGCAGTGGATCGACGAGCGGTCAGTCCACCTGATCAACTTTGGTGAACTGCCGGAATAGTGGGGACTGCGGGCGAATCTCAACTGCCGGGCGCGCTGTGTTGTTTCATGATGGCAGCCCAATCGGTTGGTACGTGACAGACCTGTCCCTGGTGATTAATGCATACATGCCGTGAATAGCCGGTCACGCACACGGTGCCGGTGGCAGCATCGACCAGTTCGTAGCCAAACGTGACGCCTCGACTTTTGAGTTCGTCGATCCAGCACCGCGCGGTAATCTGCTGGCCATAACGCGTAGGGACGATATAGCGGGCATGGACCTCGGCTACGGTCAGCCAGTAGCCGCTGCGCTCGAAATCGGCATAGCTGGCTCCGACTACCCGCGAAAAGTGGCTGCGCGCCTCTTCAAAGTAGACAATATAAACAGAATGGTGCACGATGCCCATCGCGTCGGTTTCGGCATAGCGAACGTAGAAGGTATTCTCGGAGACGAAGCGATCGCCAGGGGGCATGAGAAGCTCCTTATTGGGGCACAGGTTTCGTGGCAGCAGTTCGCAGAGCATTCTAGCGAGACTGCCCGATGCGCGCAATGGAAGCAGGGGCATGAGGCGAAGTGATGAGTGAAGGGTACGAGCAGGTCACATTTGTGGCAGACGAGTGGAGCGGGGAACGGCTGGATAAGGCGCTGGCACAACGTTTTGATGACCTGTCGCGGGCGCAGATTCAGGCGTTGATCCGCGAAGAGCGGGTGAAAGTGAATGGCAAGGTGGTCAAAGCGTCCTATCGACTGGAGGGTGGCGAGACCATTTCGCTAGAGCTTCCGGTGACTCAAGACGAACCGGTGCCCCAGCCCGAGGCAATCGAGATCGAGGTCGTGTATGAGGATGATCATGTTGCTGTGGTCAACAAACCGGCTGGGATGGTGGTTCACCCGGCGTTTGGCCATGTGTCGGGAACACTGGTGAACGCAGTGTTGGCGCGCTGGCCCCAGACGGCGGAACTCAACGAAATCGACCGGGCCGGCATTGTTCACCGACTGGATAAAGATACATCGGGCGTGATCGTGATTGCCAAAACACGAGAAGCCGTCAGAAGCTTGAGAGCACAGTTCAAAGCGCGCACGGTGCAAAAGCGGTATCTTGCGCTGGTCGAAGGTGTGCCATCCACCGGCGAGGGAGTCATCGATGCACCGATTGGTCGTGATGAGGCGCACCGCAAGCGAATGATGGTGACTCGAGATGGTCGAGAGGCCGTCTCCGAGTTTCGCGTGATAGAAACGTATGCCGATCACGCCCTGGTTGAAGTAGTGCCCAAAACGGGCCGCACGCATCAGATCCGTGTGCACATGGCTTTCATCGGTCACCCTGTGGTTGGGGATACGGTATACGGACGGCGCAAGCAGCGTATCAAAATGAAGCGGTATTTTTTGCACGCCGCTTCAATTACGTTTGAGTCACCGGGCAGGCCAGAGCCTGTAACGGCTGGCGCGCCGCTACCGGTCGGTTTACAGGCAGTGCTGGACAAGCTGCCGCGTTAAGGGGAATCGTTGGAGGGGGCAGACGCGCGCGTCACGGAGCAGGAGCAACACATGAACGAAACGCCTGAAATGACGGCCCTGGAGGCTCCGCCATTCAGCCTGGTCTCGGCGGACGGTACCACAGTGTCATTAGAGGACTTTCGGGGCAAAAAGAACGTGGTCCTGGTTTTCAATCGGGGGTTTTTCTGAATACACTGCCGCGAGCACATGGCGCAGTTGCGTCAGGATTATGAGGAATTTGTGCGGCGTGAAGCCGAGATCGTGGTGGTTGCCCCGGAGAAACTGGAGGCCGTCCAGAACTATTGGCGGAAAAACGAAATCCCCTTCGTGGGGCTGGCCGATCCCGATCACTCGGTGGCGAAGCTGTATGGTCAGCAGGTGCGGCTGCTCAAATTGGGGCGGATGCCAGCCCTGGTCATCATTGCCCGGCAGGGGAAAGTGCATTATCAACACAAGGGCAATTCGATGAAGGATATCCCCTCCAACGCGACGGTGTTGGGGATATTGGACTCGATCAATGCCATTTGACAATTTGCCTCTTTTGGCGCAACATTAGGCAGGTTTCTCAGGATTCCAAGCCTATTTCGACAGTGCCGGCGCGATCCGGCCCGGCTGTGGGCCTTGCGAGGCGCTGTCTTGTTTGCCTGGTGATGTGTGCAGCCCTGCCAGCAGGATAATCCCAACCATTAGGAGCTCTCATGCGTGAGATCACGATTGCCACCGTTCAGATGAAACCGGTATTGGGTGAATCTGAAGATAATCTCGTCAAGATGTCGGATTTTGTCTCTAAGATTGCCTCCCAACAGAAAGTAGACCTGATCATTTTCCCTGAGCTGGTCACCAGTGGGTACGAGCTGGGTGTTCGTTTCACCGAAATGGCGCAGCGCATCCCTGGACCGACCGTGAACCTGATGGCACAGCGCGCGGCGGAGTTTGGGGTCTACATCGTGTTTGGTATGGTGACCAAAGAGAAGGTTGAGAGCGTGCTCTACAATTCTGCGATCATTGTGGGGCCAGAAGGCGAGATGCTGGGGAGCTATAACAAAACGCATCTGCGCGGCGAAGAGCGGATGGCTTTCCGCGAGGGTTTCCGGCTTCCGGTGTTCGATACCGAAATCGGTGCGATCGGACTGATGCTGGGTTGGGACCTGGCCTTCCCGGAAGTAGCCCGGTCACTGACCCTCGATGGGGCGGAGCTGTTGTGCGTGCTGGCCAACTGGGAAAAATCCCAGATGGATGAATGGAACACGTATGTGAAGGCGCGTGCTTTCGAGAACGCGGTGTTTGTCGCGGCATCGAACCGCGTGGGTGAAGATGTCACGCTGAACTTTGGCGGCGAAAGCATGATTGTTGGTCCGCGCGGCAAAGTGTACGCCTCGTTGAGCGAAAAAGACCCGGAAAGTGGCGAACCGCGCGAAGGGTACGCTGTTGAGCGAATAGACCTCGACGAAGTGCGCAAATGCCGTGAAGAATTCCAGACACTGCAAGCGCGTCAGCCTACAGTGTATCGGGCGCTGGTGAAGAAATACTGAGTTTGTGGGCCAGATGGCCCGCCCGGCATGACTGGAGATCGCCCGGCGTTTGTCGCGTCGGGCGTATTTTTGATGGGGCACTGCCTGAATCTTCGGTGTATCAGGAAGCAGGTGCTTGAATGAAGTGGATTGATTTGCGCAGTGATACGGTGAGCTGGCCAACAGAGGAAATGCGCCAGGCGATGGCAGCAGCCGAAGTGGGCGATGATGTGCTTGGCGACGATCCTACCGTGATCCGGCTGGAGGCTGCCAGCGCGGAGCGTCTGGGAAAAGAAGCCGGTCTGTTCGTTGCCAGTGGGACGATGGGCAACCTGATCGCAGTGATGACCCACTGCCGACGCGGAGACGAGGCGATTCTGGGCGACCGCGCGCATACCTTCCTGTATGAGGCGGGTGGCATGGCGGCACTGGCGGGTGTGCAGCCCCACACCATACCAGTTCAGCCGGATGGCACGCTGGCGCTGGATGCCATTCGCGCAGCCGTGCGCGGCTCCAATGTTCATTTTCCGCGCACACGGCTCATCATGCTGGAGAATACTCAAAATGCAGCGGGTGGGTTAGTGCTCACCAAGGCCTATACTGATGCGGTGGGTGAGATCGCGCGGGCCAACAGCCTGGCGCTGCATATTGATGGCGCGCGCATCTTTAACGCGGCGACAGCGCTTGGATGCGACGTGGCCGAGTTAGTCGCTGCCGCCGACAGCGTGAGTTTCTGTCTCTCCAAGGGATTATGTGCGCCGGTAGGGTCGGTGCTGGTTGGGTCGCGCGCATTCATTGACGAGGCGCGGCGTGCTCGCAAGATGCTGGGCGGCGGGATGCGCCAGGTTGGCGTGTTGGCGGCAGCGGGCTTGATAGCGCTGGAAAAGATGACTCTTCGACTCGGGGAGGATCACGCAACTGCTCGCGCGTTGGCGGAAGGGTTGGCGCAGATCCCGATGGTGAACTGCGATCCATCCCGCGTGCAGACCAATATGGTGTTCTTCTCACTGCGTGCTGAGGCACGGCTGAATGCCCCCCAATTGGTGGAGCGGCTGAAAACTCGCGGCATTTTGATGCTTCCCGGAGGCGAGCGAGGATTCCGCGCTGTGACCCATTACTGGATCAAACCCGAGCATGTTCGGCTGGTGGTCGAAGCCTTTCGTGAGGAGCTGGCGTGAATCACTCTGTGCCCGATCCGCATCCGGCGGATGATGACGCCGGGACAGAACTGCCGCGCCCGATGGTGCCGCGTGACCGTCGCCGCTTGCGGATTGGGCACCTGCCGCAGGCGATCCCGGTACGGGACGAGGAGGGCATCGACTGGGGCGATGGCGACCTGCCGGAAGGGATTCAGCGCAGCCGCCGGCAGGACCTTGATCCGGTGTTTGGGTATATCCTGGCCATCGCGCTCAGCATTGGCCTGACACCGCTGCAAGCCAATACACGATATGTCGTGCTGTGGACCTTCATGGCAGCGATGGGTGGGTTGGCCGTATTGCTGGGCAGCGGGATCAGCCTCAAAGTGTCCGATCCTGGTGACCTGTTGTGGGGGATCGGACTGGGATTGCTGACCGGCGGCGCGTTGATGTTGGTCGGGGCGGACACATTGGCGACGGCTTCAACGCGCTTGTTCGCGGATGGCGATGGGGATAACGTGCTGCTGCGTACCTGGGTATTCCAGGCAACGGTGTTCGTCATGCCCATTGCCGAGTCGGTGTTCTTTCGCGGAGCGATGCAGCGCGCACACCCGATTCCGGTTGTGGCCGTGCTTGCGAGCGTATGGTCGATGTTGATGTTTTTCCCCAGCCTGGGCTTGAGCGATACCCCTGTCGTTGGGGCGGTCTTTGGCACAGCAGTTGTGCTGCTCAATTTCCTGTACTCCTATGTGCAATGGCGACACGGGTTAGCCGCCAGCTTCTTCTGCCAGATTACCGCCGGGACCCTGCTGCTGTCTGTGCCGCTTGTGATGCACTATTGAGGCGTCTCATTCGAACGAATCCCCGCAGATTTATACAGAATCTTTGTGGCTGGCAGCCCGGTTTACTCCTACAATAAGCAAATATCTGGACGATGGCTGAGCAGGGTTATTTCGCTGCATCGATGGTCCGGTTCATTCATGGGGATAGCAGCGTGAATCTGGCACAACGGACAATCAAGGGGATGGCCTGGGCGTACCTGGTGTTTTTCAGCGGACGCCTGATCACGCTGGTCACCACGGCGATCCTTGCGCGTATCCTGGTCCCCGCCGATTTTGGTCTGATCGGTCTGGCCCTGCTGATGTTGAGCTTTATCGAGGCCACGCAGGATTTTGGCGTCAAAGATGCCATGATCTACAACGATGACCGGCTGCGCGATACGGCGGACACTGCGTTTTGGATGAATGCGCTCATCGGTGCGGCACAGTATTTGCTGGCTGTGTTGGTTGCGCCGCTGGCTGCCCGTTTCATCGATGATACGCGGGTGGTGTTGATGGTGCGTGTGATGGCGCTGACTTTCATCATCAACGCACTGGGCAACACCCACGATGGGTTGATGCAGAAGGATCTCAGGCACCGGCTGCGTTATCTTCCTACCCTGTATTCCTCGATCATCAAGGGCGTGGTGGCAGTTGTGCTGGCCCTGGCCGGAGCCGGCGTGTGGAGCCTGGTTGTCAGCCATGTCATCGGGGCAGCGGTGCGCACTGTCGCGAAATGGATGCTCATTGACTGGCGACCCCGGCTGCTGTTTTTCGCGGACCGCGCGCGGTCACTGCTCAGCTACGGAGTGTACATCTTGGCTCTGAACGTGTTAGGAATCGCGCTGGAGCAGGCTGATCAGTTGATGATCGGCACGCTGCTGGGTGAAATTCAACTGGGATATTACAGCATCGCCGCGCGCATCCCTGAAATGGTGATTGCTAATTTCAGCATTGTATTGACCAGCATCGTTTTCCCAGCTTATTCCAAGATCAAGAATGATTCAGACCTTCTCGCTCAAGGTTTTTTGACGACAACCAAGTATACGGCGTTTGTGACTGTGCCGGCGGGGCTGGGGATGGTCGCGGTTGCGCCGGAACTCGTTGTGATTGTCTTTGGACGAGAATGGGAACCAGCCATCCGACTGATGCAGGTATTGTCTTTGATGGGCGTCATGGCCACTTTGCCCTGGAGTGTTGGAGACATCTTCAAGGCGACCGGGCGGCCTGATCTTTCAACCAAATTGCTGGTGATTGAAGCGGTGTACAGCTTTCCATTGATCTGGTTTTTTGCCTATCACTGGCGAGAAGCGGTTTGGGTTTCGTTCGCTAATTTTCTCACCGTGTGTGCCTCGGTGGTTCTGCGGCTGGGGTTGATGACACGTTTTCTTCCGGTTACGTTCAAAACATTCATCACGATATTCCGTGGGCCGTTCATTGCGGGAGCGGCAATGTATGGTGCTGTGATGGCATGGCGCAGCTCAGCCTCCGATCTGCCCGCGATACTTGTGCTTCTGGTATCGATCGTGCTGGGTGGGGTAGTGTATGTCGGGCTGCTGTACATCATGGAGCGGCAGGATATTCATGAAAAGGGAGCTTTTTTGCTGGAAATGGTGCGCAGCCGTGGGCGTGAAGACGGCCACGACGAACTTGATACCATACACCGGCTGAGTACATCGGGAGATGTTTAGGGCGCGT
The DNA here is from genome assembly GCA_034429275.1 of Anaerolineae bacterium. GTDB lineage: Bacteria > Chloroflexota > Anaerolineae > Aggregatilineales > Aggregatilineaceae > DAOUFU01. The sequence goes on along the minus strand of DAOUFU010000262.1, from coordinate 40,592 downwards.
CTTTCACGTCGCCGGATGAACCGTCAGTTCGGAAGTTCCCAGATTCGCAGGCGTTCCAGGCGGCAAGTGGTGGGCACACTACCGGCATAGCAGAAAAAAGCGACCGATCCACTGGTGAACGTACTGTCGGTGAAGCGTTTTACTTCTTTTCCGTTAATTCCCAGGATGATGTTTCCATCGGCAGCAGCGCGGATGCTGAGCGTATTTGTCGCCGCGCCTGGAATGATGGCCTGGTGCGGCGTCCAATCTTGAACTTCGATGCGGTTGCTGTTGCGCTGGATGATGGCGACACGATATTCTCCGGTGTTGCGGATACCAAAGTAGATGAAATTGTAATCGTCCTGGTAGTGGAACCAGATGCCGTAACGCCCATCGATGACTTCCTCTTCCACTAACCGGACTGAAGCTTCGAGCCGGTAGTTCTGGAAGCGTTCGCCCTCCATCGATCCCCAAGACAACCCAGACTCGCCTTGCTCGATAGCAGTGAGCTGAATCTCATACGCCCCGTTGGTCAGGTGATTGCGGTAAGTGTTATCCTGGCCTTCAAACCAGTTATGTGTGCTGCGTCCGCCGGGGAATGTCTCATTGACGATCAGGCGTTCTTCAGGTTCGGGGGAAACAGTGGGCGTAGGCGGCAGAGCGGTCTGCTCGCCGGGGATGATCTGGACATCGTACACGGTGTTCAGCTGTGCATCTGCTGACTGCCGCGAGTTCAAACCTGCCGGCCATTCGCCATTGTCGCCGGGGCGGAAGGTGATTAGTTCCTGGCCGAGGACATTGATATTGGCGAACCAATCGTAGAGAGCACCGTTGCTGGCACTCACGATAGCGGCCAGCGGATCGTCGGTTGGGTCTCCCTCAGCGATCCAGTTGCGGAACCCTATTGCCAGGCTGGCGGCAAGCGCATCAAGCCCGAACATTTCCGCCGGGCGATATTGGATGTTGTGCACCACGAGAATCCACAAGACAACACGTTCAGTGGCGCTCGCCACACTGATGTCAACCGGGTAGGCTGACAGATCAAACTGCCCAGAGCGGACACCGCGTTGATTGGCCGGGTTGAGCAGGTAAGTGTACACTCCCGCGGGATCGGCCAGGACCAGGAACAGCTGGACATCCTGGCGCGGGTCATGATTGAGCAGCTTGATCGAGGGCAGGGTAACTCGCAGTTGAGTACCCTCGGTGGCTATGCTGCGCACCTGCAGGATTTCAGCTGACGGAGTGGGGGGCGCTGTTGCAGTCGGAACATCGCCGGTGCTCTGGGGGGACGGTGAATTGCTCCCTGTGTCGCAGGCGGAAAGGGCCAGCAGAAAAACAACACAGCACAGGCGAGTCGTCAACCGGTGGAGCTTCATGCAAATCTCCGTCTGGCGGCAGCATGGCAGGATAAACGGGCCAGGCGTCTCGGAAAACGATCGTCAGGCCCGGTGGTATAGCACGCTTGTGTTGAGAAAGTTAACCTGGTTCATGTTTTCGCTCGAAATATCCGGTGATCCAACGCAGCGCTTCGAGCGAGGTGCGCGGCTGCCGTTGGCCGGTTTCAAGCTGCTGCCCCAGTCCTTTGTGCGAGAAAAGCTTTTCGTCGCCCCGGTCAGCCATGACGCTTATGACTTCTGCCAGATGCTGGCAGTCCTTGGCAATCTGTTTTTGCAGCCGCCGCTGGTTGTACAAAGAAAGGGTATTCCAAAGGCTGTCCAACTCGCCTGTCAGGGCATCGGGCGGGAGCGGCGGATCATTCCGGTCCTGGGTTGAAAAGCCGGCATACAGGCCATTGAGAACGGTACTAATGGTCGTGGTTTCCTGCAGGAACATCGAGGCCGAACGATTGCCGAAAATATGCATCATGGCTTCGCGGCCCAGGTCGAGCGGCAGCAGATGGTGGTCGGCGAAATGTCCCCCGATGAGGCGGAGTAGATCGACGCCATTGTGCGGACTGGCCTGCCCCGATACCAACTGTTCCTCAACAGGTGGGCGGCTGCGCCGGTTCGTGCGTGTGCGGCCCAAGTCGTAGATCAGGCGGGTGATGTTGGCCATATTCTGAGCGACAACAGCGCGTTCTTCATCCGTCAGGCTGCCGGTCATTGTGTCCAGATCACGGCGCAGGCGGTGGTTAGGGGGCAGTTCCTTTTGCGAATGGTAAACTGCTGCGATGTCGATCAACATTTGCGCCGTGATTCGGATGCCTTCGGCCCAGTCCTCGATGCTCATGCCGCCCAGGATCAAACGCATGACGGTTGTGGCGCGCAGCGTTGGGCCGATCTTAGGATCAATGGTTTTGGCGAAATGGTCGATCAAGCGCGGCGCGATCTCCACCGGGACGCGCCGCAAGTGACGGCGCAGCAATTCGGTGGCGGCCTCAGTGGTCTCGGCATTCCAGCTCATGAGCGGCCACATACGCGCGATGAGGTCGGCACTTTCTTGAGGTTTATCTGCCAGAAAGTCAGTCATGGCGGCGGCAACCCGCAACGCATCCAGCGGGTTGCGCTGGCGGTAGTAGAAATCGAGGAGGCGCAGCGCATTTGTAAGACCGATGTGCCGGATGAGCTGGCAGTCGGTGAACAGTGCCCCGGTTAACCGCCGCGCGGAATACTCATGACTGGCGTCCCACTGGCCGGTTTCGAGCACGCTCAGATAAACGCGGACGCGGGCATCGGGACGAATTTTGGAGCCATCCAGGGATTCCAGGATGGCGGTGATCTCCGGCGTGGGGAGGGTGAGCGCACGGAACACTTCGGCTGCCAGTTGGGCAAACTCGGACGAACGTTCCAATCCGTACAGCGAGTCCTGGCAGTATTCCAGCAGTCCAACAGCTCGTGCTACCTGGCCTGTGCGCATAAGAAGCTGGATCAGAATGCGCTGGCCGACTGTATCCAGCTTTTGTACCAGGGCGGCGCTTTCCGACAGATCATGTGTAACCTGATGCACCAGGGTGGTGAATTGGGCATTGTATGGAGTTTCGACCAGCACCAACAGCGCCGAAAGGGCTGAACTGTCGATCAAATCCACGCGGCGGTGGAATGAGGCCCATTCGATCAGGCGTGCAAATACCAGGCTGCGCAAAGATGGCTCGAACGTATTGGCCGCAAGGCTCAGCACGTGGGGCGGGGCAGGAATCTCCGAGTGTTGGAGATGATGAATCGCCCTGCGAACTTCGGGGGCAAGTTGAAGAACAAACTGGTCGTTGCTGGCCAGCCGCTGGAACTGACCTGCTGACAGGTGCTCTACGGCGGTTAGAAACAGAGTGCGCGACAGTGCCGGGTCGGAGACCGTATAGGGCAGGGCAGCTTCGAGCAGGTGGCCGAGCGAATCTTGAAGATGCAGGTCAGGATTAGCTGCTCGAATTTCGTTCAGAATGTGAATCGCCTGGGCCGAGTTGCCGCTGGCGACCTGATCGATGAACCGCTGGCGTGCCGCCGTATGGAGCAGCGACTGCCATTGAAAGGGTGAAGCCGGTTTCACGTTGAGCATCCAGTGCTCGATCATCTGGAACACCAGGTAGGCCTGGCCCTTGTTCAGCGCAGCCTGGAACTGGTCGCGCACAGCGTCGGCGACTACGGGATACTGCGCGGCAGCAATTGGGATGACATCAGCGGCGCGGTAATCGTTTAGAGCAAGGGCAAATGCCAGCACGTGGCGCGCGTACATCTGGCGAGCGTCGTCGGGCAGAGTCGGGTCTTCACGCAAGATGGCGGCAACCGTTTCGCTGTCGGCGGGCTGGTTTTCGCGCACAGCCTGGTCGACGGCGGCACGACGCGAAACCCATGCCAGGGCCGTGCTCAACGTACCCTCCTGGCTCGCTCGCCAGACCATCGCTCGGCCAAGCTGTCCTGTTTGCTCAATGGCCAGGGCAGGGTCGAGCCGAAGCTGGGAGACCATGTAGTGGCTGTATGGGTCGGCTTTTGGCTCCGTGAGCAGTTCGCCTGTGCCCCAATCGTAGACCAGATGATTTTCGGGTATTACCCGCGATGAGGTGAATTTGATCTGAGCGGGATTGACGAGTTCCGGGTTGTAGTGCGTGGCGTAGGATAAGCTGACACGGGCCGGCTGTGGAATCAAGGCCAACAGACCCTGCAAAAAGGTCAGACGTCGGTCAATATTTGCCGGGCTGTTGACAATGACTACCGGCTGCCCCTGAACCAATCCCGCCAGTATGTGCTCGATGGTATCAAATGAATCGCGGCATTCAAGGATGAGGCTATATAGCGCCTCGCTCAGTTCATCATCGGTGGGAGGCCCAACATCACTGATCACCAGCGGCGCGAGATCGGCGCTTGGGGTGGCAAAAGCAGGCATGGAGCGCTTGGCAAACGTGCTGAGTGCAACAGGATTTCCTCCCATCAGGCGCAGCGTATCCACAGGGAGCAGCGCGTACATGATCTGCGGGAGGTTCGCGTCGTTGAACTGGGCTTTGGCCAGGATAAAGCTGGTTGTCCCAGCACGGAACAGCCCTAATGCTCCTGGCATTTCGGGCGTGCGTTCCTGGAGCGAAGGCGGCGGCAGCGGAGCCATGCGCAGGCATTCCTGCACGATGCCTTCCGTCAAACCGGGTGTGCTCGCGATGACACCCGGCTGGTTCCCGACGGGTTTGCCATCCTGCACCAGCAAGCCGTAGTAAAAATACTTGAGTGAGAACGTGTGCGTTTCTCCAGCCACAGTCGGTAGGTCTCGTCGCCACTACACCATGATCCATGTGCCTATTTTACCGGAAGTGTCCGCTTATCGCTAAGTGAATGCTGAGGGCGAACGGTGTGTTTGGGATCACCGGTGTGTTATGGCGCAAACGCGGACTATGCTAGAATGGCGCTGGTGTGTCAGATGAGTGCAAGGACAGGGATATGCCCGATGATGCTGAACAGGCAACTGGTTCACCGTTCGACCCGCTTGGCTTGGCGCAGACAACGCCGCGCTCATTGACCTATCACCCGGCGGTGATCTACCTGGCGAGTCTGTCGGAAGGATCGCGGCGTACGGTATTTCGATCACTAGATACGATCGCGGCGTTTCTTTCAGGTGGGCGGCTGAGTGTGTTTGAACTAGATTGGGCGGCACTGCGTTATGAGCACACGGAAGCGGTGCGGGTGTTTTTGGCCGGGCGTTATCGGCCTTCCACTGCCAATAGAATGCTGTCTGCCATGCGGCAGGTTTTGTACCAGGCCTGGATATTGGGGTATATGAGCGAGCGCGACTATTTTGAGGCGCGCGCAGTATCGAGTATTCCTGCCGGGCACGATCTTGCAGTGGATGAGAGACGCTAGCGTGCCAGGTACAGATCAACCATCCTGGGATTGCAGGAAGGCGCGCAGTTGATCCAGCGCACGGGCACGCATCGAGATGCCCATCTTGGCCTCACGCGGCATTTCTCCGTATGTGCGATCATACCCGTCGGGCTGGAAAATGCTATCCCACCCGAAGCCGAGTTCGCCGCGCGGAGTAAGGGTGATGGTTCCGTGGGTCTGCCCCACAAAACGCCGGGTCGTATGCCCGTCATAGAGACACAGCACAACGGTTGCAGTTGCGCTACGGTCGGGCCATGCGTCGAGCTGACGACATAAGCCTTCTTCACCGATTGCGCGTGTGACCCATTTCACCAGCGCACCAGGATACCCCTGCCATGCATCAATGCCGAGGCCAGTGTCTTCGACAAGGACGGCACAGGGCACTGCAAAGCGAGCAGACAGCGTGCTATGAGCATGATGGGCTTTGTATTCGGCAACCTGGGCCGGGTCGATGCCCTGAATCTCCGGTACATCGAGATCGATGCGTTCTACGGTGACACCACATTGTGATAGTGCGCCGTGAATTTCGCGGTACTTTTCCTGATTCGATGAAACAAAATACAGGTGCGTCAGCGGCATGGGAGACAGTCCTTGTTCTGGTGAAGGGCAGGGTAGTATTGTAACACGGAACCTCACCAACCCCGATGCGGTGGAGACCATAGGCTAAGGTGATACATTTCGGTCCGATGATCGCCAGCCGTCACCTGACAGGGCGGATTTCATCGGGTATGATGAGATAAAACCCTTTTGGCGCGAAAGTATTTGTAAAAAGCCCGGACTACCTTTTGACATTGCCCGATGGATTTAGGAGATAGTGTTCGATGACGACGATGTCTGTTGAAGAGATCAAGGCAAGCCACACCATCCTTGCCGAGTTCACCTACGAGACGCGCCCCGTTGAGCGGGGATATGCCAATCGCACATTGTATATCGACCTGGCGACGAATACGATCCGCGAAAAGCCGGTCACTCAGCAGATGAAGGATATCTTCACGGGTGGGCGCGGATTCTGCAACTGGCTGCTGTGGAATGCCGTCACGCCCGAAACGCGCTGGGACAGCCCCGAAAATGAAATCGTGATCGCAGGAGGGCCTATTGGCGGCATCACCGCGTATCCTGGATCGGGCAAGGCTACCGTAATGACGGTTTCCCCGCTCACCGGCTCGGCGATCGACAGTAATACCGGCGGGTACTTCGGGCCTTATCTGAAGTTTTCCGGGTGGGATGCGCTGGAGATCCAGGGAATTGCCGCTCGCGATGTGATTGTTGTGATCGATGGGGACTCTGGACGTGTCACGATTGAGGAAGCGCCGCTTGAGCCGCTGGATACCCACCTGATCGGGCCGATGCTCACCGAGATGTATGGAGCAAATGAACGCGATCGGCGCAGTGTCTCGGTTATCTCGACAGGACAGGCGGCGGAGTATTCGCGTTATGCCTGCCTGAACGTGAGCTGGTATGACCTGCGCCGCCAGAAGGTGCGCGTCAAGCAGGCCGGGCGCGGTGGGGCCGGTCGAGTCTTTCGCCACAAAAGGATCAAGGCGCTGGTGGTGTATTACAGCCAGGTGAAAGGGGACAGCAACAACCCGGCCAACATGGAATTGATCCGGCAGGCGGGCAGACGAATCAACAAAGAAATCGCGGAACTCGACAGCCAGCAGAACAACATGCGCAGCATCGGCACCGGCCATTTGCCGCCCATCATGAATGAATTTGATCTGCTGCCGGTGCACAATTATCGGTATGGGTCACATCCCGAAGCCGACCGTTTTGATACTACTACCTGGAAAGAACTGTTCACGCAAGGAGTCCCGGACGGCTGCTGGTATGGTTGCACGCTGTCGTGCGCACATGGGGTCGATCATTTTCACCTGCGTACAGGGCCATACAAGGGAGCGATAGTCCTGGTTGATGGGCCGGAATATGAAACGATCGCGGGAGAGGGATCGAATATTGGAGTGTTCGATCCACTGGCTGTTGTCGAGATGAACTTTTATTGCGACACCTACGGTGTCGATACAATCTCGTTCGCCAACTCAGTGGCATTCGCGATGGAGTGCTATCAGGAAGGGATCATCGATGACCGCGTGACGGGCGGACTCAAGCTCACGTGGGGGAATGCCGAGGCGGCGCTCGAACTGCTGCACCAGCTAGCGCGCGGCGAGGGTTTTGGTCACGTGATCGGCCAGGGTGTGCGCTACATGAAGACCTTGTTTGCCGAGAAATATGGGGCGGACCCGGCGTTTCTGCGCGATATCGGCATGGAAGTCAAGGGAATGGAGATCTCGGAATACGTCACCAAAGAGTCGCTGGCGCAGCAGGGTGGTTATGGCATGGCGGTCAAAGGTGCGCAGCATGATGAGGCGTGGCTGATCTTCATGGATATGGTTCGCAAACAGCTTCCGACCTTCGAAGCCAAGGCTGAGGCACTGCATTATTTCCCGATGTGGCGCACATGGTTTAGCATTCATGGGCTGTGCAAGCTGCCCTGGAACGATATCGTGCCGGCGGACAATAACCAGACCGCTGAGCCAAACAAAGTGCCCGAACACGTGGAAAACTATACCTGGCTGTATGAAGGACTTTCGGGCAAACCTACCCGACCCGCCGATCTCATCGCACAGTCTGAGCGTGTGTACAACTTCCAGCGGCTGCTGACACTCAAACTGGGATATGGAACGCGAGAACACGATTATCTTCCGTATCGTGCTATGGGGCCGGTGACTAACGAAGAGTATGAGTCTCGCGCGGCACGGTACGATGCTCAACTTCGCGATCTGGTTGGGGTGGACCCGGAGGGGTTAACCACGAGCGAAAAAGTCGCCAGGTTGCGTGCCTATCGTGAAGCGCAGTATGAGAGACTCATGGAAGCCGTCTATGCCCGGCGCGGCTGGGATGCCAACGGCATTCCCACTTTGGAGAAGATCCGTGAGTTGGGGATCGATTTCCCTGACGTGGTGGAACTGGTGCGGCAAAAGACAGGGGCCACCTCTGCCTAGGTGATTAACGCGGCAGACGTGTAAGGAACAGGCGCGGCATCGGCAAAAATCTGTCGGTGCCGCGCCTGTGGTATTGTTCAGGGGCGGGGGCGCAAGCGTAGAATTCGCCCTTCTTCAATCGAAACATAAATCCAGCCGCGCGAATCGACGGCAACATCTACCGGGTGCTGTGGGAAGAATCCCTGCCCGGTCAGGGAATGCTGGCTAACTGTGTAGCTGGCATAGACCGAGTCGGGGGCAGTAGCAGGTGCGGCGAACTCTACCTGCCCGGTAGGTTTCCCCAGGGAGTCGAAACCTACCACGGCCAGGGCATAACCTGCCGGTTCCGGCAGATTCCATGAACCGCGTAGAACCAGCAGCAGATCGCCCTGCCACGCCGGAAAGGCTGCGTTGGGATAGAACACCAGCCCGGCGGGCGTGCTCTGGTATGGGAAAGTGACTGCTGGAGTGCTGAGAGCATCGAGCGAGATCAGGCGATCAAATCTGTGGTTGGCAGCGTCGTCAGTGAGGGCTAGCGGGGCACTATCGCCAATCCATACCTGGCCAGTGGCCGGGTGCCACGCAAAATCCAGCGGCTGGACCAGCTCACTCGCTTCTACCCGTTCGTCGCTGCCATCCAGCGAATAGCTAATGAGCAGGCCTCGCCCTGGTTCTGACGCCGGACAATAGGCACACGCTGCGCTGAGACTGATGTACAGGCGTTCATCCGGGCCGATGTCGATACTGCCCGGCCACACATTGCCAAACTGATCCCAGCCGGGGATGAGTACGCTGGGCGATGAGCCGGGCGTGCCGGGATCATCGAGCCGGAATACCCCGCTGTAAGTCAGGATGTACAGCGCTTCAGCGTGCCATGCCAGAGCCGTGGGCAGATTCAGCCTGGCGGTGACAAGCTGAGGCGTATCGGGGAAACTGTCACCATCGTAATCCGGTAAGGTCCAGACTTCACCCATATTTGTCAAAGCGAAAAAGAGCGTGTCTGAACCGTCCACTGCAAGTCCGGCCAGATGCGGGACGGCTTCGGGTGCGATGATGGAGTCGTAGATGACTTCAACACAGGTTGTATCAGTGTTGTGATAGGGCACAGTGTAGTCGAACCTGCACGGCGGATCGCCCTTGATTGACATTGCCGGGGCGGGATCGTGCAGTGAGGTGAAACCCATGAGTATGATCATGCTGAGCAGCAGGACGGCAGGCAAATTCTGCCGTGAACGTCGAAAGTTGCGCAGCATCGAACACTCCCAGCGTGGTGAAACCGGAAAGGCCGCGATCATAGCCCTGGATGGGGGATCGCGCCAGTGCTCGATCAGGTTTTGCCCGATTGAGCTTCCGGTCGCCCAATCTCCTGCACATCTACCGGCACACCGTCGAGTTGCGAGGGGACGCGGTCTTCGGGAGCCAGCTCGGACCAGGGGCGTTTGCGATCAACCAGCACGATAAGGGCGATTTCATCCAGAATCTGGCCACCACGCTGACGAACACCCACGCCGACTCCAACCACGTTGGCCATGCTCATCAGGCGAGCTTCATAGCGCATCTTGACCGTGAGCGCGCGCTGGTAGTTGTTCGACGGTTCGTCACTCATGAGCCAGTTTCCTCCTATGCGCGATTGGGACGCTGGATGACAATGTCTAAATAACAATGTCGAGCGCGTCAAGCACAGAATGGATCGGGTTGTGAATGGTGGACTGCTCGGAGCCGGCAAAAAGAAGCCCGACTGCCCGCGGCGAATGAGCATCGACCAGCAACGACCCGGAGTCGCCTGGGCTGGACATGGCGGAAGTGATGATCTGGTCCTCAAAGCGAGCGGTACGCCCCGGCCCATAGCCCACTTCAACCGTTGCGTTCATGACCAGAATACGCCCGGTAGTCAGGCCGGTTGAGCGCCCGGACTTACGCACATCCATCAGCAGGGTGGGGGCAGTTGTGCCCGACACCTCGCCGATTTCCAAAGTGTCGCTGCCCAGAAGCGAATCGTCCAAAGGTCGCGCAACAGCAGCATCAACGGTATTGGCAGCCTGCGGGTTGAACTGCAGAGTTGATAGGCGATGACGCGACCCCACGATACGGGCCATGATATTGAGTACAGCGGCTATTCCGGTCGCGATGCTGCATTCGGGTTCGTCTTGTACGAATTGCAGCGGAATGAAACGTTCCAGACGGGCGATTATGTCTGCAGGATTCTTGCCGCCATCGACCGGGCCGGGCTGAAGAATGGCGTCGCCCACTTGGGCGTCGTTGCTGTTGGCCAGCACGTGATTGTTTGACAAAATCAGCCGGGTTCCTGTGGTTCGGTCGCGTACCACAGCTCCAAATGTGCCCGCCGTCACCTTGAAATGGCTGATGCTGACTCCCCCTGGGACCGGACGCCAGCGATCGGTTCGGGTTTGCAGGGCACGGACGTCGCCGATTTCGACAACGTCAGTTGGCACGCCTTCGTAGCTAGGCGGGACAATCATGTCTGGGGTCAGCGCCGTCTGTGGAACTTTGCGCCGCACCAGCACCATAATGGATTCGGTATCAGTAACAATGCCGCGGCTGATTTTGTAGCCAATCCCCACGCCGACCACATTGGTTTTGGACATGATTGCTTCGGCGTGAGATTGCTTGATCTGCACGATATTGGACTGCTCGGCCATGCATGTCTCTCCTCTGTCTGCGGCCTACCTCCGAATGCAGGCCAACGGGCGCGGCACGACGATGCACCTATTATCGCATGATTGTGCAGGCGGGGGATACGCCTGGAATGTGACATTTCATTTTGAGGTGTCATAAAGAAGGTAAAAGCGTGGCCCAAAGAACGGCGGCGTGTTACACTCCGGGATAATCATACCGGCTGCGCAGGAAGCCCGGCGCATGCATCGAGAATCATCAAAAAGGGTCAGATTGATGGCGCGTGAAGGAACTTTGTTCATCCTGGTTGGCCCATCGGGGGCGGGCAAGAACACGTTGATGGAGCATGTCCAGGATCGCCTGGGCGGGGATTTGCCCCAACTGGCGACATATACAACGCGTGCACCGCGCGGCACCGAACAAGAGGGTGTCGAGCACCATTTTGTGACTCACGCGGAATTTGAGCGGCTGATTGCACTGGGAACATTCGTAGAGTATCAGAAGGTTCATGGCAACAACTATTACGGCACACCACGTGCGCCTATCGAAACGGCTATCCACGCACCTCATGACCTGATCGCCGACATCGATTTTTTGGGCGCTGACGCGGTGCGCAAGGCGTATCCGGCCCACACCGTGATTGTTTTTATCACGCCGCCCAGCCTGGATGATTTGGAAAAGAGGATCTTACGGCGGGGTGAAATCTCGCCTAAGGACCTGTCTAATCGACTGGCACGCGCACGATTTGAGTTGACGTATGCGCCTCAATGTGATTATCTGGTAGTGAATGATGATCTGGAAACGGCCGTTGAGGACCTGTATCGGATCATTATGGGCGTGCGGGCCGCGCGCAGCGGCAGCTTTGACGTTGCAGTGGCACCGCACACCATTGATGGCCAGGTGATTCCGTTGATTGAGCGCAACGGAAATGTGTTGGCGCGCCCTGATGGCATTCCGCCCAGATTTTCGCTTGCAGGACGGAGCAGCCATCCCTATGAGGCTCTCAAGGTCCAACTTAGCCAGGAATTCGCGGCTCCAGTTGAGATCGAACAATGGGATGATAATCGGTTCGATTTTGCGCCGCCGCGTTATGTTGTGCTGGAAACCGCGCCCGCCCGGTTCACGCTTTATTACTACTATCGGTGCTTCTGGCGCGCTACAGAATCGGATGCTCCGGCAGGGTGGGTGTGGACTACACTCGATCGATTGGTGCTGCCCGATGCCGTGCGGTTGCGAGCGCTCGGCGAAAAATTCCCGGCAGATTAGGCGGTCGATCTTGGGGCCTTGATCAAGACCGCGTAAAGACATTGGGCGAATAGTTTATACTGCGTTAAAATCGGCATCCACCAAAAAGGGCGATTGATTCGCCTGGTCGATAGGGATGCGCACGACCTGAGGGGGAAGCGAAAACCGCCGCCGGGCGGGTTTTGCGAAAAATGTGTAAGGTGTCACCCCGGACGCAGTTCACTTGCACGTGCAGCGTAATGCAGTAATATGTTAGGCTCCATTGGCTTTGCTCAGTGGAGCGTTGCAGCGCCCCGGTGTGCTGACGTTATTGGGATGTGGGATGTTCGCTCGAATGCCTGTTGGACGAGTTGGTTGTAGCGTTGACGGGGTAGCTGTTCAAGGTGGGGTAGCAGCGTCCGTGCCCTAGAGTCTGCCTTCAAGTGAGGGGGATGTCTGGGTACCCTGCCACGTTCGCGGTAGGGTGCTTTTGTGTATGAGGCCTGTGGTAGTTTGCCTGACATGATAACGATGGTGGACAGCAAAAACCAACAGCCGGAAGCAGTGACTGCCGGCAGAGCCATGTGGGAACAACTGGTCGAGCAGGGAAAGCGGCAGGGATACATCACGTACGATGATATCCTCAAGCAGCTTCCCGCGCTTGAGCATAATATTGACCTGCTCGAAGAGCTGCTCGACGCCCTGGCGAATGTGGGGGTCGAGGTACTGCCCGAATCGCCTGTTCGCGAGCCGGAAATCGAAGTGGTAAGCGAAGTGGTCCCGGAAGAGACGCTTGATCCCAAGCTGCTTTACCAGGACCTGATCCTTGATGCCGGGTATCAGCAGGCCCTTGATACCGATGACGTGGTGGGACTGTATCTCAAAGAGGCAGGGCGTGTCCCGCTGCTCACGGCAGAGGAAGAAGTAGCCCTGGCCAAGCGTATGGAAGCCGGGCAGCTGGCAAGCGACCAACTCAGCGAGTATGGGAGTATGCTTTCGCCGGATGACATTCGGGATTTGCAGGCTCTCATCGACGATGGTGAGGCGGCCCAGGAATATCTGGTGCGTGCCAACTCGCGACTGGTCATCAGTGTAGCCAAGAAGTATATCGGGCGGGGTGTGCACTTTTTGGATTTGATACAAGAAGGTAATATTGGCCTTATCCGTGCAGCGCGCAAATTCGAATATCGCCGCGGGCACAAGTTCAGCACATATGCAACCTGGTGGATCCGCCAGGCCGTCAGCCGTGCCGTCGCGGACCAGGGACGCACGATTCGCGTGCCGGTTCACATGGGCGACCAGATCAACCGGCTGCGGCGGGTTTCGACTCAGCTCACTCAAGAACTGGCGCGCGACCCGACCACGGATGAACTGGCAGAAGCATTGGAGACTACGCCGGACAAAGTGCGCAACCTCATCGAGATTTCGCGCCGTCCGATCAGCCTGGAGACACCCATTGAAGAAGACGCGGATTCGGAGTTCGGTGATTTTATTGAAGACAAGTCCAGTCCTGCGCCTGCCGAAGTGGCGACTCAGAATCTGCTGCGCGAGCACCTGACCCAGGCTCTCTCGCGGCTACCAGAGCGCGAAGCGCATATTCTTGAACTGCGGTATGGTTTGATGGACGGCGAGACGCACACACTGGAGGAAGTGGGACGCGAGATCGGAGTAACGCGCGAACGTGTGCGCCAGTTGGAGGCCCAGGCACTGAACCGGCTGCGCCATTCGTCGGCGCACCAGCTTTTACAGGACTACCTGTTGGAGATATAGCCCTATGGCAAAGCGTGCTCCCTGGATATGGCCGCTGCTACTGATCGCGGGCGGTGTGGCACTGCTGCTCCACAACTTCTTGCTGGTCGAGTTCGATCTGATGGCCTATTGGCCCGTGCTGTTGGTATTGGTGGGATTGCAGCTTTTGTTCCGGGGAGATATCGCGCTCACCTGGCAGGCACACAGCTTTGGCATCACGCGTGGGAGTGTGCAGTCTGGCTCGGTGGAGATCGAGAGTGGCGAGCTAGACGTTCAGCTACATGTGCTGCATAAGTCGGGCAGGTTGGTGGCCGGCCAGTATACGGCCCGCTCCCGGCCCGAACTCTCGGTGCGAAATAATCGCGCCACCTTGCGAATGCAGCGCGGCCAGACCTGGTGGCTGTCGCTGGCAGATTGGGAGGTTGGGCTGGCCGACGATTTGCCCTGGGGGGTGCTGGTCAGCAGCTACCCGGGACGGCTGGACGTGGATTTGCGTGGGGTGCAAGTCGAAAGGGCGTATGTGTCTTCGGGGCTGGGCAGTGTGACGTTGGGGTGTCCCGCACAGGCTCCGGGACCGATCTTCGCCCGCTCAACTTTTGGTGATGTGCGCGTGGCGATTCCGGCGCGGAGCCGGGCAGTGATTACCCTGAAGATCAGCCCGTTTGCGCGAACTCGCTTCGACCGTGATCGCTTTTCGCAGGTGGAGCCAGGCATATTCGTCTCGCTGCGGCCCGGCGAAACGCGCGATGCTGTCAATTCAACAGAGGGCCTCTCGCCAGACCTTACGGTAACGGTTGAGGCTGTGTTTGGGACGGTAGTCCTGAGTTAATAGACTGCGGTGGCAAAACATGTCCAAAGCAAAGCGCCTCGTGTTTTACGGGGCGCTTGGTGTTATGGGCCGGTTCGCTGGCTGTTATCTAGACGTGAGCGAGATGATCTCCCCTGGAGTCTTGCTGCGCAAATGGCGCGGCACAACTGGCGGACACTTCCAGGCTTCAGCAGGCAACTCCATGCGGGTTTCGCGGAATTTGGGCAGGATTCCACAGGCGAAGCAGTGATCGCGGCAGTCCACGCGAGTTTGCTGTTTCTGTGACCACCGAAAATCCTCGATCAGGAAGGATTTTTTCACTCCGGCATCGATATGATCCCAGGGGAACACCTCATCAAGCGGACGCGCGCGGTGGGTGTAAAAATCCAGCGACAAATTGTTTTCCTGCAATGCCTGCCGCCATGCCATGGGGTTGTGCTGCTCTTGCCATGCGTCAAATTTGGTGCCCAGTTCCCAGGCACGCTGTATAACGGCAGACAGCCGGCGGTCACCCCGGCTGAGTAATGCTTCAAGCAGGGTTTCATCGGGCCGGTTCCAGCGCAGATTCAGGCCGCGCCCATGCATAGCGCGTTTGAGCAGGGCCTGTTTTGCCTCGATCTGGTCCAGTGTGTCGAGTGCTACCCATTGGAAAGGCGTGTGAGGTTTGGGTACGAAGGTGCTGACACCTACATTGACGGTCGCCTTGTTGCCGTGAACTCGCCGACCCTCATCCAGTACCCGGCGCGCCAGGTCGATGATGGCCTGTACATCTTCCAGGGTTTCGGCGGGGTGCCCAATCATAAAGTACAGCTTGATGGTGACCCAACCGCGCGAATAAATTTCGCGGGCTGTCTCGATGACCCTCTCATCGGGGACGGGCTTATTGATGATGCTGCGCATCTTTTCGGTGGCAGCTTCCGGGGCGAGCGTGAACCCGCTCCGGCGCGTATCGGCAAGCGCATCCATCAGGTCAACGCTGACGGTTTCGATGCGCAGACTCGGCAATCCGACGCTCAACCCTTCGCCCTCAAATTCGCGCGCGATGGTAGTGACCAGCTCGTGCACGTGGGTATAGTCGGATGACGACAGGCTGAGCAAGCCCAATTCCTCGAAACCGGTGTTGCGTACGATTTCTTTTGCGGCGGCGATGACTTCGCTCACCGGGCGCTCGCGCACCGGGCGGGTGATCATCCCCGCATGGCAAAACCGGCAGCCGCGCGTACACCCGCGCATGATCTCAATAGGCGCGCGGTTGTGCACTGTATCAATATGGGGCACAAGGAACCGGGTAAAAGGGGGGGGCAAGACGGGGACGATGCGCTTCCGGATAGTGCGTGGCGCTTCGGGTACGTTCGGAATCACCGCTTCGATGGTGCCGTCTTCACGGTAGGACACGTCATAAAAGCGGGGGACATAGACACCTTCGAGCCGGGCTAACGCGCGCAGCTGCGCTATACGATCGGCGCCGTGCAAGGATTGAAGCGTGCGCACGATTTCCAGAATGGCCTCTTCGCCTTCGCCAATCACAAAGGCATCGATGAACTCGGCCATTGGCTCCGGGTTGAAGCAGGCATGACCGCCCGCGATAACCAGCGGATACGACTCATCGCGCTCAGCAGCACAGAGCGGCATCCCGGCCAGGTCGAGCAGGTTCAGGGTGTTGGTATACAACTGTTCATAGGGCAGGCTGATCCCGATCAGGTCAAAATCGCGCAGGGCGCGCTTGCTTTCCAGGCCATAGAGCGGAATGCCTTCGCTCCGCATGACCGCTTCCATATCGATCCAGGGACTGAAAACGCGATCGGCGAACAGGTCGGGTTGATCGTTGAGCAGGCCATACAGAATCATCAGGCCGAGGTTGGACATGCCGAGATCGTAGATATCGGGGAAGGCCAGCGCAACCCGGAAGGACACCGAGTCCCAGGGTTTGACGACGCTGTTGTACTCTCCGCCGATGTAGCGGGCGGGCTTTTGGACCGAGAGCAGCACGCGGTCGAGGGCGCGCTCGATTTGTTCTGGGGTGCGGTGCATAGCGACAGTGCCTCTTCATCTCTGGTCGTATGGGAGTAGGGTATTGTATTTCGCCGGGCTGGTCAAGGGTTGTCCGCAGACTCAGCCGTTTCTGCCTCATCTGGTGGCGGGGTGGGCGACAAGATGAACTGCGGCGGGATGGTGTCTGCAAGCCAGATATCGTCATTCCCATGATAGAACCTGATTTCGGCAGCATGGGCGGCGCGCGCATCGATGCGCAGAATGACCGGCTCGGGTGCATGGCGACTGCCAACCAGGTAGGCGGTGTGCTCATCGGCAGAAAGATGAACGTACTGGCGGTTCATGGGGCGCAGGCCATCGCGCAGAATATAGGGCAATGCGCGGGGGGAAGTGCCGTGATACAGCACATCTGGGGGAGAACCGGGCGTTTTTTTGATGCGCGCTGACACCGAATGACCGTAGCACGCCCGAATGCGATCGCCATGGATTTCATATCGCTGTTTGTCGGCCTGTTCGATCATGGTTTCGAGATCGCGCACCGAGATATTTCTCCACTCGCGGCGGTGGTGGCGCAGCGCTACCAATAGCTCGGCAATGGGCGTCCAACCTTCTTCGTCCAGCGTAAGCCCGTACTGTTCCGGCGCGTGGCGCAGCGCGTGCGAGATCGTTTTGCTGAGTCGGACAAGATTGATCGGCATCGGGAATTTCCTCCTGGCCTGAAGAGGCGCAACGGGATTCTATTCCTTGATGGCTGCGAACGCTTGCAGCGCGCGCTCACGGGCGGCAGTGTGATCGACGATTGGAGCCGGATAGTCGGCGGGTGGCGTGTCCATCTGCCAGGGGGCGTGAATGTCACTCGCGGAAAGATGGCGCAGTTCAGGGACCCATCGCCGAATATATTCGCCGGAGGGGTCGAATTTCTGGGATTGAGAGAGCGGGTTGAAGATGCGGAAATAGGGCTGCACGTCAGTACCCGTGCCGGCGGACCACTGCCAGCCGCCGTTGTTGGCTGCTGTGTCGCCATCGATCAGCCACTGCATGAAATGCTGCTCACCCTGTCGCCAGTGAATCAGCAAATCTTTGGTGAGGAAACTGGCAACGATCAGGCGGGCGCGGTTGGGCAGCCAGCCGATCTGGGTCAATTGGCGCATGGCCGCGTCCACAATGGGATAACCTGTGCGGCCTGTGCACCATGCTTCGAAATCTTCAGGCGCTATACGCCAGGGAAGGGAATCATAGGCCGGGCGGAAACTACCGCGTGTGACATGCGGGAAATGGTAGAGGATATGGACGAAGAATTCACGCCAGATGAGTTCGTTGATCCAGGTGTTGACCGATTTCTGCCCGTCTTCATTTGGTGCATCGTTCAGTGCGTTCACGGCTGCCCGGTAGGCCTGGCGCGGCGAGAGCAGGCCCCATCGCAGATAGGGCGAAATGGCCGATGGTCCCGTATTTCTGCCGCCAGATGAACTGTCGAATGGATCGCTGAGCAAATGATTGCGTCCCTCACCATATGCATAGATTGGACCGCTGGTAAAGGCGTGTAAACGGGCCAGAGCCGCCGCTTCGCTGACGGGCGGGACGGAAATGGTCGATGAAAAGCCAAGGTCCCTGAGCGCGGGCAGCGGTAGTTCGTCTGCTGAGGACGAAAACCACTGATCGCCAGAGGGTGTGCTGTGGGGGCCATCTTGTGGCGCAAGCGGCTCGGCAAGACTGCGCCAGCGTTTCATGAACGGAGTGTAGACCGTGTACGGCTCGCCGGTATCCTTGAGGACATCGCCCGGCGCACGCAAAACACTATCCTCGAAGCTGAAGAAGGGCACATGAAGCGCGCGTGCAACATCCGCATCCCGGCGGCGCGAGAAGGGCGAGTAATCGCGATTGGCATAGACAGCCTGGGCATTCAGTTGGCGGGCCAAGGCGGGCAAGATGACCTGCGGATCGCCGTATCGGACGATCAATTGGGTGCCCTGAGCACGTAGTGAGCGATCCAGTTCATTCAGTGCCGCAAGCATAAACTGGACTCGAGGCGCGCCGGTCACTCGGCTGTGCAGAAGGGTGGGATCGAAGATGAACACCGGTGCAACGCGCGCATTTTGCTGGGCGGCGGCGGTCAAGGCGAGATTATCGTTCAGGCGTAGATCGCGCCTGAACCAGTGAATGACAACATTGGTGGGATGAGGATCGGGCATGGAACATCCCTTGACAAGGCACCGGGCGGGAACATCACTGCTGAAAGATCGTAGCACAAAGGGTAGGGGGCGGCTTTCAATCTGCACAATGGGCAAATCTCGCCGTTGACACGACGGCAAAACACGCTACAATATGCGTCGTCGTGCCCAATACGCACGCTCGCCGAGGTAGCTCAGTTGGTAGAGCACTTGACTGAAAATCAAGGGGTCACCAGTTCAAGTCTGGTCCTCGGCATATCATCAGACGACCGCCAACAAGGTGGTCGTTTTTGTTTGCCTCACCGGCCTATTGGGGCTGCAGCGCTGCCAGCCGGATCGCGTCCAGCGTTTGCAGCGTGATCAGGCTGCGCAGCGTGAATCCGGCCTGCGTTTCGTCTCCGTTGAGGTATATGCCATAGGGTGGGCCAGACGTGCTGAGGTGTACGCCGTCTGCACCAATGCCGCAGTTGGGCAGCGCCTGCGCAGCACGCCAGAAATTGATGAGCGGCACATCGAACTCGCGCGCGAGATCGACGGTGATGGCATTGAGGCGCAGCGCGTGATCGCCGAAAGAGCCGCCGCCACACCAGGTGAGTGTCGTCAGCACCGGGATCGACCCGGCGCGAATGGACCAGGTGACGATCTGGCGAAGGGCGGCACCGTATTGCTCAGATGTCAGGTTGTAGACATCGTTGGGGCCAAACATGATGATGAGTACAGCTGGACGATAGGTTCGCAGCTCACACCAGACTGAGGACTCTCCCGCCTGACAGACTGCCGGGTCCGCCCAGTCGGAGTCGATCATCGTGAGGGCGTTAAAGCCTACCTGCGCCGCCGTGCTGGTATGGGAGAATGAGCCGCGGAAAAAATCTACCGACGCCTGTAAATGACCGTATGGCCCCAGGTCGTACTGCCCGCTGTCGAATCCGCCCATGAATGACCAATCTTCGCTGTTGCAGTCTCCGACTTTACTGAACCTGTGGGTGTAGTTGCCGCCTGAGACGACGATCTCGCGGGCGCGCGGGCTGATGGTGGGCACTACCGGGATTGAGCCGAGGTAGGCAGCTAACTCACTGTTGGCGGGTGGAAGTACCTCATCACCGGCGGGCGCAGAGTCTTCGGTAGAAGCCTGGGTAACCGGAATAATCTCGTCGCTGACTGGCAGGCGGAAAGCAGCGAACCCCTCGCGGTAGCGCAGATAAATCGCCGAGAGCCAGCCGCGCTGCGTGCCATCAAGCGTGGCTGCCAGCAGCCAGTCCATATTCTCTGTTCGAGCGGCGATGGTCAGCGCGGAATCTGCCTTCAGGGTGGCCACTACAGGATAAGTTGTTCCTGGCCCGGCGCGCATATTCAACATGTAATTGGTCCATGCGTCGGGGTCAGTTTGGGCCTGAAGGGGGGCGATGCCGCCCAAGGCCAGAGCTAACAACATGGCCACGGAGAGCAAATGACGGTGCATGGTGGTTCCTTTGCCAAGATGGCCAATATCCTGGCGCAGTGGCACAGGGTAGGGCGTCGATGATCTTCACTGTACCACAAACGAGATGTTTCAGATATGCGCCGGTTGGATACGGGATGCTTATTTACATCAAGTGGATTACACTGGAGAGAGCTTTGAGCGATCCGAACTGAGCAAACTCAGCCCGGAACAGTAGATGGAGAACAAAACAAGATGGACAGTATGTTTCCGGTCAAATGGTGCGCGAATACACTGCTGAGCACGGCGTCACAAAGTGAGGCAGTCAACCGGGTGTTTCCCCCTGGGATTTCCCGGCAGGCGCGCAGCTTCCACCGGCAGATTCCTGGATACCAGATCAGCCCGCTCAAGAGTCTTTCAAACCTTGCGGCGATGCTTGGATTGGGTGGCATCTGGGTGAAGGATGAGTCACAGCGGCTGGCGCTCAATTCGTTCAAAATCTTGGGCGGGTCCTATGCCATCTACCGGGTGATCAAATCGCTGCTGGGGATGGAAAACCAGGAGATTCCCTTTGCCGAGCTGGCCTCTGGCGAAATGCGCACCAGGCTCGGCAATCTCACTTTTGCGGCGGCAACGGACGGTAATCATGGGCGCGGTGTGGCCTGGGCCGCCCACGCGATGAACCTGCATTCGGTCATCTATGTACATAAACATACCAGCAAGGCGCGTATCGATGCCATTGCCAGCTACGGGGCCGAGGTGCGGATTGTGGATGGCACCTATGATGATGCTGTCCGACTGGCGAATTTGGAGGCTGAGAAAAACGGCTGGCAGGTGATCTCGGATACGTCGTGGGAGGGGTATGAAGATGTTCCGTGCTGGGTGATGCAGGGCTATTCGACCATGCTGAACGAGGCGCAAGAACAACTGGCGGCACAAGGGATTGTCAAACCGACACATGTTTTTGTGCAGGCCGGAGTCGGGGCGTTGGCTGCATCGGTGATCGGGTTCTACCGGCAGTTGTTTGGGGTTAACGATCCGGTTGCGGTGGTGGTGGAGCCGGATAAAGCTGCCTGCCTGTACCAGTCGGCTCAGATCGGTGATGGCAAGCCGCACAGCTTCTCCGGCGATCTCGATACGATCATGGCAGGGTTAGCATGTGGCGATCCCAGCCCGCTGGCATGGGGCATTTTGCGCGACTGCGCGGATATGTTCCTGTCGTGCCCGGACTATGTGGCGGCAAAAGGAATGCGTGTCTATGGCGTCCCGCTCCGGGGCGATCCATTTATCGTGTCGGGGGAGTCCGGGGCTGTAACGCTGGGCGCGCTGATGTTCATCATGGAGCGCCCCGAACTGCGCGACCTGCGTGAGCGGCTTGGCCTGGATCGCAGTTCGCAGGTGCTGTTAATCAATTCGGAGGGCAATACGGACCCGAACCACTTTCGGCGGATTGTGTGGGATGGAGCCGACCCGGTGCCCAGCGAATACAAGGAATACAATTAGCGACGGCTGACAAATGGCCGGGTCCAGACGCGCCGCCCCTCACTGGTCAAGAGGGCGCGTGCGTGTTAGGCTCAAGAAACTAACGCGAACGATTCTTGGCAATGGTAAGTTTTCCTGAGAAAGAGGTGCTTGATGACGGCAGCGATTATCGATGGCAAGGCCATTGCAGCGCGAATCCGCGACAAGATCGCGCAGGATGTCGCGGAGATGAAAGCATCGCACGGGATCGTGCCTGGGTTGGCGGCGGTATTGGTCGGCGATAATCCGGCCTCAGCGCAATATGTTCGCATGAAGCGCAAAGCGTGTGAACAGGCCGGGATCGCGTCCTTTGGGCATACCTTACCGTCAAGCGCTACACAGGAAGAGGTCGAGGCGCTGGTTCGGCAGCTTAATGCTGATTCCAGCGTACACGGTATCCTGGTCCAACTCCCATTACCCGATCACCTGAATGAGGAAAAAATCCTGAGCCTGATCGACCTGCGCAAGGATGTTGATGGTTTCCATCCGGTGAATATTGGCCGGCTGGCGATGAAGGGGCGCGAGCCGTTGTTCATTCCCTGCACGCCGCACGGGGTGATCGTTCTGCTGGAAGAAGCGGGGGCCAAACTGGAAGGTGCTAACGCGGTTGTGTTGGGTCGGAGTAACATTGTTGGTCTCCCGGCTGCGCTGCTCCTGATTCATCGCAATGCTACAGTGACGGTGTGCCACAGTCGGACCAAAAACCTCTCCGAGGTATGCCGCGCGGCGGATATCCTGGTGGCGGCTGTAGGTCGCCCCGAAATGGTGCGGGCAGACTGGGTGAAACCCGGCGCTTATGTGATCGATGTCGGCTCTAACCAGGTGGAAGACCCGACCAGTGAGAAGGGTTTCCGCTGGGTGGGGGATGTGGCATTCGACGAGGTCAAAGAGGTCGCCGGTGCGATCACTCCTTCTCCGGGCGGTGTAGGCCCCATGACCATTGCCATGCTGCTCAAGAACACGCTGCGAGGCGCAGAGCTGGCCCTGGCCGAAGGCGTGAAGTAGAGGCGGTGGATGTACTTTGAGGGCGGAATTTGCAGGCCCGCCCTGATAGTGATTATGTTTGTTGTGACGGAAAAAATCTTTGTCTCCAGGGAAAAAAATATGCCCACATTACTGGTGAAAAACGCCCAGGTTGTTGTCACCATGGACGACATGCGCCGCGAGATACCTGGCGGCGGGTTGTTCGTGCGCGACAATGTGATTGAAGCGGTTGGGACGAGTGCCGATCTGCCCCAGACCGCCGATGAAGTGATCGATCTGAGCGGCCATGTGGTAATGCCCGGTTTGGTGAATACGCATCACCACTTCTACCAATCCCTGACGCGCGTGATCCCTGCCGGGCAAAACGCCGAGTTGTTCCACTGGCTGGTGGCGCTGTATCCCATTTGGGCCGGGCTGACCGGAGAAGCGGTCTACGTGAGCGCAAAGCTGGCGGCGGCTGAACTGGCTCTTTCGGGTTGCACCACATCGAGCGATCACCTGTACATCTTCCCCAACGATGTCACGCTTGATGATGAAATACGAGGGGTCGCTGAGGTTGGTCTGCGGTTCCATGCTACTCGTGGAAGCATGAGCGTGGGGGAGAGCAAGGGAGGGCTTCCGCCGGATCGGGTCGTCGAAGAAGAGGATGCGATCTTGCGCGACAGCCAACGCGTGATCGAGCAGTATCACGACAACTCGCGCTTTGCCATGTTGCGAATCGGCCTGGCCCCCTGCTCGCCGTTTAGCGTATCTCAAGACTTGATGCGCCAATCTGCGCTGTTGGCGCGCAGCTATACGGGAATTCGGCTGCACACACACCTGGCCGAAAACGGGCCGGATGTTGCGTACAGCCTGGAAATGTTTGGGCTTACACCGGGTGATTATGCCGAAGATGTGGGCTGGGTGGGCGAAGACGTGTGGCACGCGCACTGTGTTCACCTGACGGACGACGCAATCCAAAAGTTCGCTCGAACGGGGACAGGAGTCGCACACTGCCCTGCCAGTAACATGCGGTTAGCGAGTGGAATCGCCCCGGTAAGAAAGATGCTTGCGCAGGGAGTGCCGGTCGGGCTGGGAGTCGATGGCTCGGCGAGCAACGACAGCGGGCATTTGCTCAACGAGGCACGGCTGGCGATGCTGTGCCAGCGTGTGGATGCACTCGATCCAGCGGCGATGTCGGCGCGGCAGGCGCTTGAAGTAGCGACGCTGGGTGGGGCGCGTGTGCTGGGGCGCGACGATATCGGTTCACTGAAGCCGGGTATGGCGGCGGATTTCACCGCGTTCGATCTGCGACAAATTGCGTACGCGGGTGCACTTCATGATCCCGTCGCTGCGCTTTTATTCTGCACCTCAATGAATGCAGCCTATACCGTCATCAATGGGCGGGTCGTGGTGCGCGAGGGCCAACTGGAAACAGTTGACCTGGTGCCGCTCATTGAACGGCACAACGCACTTGCCACCAAACTGGTGAATCGCGAACTGTGAGGAGTAACCTATGACGGAACGAAAAGTGATTCGCGGCGGACAGGTGGTAACCCCAACCGATGTCTTACGGGCGGATGTATTGATTGAAGGAGAGCGCATCGTAGGGGTGGTGGAGCGGGGCGATCGCTTGTGGAAAAAAGCGCAGTTCATCGATGCGGGCGGCTGCCTGGTATTCCCCGGCGTGGTTGATCCGCACACGCATATTCAACTCGACACAGGTATCTACAAAACGGCGGATAACTGGGAGATTGGTACGCGCACGGCAGCTTTTGGCGGTGTGACCACTGTGGTTGATTTTGCGACCCAGTTCAAAGGAATGACATTCCCCGAAGCGTTAGAAGCCCGGCTCGCAGAGTGCCAACCCGCCCTGATCGATTACGGTTTGCACATGATGGTAACCGATCTGCCTCGTGACCCGGATGAGGCTCGCCGTTGGTTAGTGGAACTGCGCGATCTGGGCGTGCCCAGCATCAAACTATATACCACCTATCGCCCCAATTACTACGCTGATGATGCGGAGATTCTGCACACGTTGCGGGCTATGCCGGGCGATATGATCGCGATGGTTCACTGCGAAAATGATGCCATCGTGACCGATGCGACGCATCGGCTGGTGGCAGCAGGCAGGTCAAGCTGGGCGTATCATGGGCAGGGGCGTCCACCCGAAGCTGAGTGGGAGGCGATCCGGCGAGTAGTGTTCCTGGCCGAATGCGCGGACAAACCTGTTTATATCGTGCACTGTTCGACGGGCGACTCTTTGTGGTATGCGCAGCCTAACGCTGTGCGAACGGATCGCGGGCAACAGGTGTTTTGCGAGACGTGCCCCCAGTACTTTGTCCTGCACGATGGACGATATACCCAGGCTAACGCGGAGCAGTTCATTCTGCAGCCGCCGTTGCGTCCCCAGGAGCATATGATTGATCTGCCTTCGGTGGTCGCGTGGGGCGGGCTGAACGTGATCTCGACGGATCACTGCGATTATTCGCTGGCTCAAAAGCGCGAGTTCACCGAGTTCACCAAGACCCCAGGCGGCCTGCCCGGCCTGGAGACATCGTTTGCGCTAACCTACACGTGGGGAGTTCATCTGCCGGGTGTGAAAGCCGGGGATCGTACCGAGGAAGGCAGCGCCGGTCCGATGCCGCTCACCACGCTGGCAAAACTGATGGCGACAAACCCGGCCAAAATCTTTGGGCTTTACCCTCGCAAGGGGGCGATCCTCCCCGGCGCGGATGCCGATATCCTGATCTACGATCCCTCGCAGGCGGCAACGATCCAGGCTGGATCACTGCATACGATCGGCGGTTACTGCCCGTATGATGGCATCACGGTCCAGGGAAAAGTTCGCACGGTGCTCAGCCGGGGTTCCGTGCTGATTGAGGATGGTGAGCTGCATGGGGAGCCGGGGCGCGGGCAATTTTTGCGCGGGAAGCCTTTCGCGCCGCTTCGCCTTTAAGCTGCTATACCCCGTGCCGGCATGAAATGGGGATGACAGTGGGCGGGCCGCGTGGGATGCTTGCATGATAATTCCCCCGGCTTGCCAGGAGGATATGGATAACGGGTCATGCGCCGGTACGGAGTTTTGTTTACCTTGTGATTCAGAGGAGATCGAACACAATGCGTAGTTTTATTGGTCGTGACATTCTCTCATTGAAAGAATTCGAGCGCCACGAGTATTTTCGCGTTTTTGAAGTAGCGAAAGAACTTGAACCGTATGCGCGTGACCGGCGCAATGGGGACATCCTGGCCCATAAGACGCTCGTCACGGCATTTTACCAGCCCAGCACGCGTACTCGCCTGGCGACCGAAGCCGCTATGCATCGCCTGGGTGGGCATGTGACCGGCTTCTCGGATGCCAAAATGACGCGCGCAGGCGACTTCTATCAAGAAGGTATCCAGGATACCGTCAAGATGCTGGAATATTATGGCGATGTGATTGCCATGCGCCATTATCAGCAAGGCGCACCGGCTGAGGCGGCTTATCATGCCAGTGTGCCGGTCATCAACTGCGGTGACGGCTGGGGTGAGCACCCGACCCAGGTGATCACTGATATGCTGACCATTTACCGCGAGCGCGGCACGCTCGACGGCCTCACCTGGGTGTTGATCGGCGATATGCGGATGCGCACCATGCACAGCATCAGCTATGCGCTGAGCAAGTTTGACTCCCAGGTGTACGTGATCGCGCCGGATGAGATGTATTTCCTGCCGGAGTTTGAGGCTGAAGTTCGCAGCATGGGGTTGAACTTCGAGCGCAAAGAGCATATCGAACAGGTTTTGGGGCAGGCCGATGTGGTGTATATGGAGCCGGTCGTACAACCCGATTACACCAAGTCGCGCCAGGAAGCTACCGACGACAAAGGCAAGACGCCGGCCAATTACCAGGTGACCAAGAAGCTTCTGTTCGAGAAAGCGCGCAAAAACTGTATTGTGCTGCATTCGCTGCCGCGCCAGGATGAGCTGTTGCCTGATGTGGATACGACGCGGCACCAGCGTTAATGGGTCGAAGCTTACAATGGCGTACTCTCGCGCATGGCTTTGTTGGCTCTGATCTTGGGTGCAATGGAGTAGTGAGAAGCGGCGCAGGGTAACCTGGGTGTGGTACTTACGATGTTGTGGGGCGCGCCTGGCGAGGTTTTGGTCAGCCGCCCCTTATTTGACCGAGTTGACACGAAATCAGAGTTTGAAAGGGACAATACCGCGATGCAGACTCATTTGATTGGCCGTGATATGATCACGCCGGATGAGTGGACGGACAACGAGATCAATACGATTTTTGAAGTTGCCTTTGACCTCAAGCGCAAGCGGGCATTGGGTGAGCCGCACGCCCTGCTGCGCGACAAGGTTTTGGCGATGATGTTCTTCTTCTCCAGCACGCGCACTCGTGTCAGTTTTGAGGCGGGCATGGCGCAGCTGGGCGGTCATGCGCAGTTCATCGAGAGCCGCACCACTCAGATTGCGCATGGGGACACGGCCAAAGAGATCGGCGAAATCGTTGGGCGCTACTGCGATGGAATTGCCATCCGCCAGGTCGATTGGGGCGTGGGCAACCAATACATTCGCGACGTGGCAAAATACAGCCGCGTGCCGGTGCTCAACATGCAGTGTGACTGGTACCACCCCTTCCAGGCATTGGCCGATATGATGACGATCTTCGAGCGGTTTGGACGCGATGTACGCGGAAAGACGCTCAATATGTCGTGGGCCTATGCCTC
Organism: Anaerolineae bacterium; assembly: GCA_034429275.1. GTDB lineage: Bacteria > Chloroflexota > Anaerolineae > Aggregatilineales > Aggregatilineaceae > DAOUFU01. The sequence continues at coordinate 13,141 of DAOUFU010000262.1, read as the reverse complement.
CAGCTATCAGAAGCCGCTTTCGGTGCCCCAGAGCATGATCACGCTGGCAACGCGCTTCGGAATGAACGTGCGCCTGACGCGCCCGCCGGAGTTCAAACTGATGCCGGAGATCGAAGACCTGGCGCGCGCTAACGCTCAACGGTCGGGTGGCAGCTTCGAAGTCCTGGACGATTTCGATGCCGGGTTCACGGGGGCGGATGTGGTGTATCCCAAGAGCTGGGGGGCGACACTGACCACCACCGACATGGAAGAGTCCAAGCGAATCGCGGGCAAATATACCGACTGGATCGCAGACGCGCGCCGTATGGCGCTGGCCGACAAGAACGCGATTTATATGCACTGCCTGCCTGCTGATCGCAACATCGAGGTGACCGACGAAGTCATTGATGGACCGCAGAGTGCAGTCTATGACGAGGCGGAGAACCGCCTGCACGTTCAAAAAGCGGTGATGGCGCTGACAATGCGCTGATCTGGTTGGTACGCCAGTATTCCCTTACTGGCGAGTAGAATCGACGTTCGATGTGTATGTTTCATAAGCCGATCCACCCGGCCCCTTTGGGTGGTCGGCTTTCTTAGATCGATGCACAAAATTAGCGCGAGTTTTATTAGAAAGGGACACCTATGCCATCCGCAAAAACAGCCGTTATCGCCATTGGGGGAAACTCGCTAATTCTGGATAAAAACAAACCCCAGGTCGAGTACCAGTGGCAGGCGGTATACGAGACCTCAAGACACGTTGTGGAGATGATCCGGCAGGGCTGGCGTGTGGTCATTACCCACGGCAATGGGCCACAAGTCGGCTTCATTCTGCGTCGCAACGAACTGGCTGCTCCCGAAGTGCATACTACGCCGATGGACTTGATCGGCGCAGACACCCAGGGGAGCATCGGCTATATGCTTCAACAGGCACTGAACAACGAACTGCGCAAACTGGGCATCCGGCGCGATGTCGTCACGCTGGTGACCCAGACGCTTGTCAATCGCAACGATCCGGCCTTTGAGAAGCCTGACAAACCCATTGGTGGGTTTATGTCTCAGGAAGAGGGAGAAAAATTTCGAAGAGACGGCTGGACGGTGGTGGAAGATGCCGGGCGCGGTTATCGCCGTGTTGTGCCCTCGCCGATTCCGATCGAGATCATCGAGCTGGATGCTATCAATGCGCTGGTTGAGAAGAACTTCGTGGTGATCTGTACCGGCGGCGGCGGAATCCCGGTGATCCGTGATGAGAATGGCAACCTCAAGGGGGTGAACGCTGTCATCGATAAGGATCGCGGGACGAGCCTGCTTGCGAGCGGTTTGAAGGCAGACCTGTTCATGATCTCGACCGGGGTGGAAAAGGTGGCGATCAATTTTGGCACGCCGGAGCAGAAGGACCTCTCTCGTATGACACTATCGGAGGCACGCCGGTATATGGCTGAGGGTCACTTCAAACCGGGCAGCATGTATCCGAAAATCGAGGCGATTATCGAGTTCCTTGAAAAAGGCGGGCCTCAGGCGATCATCACCAACCCGGATAATATCGGGCGGGCACTGCGCGGCGAAACCGGTACGCTCATCGTGCCAGGATAGTGAGGGAGACCATGTTGATCGCTGAACTTCGCTGCGCTATCTGTGGAAGCGCTTTTTCGCCGGGCGAGGTGTCCTATACCTGCCCGCACTGCGGCCCGGCGGGCACAATGGACGTTGTGCTGGATTACGATGTGCTGCGTGCGCGCTTCTCACGTGATGATATCACTGCCAGTCGCGAGCCGACGATGTGGCGCTATCGCCCCCTGTTGCCGCTGGCCGAGGGTGCGCGTGTGCCACCGTTGGCCGTGGGATGGACTCCCTTGTACGACGCTCCCCGCGTGGCCGAGCACCTGGGCTTGAGCCAGGTGTGGCTCAAGGACGATGGGCGCAACCCAACCGGCTCACTGAAAGACCGGGCGAGCGCGTTGGTGGTTGCTCGCGCGATGGCCGAAGGAATCCAGGTGGTGACGACGGCCAGCACGGGCAACGCTGCGGCTGCACTAGCCGGGCTTTCGGCAAGTGTGGGGCTTCCAGCGGTGATCTTTGTGCCTGCCGCTGCCCCAGAAGCGAAGATCGCTCAGCTTCTTACCTATGGGGCGAAAGTGCTGCTCGTGCAGGGGAACTATGATGCAGCTTTTGACCTGGCGGTCGAAGCATCAGCGCGCTATGGCTGGTACTGCCGGAATACGGGTATGAATCCCTATACGCTCGAAGGGAAAAAGACGGTCGCGTTCGAGATCGCCGAGCAGTTGGGATGGCAGGTGCCCGATGTCGTGGTCGTCAGTGTGGGCGATGGCAATATCATCAGCGGAGTGCACAAAGGCTTCCGCGATCTCCATGCAATGGGCTGGATCGACCGGATTCCCCGGCTGATCGGCGTGCAGGCAGAGGGCAGCGCAGCCTGTTACCAGGTCTGGAAAGCGGGCAGCGACCCGGCGACGATGTCTCCGATCAACTCGCAGACAGTTGCAGACAGCATCGCAGCGGATTTGCCACGCGACCGGGTGAAAGCGGTACGCGCCGTGCGCGAAACGCACGGGGCATTCGTCTCGGTGCCCGATCAGCAAATCCTGGATGCAATCCCTGTGTTGGCGCGGCTGGGTGGCGTCTTCGCCGAGCCGGCAGCAGCCGCGGCTTTTGCCGGGGCACAGCAGGCGATCAGCGAAGGACATATCGCCGCATCGGAGCGAGTCGTGCTGCTGCTAACTGGGAATGGTCTGAAGGACATCCGCAGCGCGATGCGTGTTGCAGGCAGCGGTTACCCTGTCGAGCCATCAATCGATGCCGTCGAGGCCGTGCGCGTCAAACTCGGCCTTCCCGTGCTGACTGCATGAGTGTCGCCAGGATGGATCGCACTCTGGTTATAGATTGGTTACAATTGAGGTGATTGGTCCGCGCCTGTGCAGGAGAAGTATGACGACAGAACCCACTATATCGATCGTGGCTCCGGTGTATAACGAGGAGGGCAACATTCCCACCTTGCATCGCCGGGTGGCTGAAGTCATGGGCCAGTTGGGCGAGCCGTGGGAGCTGATCATGGTGAACGATGGCAGTCGCGACGGCTCGGCGAAAGAGCTGCGCGAAGCTGCTGCTTCCGATCCCCATGTGCGTGTGGTGAATTTCGCGCGCAATTTCGGACATGCCAACGCGGTTACCGCTGGAATGACTTATGCGCGCGGTCAGGCTGTCATCATCATCGATGCAGATTTGCAGGACCCACCCGAAGTAATGTTGGAACTGATCGCCAAGTGGCGTGAGGGATTCCAGGTGGTCTATGCAGTGCGCGCGGAACGCAAGGGCGAAACCTGGTTCAAAAAGTTCACGGCGAAAGTGTTCTATCGTCTGATCTATCGCATCGCCGAGATCGATATCCCGGTGGATACGGGTGACTTTCGCCTGATGGATCGCCAGGTGGTGGAAGCGTTGAAGGCGATGCCGGAACATAACCGGTTCATCCGAGGGATGACGAGCTGGGTTGGTTTCAACCAGACCGGAATCGAATATGTGCGTGAGGCGCGCATGGTCGGCGAGACGAAGTATCCGTTTCGCAAGATGCTGCGGTTTGCGCTCGATGCGATCACCGGATTCTCGTATTTCCCACTCCAGATCGCCATCTATGCAAGCCTGATCCTGGGTTTGATCGGGGTGCTGGCCGTGCCGGTGGTCATGTTCCTTCGGCTGGCGACCGGTGCTGCGGTGTTCGAAGGACAGGCAACTACCCTGATCGTAGTACTGCTGCTCAGTTCGTTTCAGTTGTTTTTCTTCTTCGTGATGGCCCAATATGTCGCGCGGATTTACGACGAAGTGCGGCAGCGCCCACTGTATATTGTGGCGGATGTGTGGGAACAGGCGAAGAACCGAAACGATGAAGCGGCTAGTCAGGAGGAGTGAGCAGTGACAGATAATCCTCAACCGGAGAAGGTGCCGGGATCGGGTGATCTGGACCAGATCAAAACCTATCAACGGCTGGTGCTGGAATATGAAGCACTGGATGAGGAAATCGACAGCCTGCTGGCCCGTCATCGTGGGTCAACTGAGCACATGTCGGACGAGGATTACGAGCATTATCGTGAGCTTGCCCGCCATCGCGACGATCTCCACAACCGGATCAAAGCGCTCGAACGCGAAATCCTGCTTGATGACGATACCTCATCATGAGAATCATGAGACCTCATCATGAGCAGGATTAATCCGGTGTGATGTAAGCAAGGTTTGAACGCAATACCTGGACATCTTTGGGAACCCCAATCAGGAGTCTACAACGTGGCAGAACGTAAACTCATTACCGGCCCTACTTTCGAAGAAATGCTGCACCCTCACCGAATTGATCCGGCTGTTCGGGCGGCAGCACACGAGGCGCGCACGTCTGATCCGCTCGCCTCAATAAACCTGTTCAATATCTCATGGCGAAATATCGATAACAAGATTCAACACGTGGTTTTGCCGCCCGAACTGACCGGCGTCGAGACTCCGATCGCCGTGCTGACCAGCACGCATTTCCCCTCTGGCAGCCACAAGGTGGGCGCGACTTATTCAGTCCTGATCGAAAAAGAGTTGTTCGGAGATGTCGATCCCTGGAAGCACACCCTGATGTGGCCCTCGACGGGCAATTATGGCATTGGCGGGGCGTATGTTGCCGGGCGGATGGGTTGCCACAGCATTGTTATCCTGCCGGAAGAGATGAGCCAGGAACGGTTCGACAAGATCGAATATTATGGCGCGCGAGTGATCAAAACGCCGGGCTGCGAAAGCAACGTTAAGGAAATCTACGACAAGACCCACGAGCTAATGGCGCAGGACCCGAACATTCGCAACATGAACCAGTTCGAGGTCATGGGCAATTATCGTTTCCACTGGTATGTAACAGGGAATACCATCGTTGATCTGGCCAGGGAACTGGCCGAACAGGGGATCGGCACCGGGCACGTGTCGGCGTTTGTCTCGGCAATGGGCAGCGCGGGTACTATCGCTGCGGGTGACCGGCTCAAGCAGGTCTGGCCCAACCACAAGATCGTGGGCCTGGAACCGATCCAGTGTCCAACCCTATCACTCAACGGGTATGGCGGTCACGATATTCAGGGCATCGGCGATAAGCACGTCACCTGGATACACAACGTCTTCAATACCGATGCCATCATGTGTATTGATGATGTCGAGTGCAAGCTGGGCCTTCAAATTTTCGCAGAGGAAGGCGGCCTCCGCGCGCTGGTGGAGCAGTTTGGGATTCCGCAGGCGACGGTGGACTATCTCAAAACCCGCCTGGGAATCAGCGGCATCTGCAATATCTATGGTGCGATCAAGACGGTCAAGTATTATGGCCTGGGCAAAGATGACCTGGTTGTGACCATTGCTTCGGATGGCATGGACCGCTATCACAGCGTGATGGCAGCCATGCAGCGCGATTATGGCGCGGTGGATACAGTCGAAGCGGTGGCTCGTGTTCGTAGCCTGTTCCACGGTTTGCGGACTGACTGGATTTTCGAAGGTACGCGCGACAACCGTGAGCGCTGGCACAATCTCAAGTACTACACGTGGGTGGAGCAACAGGGCAAGACGGTTCAGGAACTGGATGCGCAGCGTGATCCGGCGTGGTGGGAAGCTGAGCAGCAGGTGGTTCAGGTCATCGACGAGAAGCTGTTGGAATATCGCCGCACGGGTCGCATCTAGCCCGGAAGGTGAGGAAAGGCGTGTATCCCGAAGACCGTGTATTGGTGGGGGTGATCAACCGCAAGCGCGATCTTGAGATAGCGCAAACTGAACACTGGTACCGTGTGCCTTATGGCCAGGCGATGCAGGGTATTCACGCCGAATATATCGCGTTTTTTCTCAGCCGCGCGTTCAAGGACTTGAACGGCAGCATTCCATACTATGCGCGTCGCACGGGGATTGAGTTGGTTCGCCGCCGCGATTTGTTTCCCGCGGAAGCACAGCATCCCCGTGCCGACGCTCTGTATCACAAGCTCCAGTTGGGTGATGTGCGGCGCAAAGAGCCGCCAATCCGCAACACGAGCAAACGAGCAATCGCGTTCATTTATACGACCTGGGATCGGTTCAGTGCTGCCGAAACGGTAGCGGACCTGTACAGCGAAGCCGACCGGTTCGTGGACCGCGTGTTTCATGCGCTAGAGCGCGCCGGAGTGCGGTCGGAACCGGTGTGGGAAGCTACACGTACGAGTGATGATGGCGGTGCACAGATTCGTATTGAGTGCGAAGACGGTACGGTGATTGCCTCGACGGCGGCGCAGAGCGAGCATATCATTACCCTGGTACCCGACGAATCACCGGACGCACTGCGCGCCACCGTGGATCGTCTCTTGCAGGCGATCAAGGCACGCGGCGGACCGTTGATGATCGATGTGCCTTTGGAAGAGTAACCTTATGGCCTTATTAATTACTCATGCTCACCTGGTGACCTGGGAAGATCCAAACCAGATGATCGAAGATGGCGCGCTGCTCATCGAAGGCGGCGTGATTCGCGAAGTGGGCCTGACTTCCGATCTAGTGGCACGTCATCCCGGCGCGGAACAGCTTGATGCTGGCGGGCAGTTCGCAATGCCGGGCGGAATTTGCGCGCATACCCATTTTTATGGTGCCTACGCGCGTGGATTGGCAATACCCGGCCCGGCCCCACGCAATTTTCCGGAAATTCTGGCCCGGTTGTGGTGGCCGTTGGATAAGGCGCTTGACGAACAGGCAGTGCGTTACAGCGCACTGGTGTGCCTGGTTGATGCGATCAAGCATGGAACTACAACGCTCATCGATCACCATGCCAGTCCAAACTTCATCGAGGGAAGCCTGGATGTCATCGCTGACGCCGTCGAACAGGCCGGACTGCGCGCCGTCTTGTGTTATGAGGTGACCGACCGCGATGGGCAGGCCAAAGCCCAGGCCGGGATTGCCGAAAACGTGCGTTTTCTCAAGGCGGCTGTACAGCGTCGGACGGTAGCGGCGACCTTTGGCCTGCACGCCAGCCTGACGCTCTCTGATGATACGCTCGAAGCGTGCGCCGCAGCGGCGCACGGCCTGGATACGGGTTTTCATATCCACGTGGCCGAGCATGAGGCTGATGAAGAAGACTGTCTGCGAAAAACGGGTGAGCGGGTCGTGCCGCGCCTGCATCGTCTTGGAATTCTGGGCCCCAAAACGATCGTTGCACATTGTGTGCATGTCGATGAAACAGAACGAGCTATCTTGAAGGATACGGGCACCTGGGTCACTCACCAGCCGCGCTCAAACATGAACAACGCGGTTGGCGCGGCGGCGGTTGACACTATGCTGGCCGAAGGAATCCCGGTAGCGTTGGGAAACGATGGTTTCAGTAATGCCATGTGGGCGGAATGGAAGGCGGCTTACCTGCTGCACAAGGTGGCTCATCGCGATCCGCGTATGGCTCCGGGGGACGCGATAGCACGCATGGCTACCCAGCATAACGCGCGCCTGGCAGAAGTCTTTTTTCCTGGGATGATGATTGGTCGATTGGCGCCCGGTGCAGTTGCCGATGTCATTCTGGTGGATTACCATCCATATACACCTTGTACGGCAGAAAACCTGCCCTGGCATATTCTGTTTGGGTTCGAGTCCTCAATGGTAACCACAACGTTGGTTGCCGGGCGAGTGCTTATGCGGGACCGCCAACTGCTGACGCTGGATGAGCGCGCCATTGCCGCCGAGGCACAACGGATCGCGCCGGATGTGTGGTCACGCTATGCACATTTCGCCTCGCTGGCGCTCGAAGGATAATAACGGAGGGATGACATCGTTGAGTGAGAATGTGCTCAAAGTCTTGACCGTAGCTGTGATAGGCGGGACGGGAAAAGAGGGATCGGGCCTGGCGATGCGTTGGGCACAGAGCGGCTATCGCGTGTTGATCGGATCACGCGAGGCCGAGCGAGCAGTTGCCAAAGCCCAGGAGATGAACGATCAGCTAGGGGACACATTGGTGCAAGGGCTGAGCAACGCAGACGCCGCATCACAAGCGGATGTCGTGGTGGTCAGCGTGCCCTACGCCGCTCACCGGGAGATTCTGGCGTCGATCAAAGAGGGCGTACAGGGGAAGATCGTTGTAGATGTGACCGTGCCCATGCAGCCGCCGGACATTCGCCGGGTTTATGTGCCCGAAGGCAAGGCGGCCAGCCTGGAAGCTCAGGCTCTGCTTGGAGATGGCGTGCGCGTAGTTGCCGCATTTCAAAATGTGAGCGCCAGTCATCTAAAAGACCTGAAGCACAGCGTGAACTGTGATGTATTGGTGTGCGGGGATGATGAAGAAGCCAAGCGCGAAGTCAGCCAGTTGGTTGAAGCGGTGCAGGGGATGCGAGCCATTGATGCAGGGCCGCTGGTGAACGCCGTTGCTGCCGAGGCGCTGACGCCGGTGCTGCTGCACATCAACAAGCGGTATAAAGTAGCAGGCGCGGGGATTCGGATCACTGGGCTGGAATGAACCACGGCACTGATATTCCCTTGACCCAGCTCACACTGTTGGGTTTGCCAGGGATACCGCATGTACAGCCGGGTGATGATCTCGCCCGGCTGATCCTTGCGAGCCTGGAACGTGCGCAGTTATCGCTTGCGCAGGGTGATGTGTTGGTGGTTACTTCCAAGCTGTTCTCAAAAGCCGAAGGCCGTTTTGTTGATCTTCGCACGGTTATACCTTCGGCGCGGGCGGAGCAAGTGGCTGCCTTGTGTCACAAAGATCCGCGCATGGTTGAGCTGATCTTGCAGGAGTCCACTCATATCTCGCGGGTGCGGGGCGAGGTGTTGATCGTGCGGCACCGGCTGGGCTTCACGCTGGCTAACGCAGGGATTGATCATTCCAATGTGGGGCGTGAAGGGGAAGAATGGGTTCTGCTGTTGCCCAAAGACCCCGATGAGTCCGCGCGCCGTCTGCGAGATGCGCTGGGAGCGCTGACGGGGACCTGGCCGGGCGTGGTGATCAGCGATTCGCATGGTCGCCCGTTCCGCATCGGGACGGTGAATGTTGCGATTGGAATCTCCGGTCTGCCTGCTGTGCGCGATATGCGCGGCGAGCGCGATCTCTATGGGCGCGTGCTGCGGGTGACAGTGACCGGGGTGGGGGATGAAATTGCAGCGGCGGCAGGATTGATCACGGGGCAGGGGGCTGAGGGACTGCCAGTAGTCCTTGTTCGCGGACTGGCGCTGCCGGAGCAGGACGGGCGGGCCGCCGATCTGGTTCGCCCCGAAGCGATGGACTTGTACGCGGATTATCAGGATAATGTCGGCCTGACATCATGACGGTGAATGAGTTTTCGGCTATAATAAAAGTAATAAAAAATAGACGCTCAATTCGTCGTTATGGTGATCGTCCGGTGCCGGAGGATATAATCCGGCAGGTGTTAGAGGCGGCGCGGTGGGGACCTTCGGCTCACAACCGCCAACCCTGGCGCTTTGCAGTGCTGACCTCTCCGTCCTGGAAGGTACGATTGGCCAGGCGCATGGGGGAGCAGTTTCGGGCCGATTTGCTGCGCGACGGGGCCGTGCCAGAAGATGCCGAGCGGCAGGTAACACGTTCGGTGGCACGGATCAGTCAGGCCCCGGCAGTGATTGTGTTGTTTCTCAGCATGGCGGTAATGGATCATTACCCGGATGGGCTGCGTCAGGCGGCGGAGCGGGTAATGGCGGTGCAGAGTGTCGCGCTGGCGGCGCAGAATCTGCTGCTGGCAGCTCATGCGCTGGGCCTGGGAGCGTGCTGGATGTGTGCGCCGCTCTTTTGCCCAGACCTTGTGCGGGATGAATTGGCTCTGCCGCAGGATTGGGAGGCGCAGGGGTTGATCACATTGGGATACCCTGCCGAACAGCGCCAATCTGAGCGAGAGCCTGTGGATGGCAAAACTCGATGGTATTGAAGGGTGATCTTCAAGTAGTGGCGTTGGCAGGTGGTGTTGGCGGGGCCAAGTTGGTTTACGGATTGGCCAAAACCTTACCACCGGACAGACTAACTATTATTGGCAATGTAGGCGATGATCTGACCCTCTACGGCCTGCATATTTCCCCTGATCTTGACACGGTAATGTATACACTGGCCGATGTGGCGAATCCAGCGACGGGCTGGGGCGTGGCCGGTGATACGCAGCACATGGGCGATATGCTGCGGCGCTATGGCGAGATGCCCTGGTTCATGTTGGGGGATAAGGACCTGGCCACTCATCTGCTGCGCAGCCAGTGGCTGGCGGAGGGTCATACCTTAACAGAGGTTACCCGGCGTTTGTCTCAGGGACTGGGTGTATCACAGCGCTTGCTGCCTGTCACAGACGATCCTGTATCGACCATGGTAGATACCGTTGAGTTGGGCATATTGGCGTTCCAGGAATACTTTGTGCGCCATCGGTGGCAGCCCGTTGTGCGGCGCATCTGGTACGCGGGGATCGAAACTGCCCACATCAGCCGGGCAGTGGCTCAGGCGGTTGAGGAAGCCGATATCATCGTTTTTTGCCCCTCGAACCCGATGCTGTCGATTGAGCCGATCCTGGCCGTGCCCGGAATGCGTGAGCGACTGCGCGCACGGAAGGGCAAATGTGTGGCGGTCAGCCCCTTCATTGGAGGACAGGCGGTCAAAGGACCGGCGGCCAAGTTGATGCGTGAGCAGGGGATCGAACCTACGCCGGCGTATCTTGCCGAATATTATGGTGGTCTGCTCGATGGGCTGGTGATCGATCAGGCGGATCGGGAACTGGCCGGGCAGGTGACCAATCTGCCGGTGCTGGTGACGCAGACGTTGATGATGTCGAGTGAGGACAAAGTGCGGTTGGCGGGTGAGGTGTTGGATTGGGTAGGGAGGTTGTAGGATGAATGTATGGGCGATAGTCCCTGTTAAGCCCTTTAACCGGGCGAAGAGTCGGCTGGCGGATCACTTGCAGCCCCGGCAGCGCGAGCTGTTGGCGGCCAGTTTGCTCGAACGCACGGTGCGGCTGCTGCTGCCGATGTCGCAGATCGGCGGCGTGCTTGTGATCAGCCGTGATACAAAGGCATTGGCAATGGCGCGCGAGTGGGGCGCGCAGACCGTCCAGGAAAGCGGAAACCCGGAGCTGAACACCGCCCTGCTGCGAGCTACGCACGTGTTGCGCGCCCGGCGTGGCGATGGCGCACTGATCGTCCCGGCGGATATCCCATTGCTGGCCGCAGAAGATATCGAAGCAGTCACCGCGATGGGGCGATATTCGAACACGGTGGTGATTGCGCCGGATCGCCGCGACCAGGGGACAAATCTGCTGCTTGTGCGCCCGCCCGGAATCATCCCATACTGGTTTGGTGAAAACAGCTTTGCCGAGCACCAGCGCCTGGCAAGGGAAGCGGGTGCAAACGTAATGATTTATCGCTCGGAACGAGTCGGGCTAGACCTGGATACCCCTGAGGACCTGGCCTATTATCTCGAGCGGGCTGAGGCATTGGGTGGGCCGGGCTTGGATGCCATGCGCTCGGCAGAGTGGACATTGGCAAGAGAGCGCGAACCGGGCCGGTGATCGGCTTAAGTAGAATTTCTTGCTACACTCTCTTTTTCCTATAAACCGAGATTTTTCTTTGGGAGGGAAAATATGGCGGACCGTGTTGCCCTGTATTTGCAGGATGCTCACCCCCTGGCCGACGCCATCGAGTATGTTCAATACGCGGAAGCGCGCGGTTTTGAAGCGGTCTGGCAGGCCGAAAGCCGGTTGGTACGTGATGCTATAGTGCCAATGGCCGCTTTCGCGGCTACCACCAAGCGAATCAAGGTGGGGTCCGGCGTGATCAATAACTGGACACGCAACGCGGCACTGACGGCAGCCACGTTTCTCACACTGGATGACCTCGCGCCGAATCGAATCTTGCTGGGGATAGGTGCGTGGTGGGACCCGCTTGCGAAAAACGTAGGCATCGACCGCCGCAAACCGCTTCTGGCGATGCGAGAGCATGTGACGGTGGTGCGCGACCTGCTGGCCATGAAAAACGTCACATTCCACGGCGAATTTGTGAATGTCACCGGGATCGAGTTGGACATCGTGCATGGCCGCCGCGAGCCGCGTCATGTGCCGATCTATATTGGGGCGACCGGGCCGCAGATGATGGCGCTCACCGGTGAGATCGCCGACGGTGCGCTGCTTAATTACCTGGTATCACCGGCATACAATGCCACGGCGTTGGAGCAGCTAGAAAAGGGTGCAAAACTGGCCGGACGGACGATCGACAGCATCGATCGTCCACAGCTTGTAGTGTGCTCGGTAGACCAGGACCGCAAACGGGCGCTGAACGGCGCGCGGAAACTGGTCACGCAGTATCTTGGCCAGCAGCCTCACATTATGAAGGCCAGCGGCGTCAGCCAGGACGTGCTGGACGAAATTCACCAGGTGCTGACATGGCCTGCCACTGAGGAACAAATCGAGCGCGCGATGGAACTGGTGCCTGATGAGGTGGTGCAGCTCATTACGGCATCGGGCACACCGGAAGAAGTGCGCGCGAAAGTGCGTGAATATGTTTCGGCAGGCTGCACCTGCCCGGTGCTCTATCCGCTTGGCCCCGATGTTCGGCTGATGATCGACACCTTCGCCCAGGGGTACTCTGTCTAGAGGGGCGAAATTCCCGATTTGCGGGGGGCACGTATGTGTGACGAATCGCAGCCCACGGAAAAGAACGATCATCATGTGCAGCAGCCCAGCGCCCGTTGGTGTTTTGTGTGCGGTGTACAGAACCCTGCCGGTCTGAAGATCAAATTCTTCAGCACTGGCAGGCACCATGTCACGGCCACTGTGACTCTGGGCGATGAATATCAAAGCTATCCGGGCATTGCGCACGGTGGAATTCTGGCCACGATCCTCGATGAAACGATGGGACGCGCGATCCTGGCTGACGATAGGCCGGAGCGTTTCATGTTCACTGCGCGCATGGAACTGCGCTATCGCAAAGGGGTTCCACTTCACCAACCTTTCACTGCGAACGGGCGTGTAGAGTCGGTGCGCGGGCGGATGGCTCAGGTGAGCGGCGAGATCGTCCTGGCAGATGGCACGGTGGCGGTTGAGGCCACGGCCACGTTGGTTGACATTCCGCCGGAAAGCATGGACACAATGCTGACGGTGGATACGGGCTGGCAGGTGTATCCCTGAGCGCAGGGTACAAAACAGGACAGGCATGGCGGTCACTGAGCGCG
>DAOUFU010000261.1:0-12979 GCA_034429275.1 Anaerolineae bacterium | reverse complement strand
AAGCAAAGCACCCTCACGGGTGCTGAAGGGGCCGGGCGCTTGGGAATCTGCCGGGTTATTTATAGCCGGGCGGCTTCGGCCCCCGGCGAAAAGAGTCGCGGCTTCAGCCCCCGGCGAGGTTCTGATTTTTCCAGTAGCCGGGCGGCTTTAGCCCCCGGCGAGCAGAGTCGCGGCTTCAGCCCCCGGCGGGGAGCTTATACACCATCCCAACTGGTGGCAAACTATGCTACAATGGCGCAGTCTTGACCCGGAATCGCCCTGGATTGACCCTGCAAGGAGCGCTCGACGTGAATCTGCTGCCCCCTCAACTCGAATCTGCCGTCCGTGCCGCGATCGTGGCCGCGCAGACTGCCGGCGATCTGCCTGCGTTTGACCTGCCCGAATCCCTGGTGATCAAGCGCAGCGACAAGCCCGCCCTCAGCGATTATGCCAGCCCGGTGGCGCTGCAGATCGCCAAAGCTGCGCGCCGCGCGCCGCTGGATGTGGCCGGGATCATCGTGCAGCACATGCCGGCGCTGGATTGCCTGGACGAGGTATTCGCCGCACCGCCGGGCTTCCTGAACTTCCGCCTGTCGGAGTCGTGGCTGCGCGAGCAGGTGGATGCCATCCTCGCGGCGGGGGACCGCGCGTTCACGCTCGATCTCGGCGCTGGCCAGCGCGCTCAGGTGGAATTTGTCAGCGCCAACCCGACCGGCCCACTGCACATCGGGCGCACGCGCGGCGCGGTCATCGGCGATACGATGGCGCGCCTGCTCGAAGCCCTGGGCTATGCCGTCGAGCGCGAGTATTACTTCAACAATGCGGGCCGCCAGATGGAACTGCTCGGCAAGACGCTGCAAGCGCGCTATTTGCAGGTGTTGGGCCGCCCGGCGGAGATCCCTGAAGAAGGTTACAAGGGCGGCTATATGGTCGAGATCGCGCGCGATCTTGCTGCCCAGGTAGGCGATAGCTGGGCGGAGGCAGACTGGCCGCGCTTCAAAGAGCACGCTGAGCAGGTGATATTCGGCTGGATTCGCGCCTCGCTGCACCGGATGAACGTTTATCACGATGTCTTCTTCAACGAGAACAGCCTGTACGAGACCGGGGCTGTCTGGCAAACGCTGGAGCGGCTGCGCGAGGGCGGCTATATCTACAGCGCGGCGGTCGAAGAGCAGGCCAGCGACGAGGAACGCGCCGCTGCTGAAGCGAAGGGACTCGCGCCCGCGCAGTGGTTCCGTTCGACTGCCTTCGGCGACGAGAAGGACCGCGTGATGGTCAAGGCGTCCGGCGAGCCGACCTACACCCTGCCGGACGTGGCCTATCACTGCAACAAGTTCGACCGGGGCTTCAATTACCTGGTGAACGTGCTGGGAGCGGATCATGGCACGCAGTACCAGACGGTGCAGCGCGGACTCAAGGCGCTGGGTTATAACCCGGACAACCTCGACGTGATCATTCACCAGATGGTGCGCATCTATCGCGGTGGGGAACTGGTGCGCGGCAGCACGCGCGCGGGCGACGTGATCGCCGTCGATGAGGTGATGGACGAGGTGGGCACCGACGCGGTGCGCTACTTCATCCTGGCGCGCAGCCCCAACACCGACGTCGATTTCGACCTCGATCTCGCCATTGCGCAGAACAACGAGAACCCGGTGTTCTACATCCAGAATGCGCATGTACGCTGCGCAGGTATCTTCCGCCAGGCGCAGGAACGCGGCATCTCCGACGAAGGGGCCGATCTATCGCTGCTGGGGGCGAGCGAGCTGGCCTTCATCAAGCGGGCGCTTGAACTGCCCGAAGTGATCGTGCAGTCGGTGCGTGAACTCGCGCCGCACAAGATCGCGTTCTTTGCGCTGGAACTGGCGCGGCTGTTCCATCCCATGTATGACGAGGTGCGCGCCCTGCACGGCGAGGTGCCGCTCGACGTGGCGAAGGCGCGGCTGCGCTTCTACCGGGCCGCCCAGGTGGTCTTCAGGCGCGTGTTGACGCTGATGGGCATGTCGGCCCCGGAGCGGATGTAGGATCGCTGCGGGCCGACGCACCACGCCGCCCGCCACGAAGCCGGGATCAGCCGGGGCGCTAACCGCCGACCGGCTGGCTTTCCCACAAGCGCAACCCAAAGCGGCTGAGATAGATCGGCAGGCTCTTGAAGCGCGGATTAGCGTGCTCGATGGCCTGGATCATCTCGCGTTTCTCGCTGGAAGTGGGGCCGCACAGCAGCGTGATCGAGCCGCCGTCGCCGCCCGCGCCGTTGACCTTCCAGCCGATCGCGCCATGCCGCCGGGCGATGTCGATGATCTCGTGGGCGTCTGCGCTGACCAGGTCGGAATGCAGCTCGCTCTGCGCCTCGGTGTTGATGATCATCGAGCGGCCCAGCTTCGAAAAATCCCCGGCATAGACGGCATCGCGCGCCATCTCGGCGGTCATGCGCAGCTTTTCCAGCGCGCGCCGGGCAGATTCGCTGCCGGATTCGAAGTTTTTGATCACCCCCATGTGCACGGCTGAAGACTGGTGCGCCTTTCCCAGGAAAACCAGGACCAGCCGCCGCTCAAGTTCCCACCACACCTGGTTGGAAATCTGAAGCTGGGAGACGCTGGCGTGCGGGTACTGGAACATCTCGATGAAGTTGATGCCCCCATAGGCCGCGCACAACTGGTCTTGAATACCGCTTTGCAGCTTGAGCAGGTCGGTTTCGACGCGGTGAGCGGCATAGGCGACTTCGTGCTGAGACATGCGGCCCGGCGTCAGCGCATCGAGCGCGCCGATCAGCGCGACGGTGATCGAGGCCGAGGTGCCGGTCGAGCAGCCCGCCGGGACTTCGGAATAGACGGTGATGTGCAGCGCGATATCGGTGGGCACCCGCATGTAGTCGATGGCAGCTTCGAGCAGCGGGTGACGGTCCCATTCGGTATGGCCGGGGGCGATGGGATAGATGTCACCGTAGTTTTCGGCGTAGAGCATGATGCGGTGCTGGCGCTCTTCCACCCGGAAGACCTTGATCTGCACCTCGACATAGGGGTACACGCCGATGTTGAAGATTTCGCCGTGCCCGGCGAACCAGGTATCGGTCCAGCCGCCGTTATCGCAAATGCGGATGGGAGCGACGCTGTTGATGATGCGCAGGGGCCTGGTTTCGGCGCTCATGGGATGATCCTTTCGAGACGAGGGCGGGGAACGGCCCAAACACGATGCTGGCGCAGAGTATACTCGCGGGGGAGCGGGTGGGCGAATTGGCGGAGCGGCCCGTTCTTGGCCGCGCGGGGTGAGGCCAGATCGCCCGTCCAGCGCGTGCTCGGTTTGTCAAATGGCTGCCTGTCAACTTTTGCTCACATCCGGGGCGCGGGACACAAACAACAAGGCCGGTGATGTGACCGGCCTTGCGAGGGGTATTCAGTTGTCAGGTCCCCGGTGTTGGGGTTTCGGCAGTTATTCCGCCGAGGGCAGCAGCACGCCGCTGATCATGTGGATGACACCGTTCCGGCCAAACAGGTCGGGGTTGGTCACAATCGCCTGGCCGCCGTTGAGCACGACCTGGCCATCCACCACCGCGATGCTGATCGAGGCCCCGTTGAGCGTACGGGCGCTGCGCAGGCCCACCACATCTTCCGCCGCCACCGTGCCGGGCACGACATGGTACAGCAGGATGCTCTTGAGCAGGGCCGGGTCGGCGAGCAGGTCGTTAACCGTCAGGTTGAGCGCGCTCAGGCTGGCGGCGAACGCCTCATCGGTGGGGGCGAAGATGGTGAAGGGACCATCGGTCGCCAGGGTTTCGGTCAGGTCGGTGTAATCCAGGGCCGCCAGCAGGGTGTTGAAGATCTTGCTGTCGGTCAGGATGCCTGCCAGGTGGTTCGGAGGGAACAGCACGTTGTCGATGACATGGATCACGCCGTTGCTGGCCTCGATGTCGGCGATGATGACATTGCTGGAGCCGTTGATCGTCACGCCATTGGCGGTATCGAAGCGGAGATCAAAGCCCGCAGCGGTCCGCGCCGAGGTAATGCCTGCCACATCCGCAGCCATGAACTTGCCAGGCACCACATGGTACAGCAGGATCTCGGTGAGGGCTTCCTTGTTGGCCAGCAGGTCGCTTGCCGTGATGCCCATCAGGTTCAGCGCACCGGCGAAGGCTTCATCGGTGGGGGCGAAGACGGTGAAGGGACCGCCATTGGCCAGGGTGTCGGCCAGGCCCGCTTCGGTCACGGCAGCAACCAGCGTGCTGAAGCGGCCATCGGCGACGGCGATATCAACGATGCTGGGGGCCTTGGGGGCTTCCTCTTCGGCGCGCAGCAGGCCCATCGGCAGGGCGAGCGCGGCTACGAGGGTCAACAACAGGGCTACGATAGAGAACTTACGCATGGTGGTTCCTCCTTGGTATGGACCGTTGTTTGAACTGCTTCCTTGTGCGTTGTGCATGTTTTGTACTGGTTTTATGTACAATCAGGATAATAGACGACCAATATGAGAAGAGGACGAGTTTTTTATGAGATTTAGATGAAAATACGAGCATTAATAGCGGGCCAAAGGCCGCTGCGTCAGGTGCACGTCAGGACGGCGCACGGCAGCAAGCGATCACTCACCCTGGTCAGGTGCGGTGCGCGGCGTTATACTGGCGGATCGTTTGGCCGGTCTGCCGCCACGCAGCGCCGCCCATGCAACCCTATCGTCACCTGTCGAGGACCAGCCCATGTCGCGTCCGACGCCGCTTTCACGCTCGATCTTCGTTGTGATTCTCTCCGCGCTGCTGATGGCAGCGCTGCTCGTTAGCCTGGGTGTTGTGCCCGGCTTGACCAGCGCGGGCGTTTTCGCCCAGGGCGATCAGCCGACGGTGCCACCCACCAATACCGCTCGACCGACCGCGCTGCCGACCAATACGCCGCGCCCATCGGCCACGCCGACCGCGACGGCGACGGCGACCGCCACAGCCACGCTCACCCCCACGCCGACGGCAACCGCGACCAACACGCCAACCCAGACGCCCAGCCCGACTCCGACGCTGGTCGGCCCGATCGTCTATCCTGAGGGTTTCAACCCGCTGACCGGGCTGCCGTACCCAAACGAAGAGGCGATGACGCGCCGCAACCTGATCGTCAAGGTGTCCAATTACCCGGAAGTGGTGCGTCCGCAGAGCGGGTTGAGCAAGGCCGACATCGTGTTTGAGTACGAGGTGGAAGGGGCGGTCACGCGCTTTGCGGCCATCTTCCGCAGCCAGACGGATGAACACGTGGGCAGTGTGCGCAGCGCCCGCCTGATCGACCTGGAACTGGTGCCGATGTTCGAGGCGCTGCTGGCCTATTCCGGCGCGAACGACTGGATTTATAAGTACATTCTCGACTCCGATTGGAAATGGCGCGCGCTCTCGCCCCAACTGGGCGTGAACGAGCCGTTTGAGCGCTTCCCCGAAGAGGGGCGTGCCTATGAGCACACCCTGTTTGCCAATGTCACCAAGCTGTGGGAAGTGGCCGATCAGCGCCAGGTCAACGAGGGCATGGCGATGCGCGGGCTGGCCTTCTCGGACGTGGTTGATCCGGGTGGGGAACCGGCGCGCGACATTCACATCGACTACTGGAGCGAATACCAGGATACGCGCTGGCAGTACAACCCGCAGGATGGCCGCTACTATCGCTGGAACAACAACGAGCCGCACATCGACAAAGAGACGGGCGAGCAGTTGGCTGCCGATAACATCGTGGTGCTGGATATGGAACACGTCGATCGCCCGGATATTCTCGACAGCGAGATCAGCGGCGTGGTGATCGAGCACATCTTTTGGGGGCAGGGGACGGCGTGGCTGTTCCGCGATGGGCTGTGGTTCAAGGGCTACTGGCGGCACGAGCAGGGTCAGCGCGGGCTGTACCTGGTCTATGCCGACGGCCAGACGCCGATGCATCTCAAGCCGGGGCAGACGTGGTTCAACATCGTGCGTCCGATCATGTGGGGCGTCACGGTGAGCGATCAGCCCGCCAACATGCAGGCCACCGCCGAAGCGGTCCAGGCGACTAAGACCGCGGTTGTCGCCGCTACCGCGACTCAGGCCGCCATCTGGGGCGTGACTCCGCTGCCGCCCAACGGCAGCGCCGGGCCGTGCGTCGTCACCGCACACACCGCCGTGAATCTGCGCGCCGGGGCGGGGACTTCATTCGATGTGGTGGGCACGCTGGGCGTGAACCAGAGTGCACAGCCGATCGCTCAGGCCCCCGGCGACGATGGCTATTCCTGGTTCCAGATTGCGGCGGGGCAGTGGGTGCGCTCGGATGCGGTCACCACGCAGGGCGCGTGCCGCGACCTGCCGGCAGCGAGCCAGTAAACACACGGCGCTGCCCTGGGCAACGAGTGCATTCCAAATTGGGGGCGAAATTGCGAGGATTTCGCCCCCGTCGTGCATTTTGATAAAGTGAGCGGAAAGGGGGGGGCGAACGGCTGGCCTCACCCCCGACCTGCGCGCCTCATGGGAGGCGCCTGGTCCGCCCCCTCTCCGAAAATTTTCGGAGAGGGGGCGGAGCGGCCCGGTTTTGGCCACGCGGGGGTGAGGCCGGGCACCCCCCACAGTCTCATGCCCCGAAAATGGAATACGCCCTGGGCAACGCCCCGGCGCGCCGCGATGAAAGATGGCGATCGGGCGGGTGTGCGCACACCCGCCCTTGTGTTTTTGTTCTCAGTGGGCCACCCGGACCGGCTGGCGCTCGCGGGCGGAGCGGTAGACCGCCTCGACGATCTCGACGGCGCGCAGGCCATCGGTGCCGGTGACGGCGGGCGCGCGGTTCTCGCGGATGGCGGCGGCGAACTCGGCGATCATGCCCCGGTTGGCGTCCGATCCCCAGAAGGCATAGGCAGGGCGCGCCGCATCCTGCGCGTAGACGGTCATCACCTGCTTGAAGGCGTCCACCGTCGCCAGGCCGCGCTCGCCGATCAGCTCCATGGTCAGCCCGCCCCAGGTGGGATAGATCGGCGGGCGGCTCCAGCTACAGTCGATGGTAGCGAAGGTGCCGTTCTCGAAGGTGAGCATGACCAGCCCGGCGGTTTCGACCTGGAGCGGCTCGTGGTTGTAAAAGGCGTTGCTCAGTTCGGCAAAGACCTCGACCACCTCGCAGCCCAGGAACCAGCGCAGCAGGTCCGCCACGTGCACGGTGTGATCGGTGGCTGCGCCGCCCCCGGCCAGTTGCGGATCGGTGAACCAGTCGCGCGGGTAGGCCGAATGCAGGCGCGGAAGCTGGCCCTGGTGGGTGGTGCTGGCCCCGTAGATGGTCCCCAGCCCGCCCGATTCGACCAGTTTTTTGATCTCGATCACGGGAGGGCTGAAGCGCATGGGGAAGGCCGTCATCAACTGGACGCCCGCCCGCGCACAGACGGCGACCATCTGGCGAGCGTCTTCGGGCGTGGTGGCCAGCGGTTTTTCGCACAGGACGTGCGCGCCCGCCTGGGCCGCCATTTCGGTTAGCTCGCGGTGCCGCGCATTCTCGGAGCAGATCACCACGCCGTCGGGCCGTTCGGCCAGCAGCGCCTGGTAGGAATCGAAGCGGCGGAGCTGGAAGCGCTCGGCGAAATGCCGCCCGCGCGCGTCGTCGTCATCAGCAAACCCGATCAATTCGATGCCGGGCAGGGTGCGCAGTTGATTCGCGTATCCTTCGGCGTGCAGATGGGCAAAACTCATCAATGCCAGTCGCATGGTCGCACCTCTCACAGCGTCACCCGCCGCCCGGTGCGCGCCGATTCGATGGCCGCCAGGCCGATCCGCAGCGCCGCCAGGCCGTCCGCCGCCGTCACACGGGGCGGCGCGTCGTGGGCGATTACCTCGTAAAAATGGGCCATCTCGGTGGTATAAGGCGATTCGGCCAGCGGGCTGGCCGGCACGCTGACCGGCGTGACCTGCGCATCCTGCATCAGGTGCACACCGATGGGGGTTGAGCTGCCGGTGGGGTGTTCGATCAGCCCGCCATCACCGGCGATCTCCAGCGCGGTGCGGAACATGCCGGGCGGGTTGGCCCAGCCGCCCTCCACGTGCGAGAGCGCGCCGCCGACGTGACGCAGGATCGCCAGGGCGTAATCGCGCTGAAGACCGGGCTGCATGGTCGCCGCGCTGCGGACATACACACTCTCGACCTCGCCCGCCACCCAGCGCGCATAGTCGAAATCGTGCACCATCAGGTCGAGGATCATGCCGCCGGAGCGCTCGTGATCCATCAGCCAGTTGTTTTCGGACCAGGTGGGCAGCGCACTCACCCGGCGCAGCCGTACCACGCCCACTCTGCCGACCGCCCCGGAATCGACCAGGGCTTTCGCCCGCGCATATTCCGGGAAGAAGCGGACCACCTGGGCCACCAGCAGCCGGACTCCCGCTTTCTCGCAGGCGGCGATCATCGATTCGGCCTGCTCAAGGGTGCGGGCCAGCGGCTTCTCGCTGATGACGTGTTTGCCCGCCGCCGCCGCCCGGATGGCTATCTCGTGATGCAGATAGGTGGGCGTACAGATGTCCACCACGTCCACCGCGTCGAGCAGTGCATCCAGGCTGTCGGCGGCCAGGGCCTGGTAGCGCCCGGCCAGGTCGGCCACTTTGTCGGGGACGGCCCCATACACGGCGGCCAGGCGTGCGGGCGTATTGGCCCAACTGGCGGCGTGCAGGTTGCCCATCAACCCGGCTCCCACAATTCCTACACGAAACATGGTCTTTGTCCTTATCAAAAAAACGCCAATATCAGCCCACTGATGCACTTTGAGAAACTAACCGGTTGTGGCCGCGCGGGGGTGAGAGACCATTTGCAAAGACTTTTTTGGCCCTCATCCCCGCGAACCCAAAAGGGTGAGGGCTTTTTTTGAACGGTCCCTGAGGCCAGCCGTTCGCCCTGTCATAACCGATCAAATTGCCAGAGTGCATCGGTGGGTCACCGCTTAGCGATAGCTGATCGCGCCGCGCTCACCGATGACGGCGATCACCGTGTTCTTGCCCAGCCGCGGCCCCTCGATGCGGACATCGAGCGGCAGCCAGTCGCAGGCGGGGTTTGCCGCCGCGCCCGGTGCGACAGATTCGCGCAGGGTGAACGGCCAGGCATAACTCGCGCTGCCTTCCGGCGGGATCAGGATATATTCGACCGGCACGCCCTGGGTGTCTGCCGGAAGAACCAGCGGTTTCCACTGTTTCAGTTCGGCCACCACGTCAGGGTTCGGTTCCTGGGCCAGGGCCGTTTCGGTCACCACCACTTCGAGCGCGCACGGCGAGAGATTATCGAACCACCATTGAAAACCGAGACTGAACACATTCATCGCCGTGCTGACTGCCGAGACCGCCGTAGCCTCGCTTTCGGTGTCTCCGGGCACGCCGCAGCCGGTGAGCGCAGCGGCGAGCAGGCTGATCGCCAGCAGGGGACGAATAAAACGAGCGATTTCCATCCTTCTTCCTTTCGCAGGCGGGCACAACCGCGCTACTTGACCGCGCCCGCCGTCAAACCCCGGATCAACTGCCGCGAGAAGATGATGTACAGGATGATCACCGGGATGGCCGAGAGCGACAGCGACGACAGCACCGCGTTCCAGTCGCTGATGAACTGGCCCAGGAAGGCCTGTGCGCCCAGCGTCACCGTTTTGTTGGCCTCGGAAGGGGCGAGGATCAGCGGGAACCACAGGTCGTTCCAGATCGGGATCATATTGAACACCATGACCGTGCCGATTGCCGGGCGAACCAGCGGCAGAATCATCCAGTAAATGCGATATTCGCTGGCTCCATCCACGCGCGCCGCATCTTTGAGATCGCGCGGAATCTGCTTCATGAAATTGGTCAGAATGAACACGGCCAGCGGCAGGCCGCTCGCTGTATACACCAGGATGAGCGCGTACAGCGTGTCCACGATGTTGAGATCGACCACCAGGCGGAGGATGCTCACCGTGCCCAGCCGGATCGGGATCATGATGCCGAGCGCCAGGTAAAGACCCAGGGCGCTGCTGCCAGGGAAGCGATACTCGGCCAGCGCCCAGGCGGCCATGGTGCCGAAGACCAGGATCAGCACCAGCGCGCCAATGGTGACGATCAGGCTGTTCTGGAAATAGCCGGGGAAGTCGGCCCTTTCCCAGACCGTCTCGTAGCCCTTCAGGCTCCAGCTTTCGCTGTTGGGTAGCCGGTAGGGGGTGCGGAAGATCGCTTTGCGCGTCTTGAACGAGTTCATCACGATGAGGGCGATGGGGAACAGGGCCAGCGCCGTATAAGCGAGCAGTACGGCGTGGGCGAGCAGCATTTGCACACGTTGACCAAGGCGAAAACGATCGGCAAATGACGTCATGGCGGCGACTCCTACATCTCGACCTGGGTGATCCGGCGCTGCCAGCCGAACATATAGAGCAGCACGCCGGTCAGGATGATCAGAAACATGACGCCCGCAATCGTCGCGCCCATCGTCGGGTTGCCGGGCTGAAGCTGCTGCCCGAAGAAGGTGCGGTAGAAGAAGGTGCCCAGGATGTCGGTGGAGAAGTTCGGCCCGGCGTTGACCTTCTGGGTGGCGTAGATGAGGTCGAAAGCGTTGAAGTTGCCGACAAAGGTGAGCACGCTAACAATGCCGACGGTGGGCAGGATCAGCCGGAACGTGATTCGCCAGCAGACGCCCCCGGCCGTCGCGCCATCGCCACGGGCGGCTTCGATCAGCTCATCGGGAATGCTGATCAGCGCCGCGAGGAACAGCATCATCGGGATGCCCACCCACTGCCAGACCGAGATCAGCGAGAGCGTGGGCAGGGCGGTGTCTTCCAGCCCCAGCCAGGGCTTCTTGGCATACTGCTCCAGCCCGATCCGGGTGAAAATGTCGCCGGAGATTCCCCACAGCGGGCTGAGGATCATGCTCCAGATGAAGCCGATGAGCACGACCGACAGCACCGCCGGGGTGAAAATCAGCGTGCGGTACACGGTGCGTCCCCGGATGTGGGGCGAGCTAAGCAGCGAGGCCAGCATCAGCCCTAGCGGGTTCTGGACCAGCATGTGGATGGCGAAGAACTTGAGGTTGTTGATGATGGCCCCCTTGAGGCGCGGCTCCCACAGCGGATCGGTCAGCAGCTTGTTGTAGTTGTCGAGGCCGACAAACTGCTCATCTCCGCCAGGGCCCGGTGCGTAGAGACTGAGCCGCAGCGAGTCGATCAAGGGGTAGATCATGAACATCGTGTAGACGATGACGGCAGGGGCCAGAAACACGATGAGGTGCGTGGGGAATGAGCGCCTGGTCTTGCTCACGGCGGCGGCCTTTCGGGTCTGTCACGTTCCAGTAAATGTATAAGTGACGATGCCGGCAGCGCCCGCTGCCGGCATCGTCAACGTTCACCGCAAAGGCAGGGTTAACGATTCTGCTGGGGCGGGTACCAGGCTTCCAGACCTTCCTGGACCTTGTTCGCCGCCTCTACCGGGTCCATGCCGTTGAGCACCTCGGCGCTGTAGAGCCACAGGTCCTGCTCGTTGTTCGGCTCGCCGCGCGAGAGAATCTGGTAGGATGAGCGGATGGTCGTCTCGCACTCGTTGCGCCAGTTCACGAATTCCTGCGCGACCGGGTTATCGAGCGTGATCGGGTGATCCGACAGTGAATAGAAGCCGGGCAGGGCGCTGGAATACAACTGCGCGAATTCCTGCGTGGTCATCCATTCCAGGAACAGCATACCGGCTTCTTTGTTCTGGCTGGCCGCATTCAGGCCCATGGCGATATCCACATGGTCGCTGATGTAGCAGGTGTCGCCCTCGTTGACGACCGGCGGCTTGAAGGCCCCCATCCTCAGATCGGGGTTCATCTGCTGGAAGGTGCTGATGTCCCACGAGCCGGCGGGATAGATCGCCGCGCCCTCGACGGTGGCGAAGAGGTTCTGGCTGTCGGGATAGCTCAGCGCCTGATATCCTTCGGGCAGGAAGGGTACCCAGGCGGCCAGCGCCTTGAAGGCATCCAGGAAACCATCCTCGTTGTAGCCGACGGTGCCGTTGATCAGGCCCAGGCGGCCTTCCTCACCCTTCCAGTAGGTGGGGCCGATGTTCTGATAGCCCATGGTGGCCGCTTCCCACTGGTCCTTCGAGCCGATGGCGAGCGGGGCGTAGGTGCCATCATCCTTGATGGCCTGCAGCACCGCCAGGAACTCGTCAACGGTGGTCGGCTCGCTCAGGCCGAGTTCCTCGAAGATCGCTTCGTTGTAGAGGAAGCCGTGAATCACCGAGGCCATCGGCACGCAGAACACGTCCGAGCCGTCATCGGTGATCCAGGCGCTGCGCGCGACCGGGCCGAAGTGCTCCATGCCGGGCAGATCATTCAGCGACACCAGGTAACCTTTGTTGAACAGGTCGAGCGACTGGTCAAACGGGCGGCAGGTGATCAGATCGCCTGCCGTGCCGCCTTCGAGCTTGGTGGCGAGCGCCGCGTTATATTCCGCGGGGGCAGCCGGGGCAAAGATGACTTCGATATCGGGATAGTGGGCGTTGAAGGCGGGGATGATCACGTCCTGCCAGATCAGCAGATCATCGTTGCGCCAGCTTTCGATCACGAGCTTGCCCGATTGGCGGGCGGCGGTGGGCTGGGCCGGGGTCAGGGCGACCATGACCAGCACCACCACGACTGCGAAGCCTAGCAGTTTCTTCATACCAACGCTCTCCTTAGAAAATATGTACCATGAAAATCAGTTGTGAACCGGTGCGTGCGGGGCCACGTTCTTTGCTCACGCACGCTTTGATCTTAGTCAACTTCGCCCAAATTCGCAATGTTCCGCCGGGGGCTGAACAGGGCAAACGCATCAAAAAAACAGTTCGGTTGATGCGCATCGCCTGCCCCTGATGCACTTTGGCCAATTGATCGGATATGAGGGCGGCGAATGGCTGGCCTCACCCCCGCGCGGCCAAAACCGGGCCGCTCCGCCCCCTCTCCGAAAATTTTGTATAGACCGGAGAGATAGGTAACACATCGTCGGAGACATGGGTAACACTTTCTGAGACAATAGAGCATGTCGGAAAAGGAGTAGAAAGAGGTCCGCCATGCCCTGGAAAGCGAAGACCACCATGTCC
>DAOUFU010000260.1:0-21326 GCA_034429275.1 Anaerolineae bacterium | reverse complement strand
CGCCCCCGGGGGGGCGGGGCGGCCGGGCTGAGCACGCGGCCATCCCGCTCAAATTCCGAGCCGTGACAGGGGCAGGCGAAACGCTCGCGTGCTGCATCCCAACCGACGACACAGGCCAGGTGGGGGCACCGGGTGTGCAGCGCCAGAAAACCGCCATCCTCGAAGCGGACCAGGAAGAAGCGGTCCTGGTCAAACGGCGTGATGGTCCCCACCGGGAAATCGCTCAGCAGCCCGGCGATCATGACCTTGCCGAAGGTGCCTTCGGCTTTGCGCGAAGACAGGAAGCGCAGGCCAATGCAGGCAGCCTGCGAGGCGGCGAACGCCGTCAGCACGCGCCAGGACAGGCCAAAAAAGTCGCGCCGGGTCATGCCGCCAGGCTGCTCTGTTGGTGTATCGTCTGGCGATTCGGTCATTGGGTCTAGGTATTCCATGGCAGCACCAGGGCCATATTTTCGCCACGAAAGAAAACGCCGATGACGGTCAGCGTGATGAAGGCCATGAACAGCAGGGTGAAGACCGCCAGGTTACACTCGCTGCGAGTTGCCCCACGTCGACCCAGCCACCCGTAATATACCACCAGCGCCAGCAGAATCGCACCCACCGGAATCGCACCGTTGCTGATGGTGGTGGGCAGAGACGGGAGCAGCGTGGGCAGATCGAACCAGAATTCGTGAGCGACCACCCCCGCCGCCGTCACGATGACTCCGGCGGCTGCGTTAACCATCGCCAGTCGGCGGCCTCGCCGCGAGCGAAACCAAATTCCCCGGACATCGTGATCGGGGTCGGAATCCAGGTAGGGCAGCAGGAACAGCCCCAACGCGGTCAGCCCCGGAATCACCACCGTCACAAAGGCGGGGTGAAAATGCAGCAGCAGTTCCTGGAAGCCCATAAAATACCAGGCTGCTTTGGCCGGGTTCGGCGGGTGCGTGGGGTTGGCGGCCCCTTCGAGCGGCGCATCCACCCAGGTCGCCCACAGCAGCAGCAGCGCCAGGGCCACCAGGCCATAGCCGATTTCCAGGTTGACCAGGTGGGGGATGGTAGTCACGCGCTCGACCCGCTTGGGGTCCAGCGGCGGCTCGTCCAGCGCGCGCGGCAGGGTGAAGGTATCTTTGCGCACGCGCCAGATATGGTACGAAATGATGATGACCATCAGCGGCGGGAATACCACAATGTGGAAGGCGAAAAAGGTCCGCAGGGTGAATTCGCCGATCTCCGGCCCGCCGATGAGCACCTGCCGGATATCTTCTCCCACGACGGGAATGTAGCTCAGCATACTGGTACTGATGGTCGTGGCCCAATAGGCAAGCTGGTCCCAGGGCATGAGGTAGCCGGTGAAGTTCGACAGCGCGACCAGCAGCAGCAGGGACAGGCCAAGCAGCCAGTTGAACTCGCGCGGGGGATGGAACGCCCCGGTGAAAAACACGCGCAACAGGTGCAGCACCGCCACGATCAGCAGCAGGTTGCCGCTCCAGTGGTGCAGATTGCGCACCAGCGAGCCGATCCAGATATCGGTTTGCAGCCGGTGAATGCTGGCATAGGCTTCATCGGGCGTGGGGACATAGACAAAGGTCAGCAGCACGCCTGTGAAGGCCAATATCACAAACAGCAGGATCGCCAGCCCGCCCAGCCCATAGCTATAGGTGAGCTTCAGCGCGCGCTTGGGGACTTTGGTCGCGTGGAGATGCAGGATCAGGTCGTTGAGCACCAGCCGGACGCGCTGGCTGTCATTCTGCGGCCAGGGTTCGCGCCAGATGGACCGGCGAATCCGCATGAGGAGTCCCGGCTGCCTGGTGCGGGAATTCTTTGGTTTGACAGGGTGCTTCACAGGAATATCAGGAATCCTTTCAACCCGCGCGCATGGATATGCATCGAAGCAGGATGTGCCCTAATCGTTGGCATCTCTGGCACAGCGGAAGCCGATGAACCACCCCCGCGAGTCCGGCTTTCCACGAAAGCGCGTGGCCGCGCTGGTGCCAAAGTCGATATAGCTGCCCAGCCCGCCCCGGTAGACCCGGTAACTGGTCGTATCGTCCGGGTTTTCGCGCCCGTCGTTGGGCTTATAGGGGTAGGGTTTGTAGATGCTGTTGACCCACTCCCAGACATTTCCGCTGAGGTCCACCGCGCCCACCCACGAGGTTCCCGCCGGGCGGCTGCCCACCGGGGACGTTTCGTTGTTGAAGTTGCCATCGAACACCAGGTTGTCTTCGATGAACTGGTCGCCCCAGGGATAGTACAGGCTGTCCGGGCCGCGCGCTGCATATTCCCATTCGGCTTCGGTGGGCAGGCGTGCGCCTCGCCGCAGGCAGTGATCGCG
Organism: Anaerolineae bacterium; assembly: GCA_034429275.1. Classification (GTDB taxonomy): domain Bacteria; phylum Chloroflexota; class Anaerolineae; order Aggregatilineales; family Aggregatilineaceae; genus DAOUFU01. Next base: position 19,012 of record DAOUFU010000260.1, on the reverse strand, counting down.
CGCCTCGAACCAGGTCAGGTTTTCACGCGGGCGGTCGTCGCCAGGGAACACCCCCTGAGACCCGTACTGGGCGTTGGTGACTTCGGTCCGGTCGATCCAGAAAGGTTTGTCGAAGCAGATTTCGTGAACCGGCTGTTCGTCGCGGCGTCCGCGCTCGTTGCCCATCAGAAAACAGCCCGGTGGAACCCGGACCATCTCGACCCCATCGAAGGTCTGAACAGTCACCGCCCAGTCTTCGTTATGCTGGATGTAGGCGGGCCTGGAGCCGGTGAGACCCAATGGGCCGCACCCCGCCAGCACGAGCCAGACAAGGGTCAAGACAATATTCTTTCGAGACATGCGTATCATGTGTATGCTTGGCGACCGGACTGCGCCATTATGACAATGACCGGGGCTTTCTGCAAGGCAAAATGGCCCCGGCAGCGGTGCTTTTTTGCACCCGGAACACGCAGGGCAAACAGGCTCCCTCGCCTGGCGGGGGAGCCTGTGCCTTCAGAAGGCGAGCAGCCCGCCAAACTTACCAGAGATGATGCACCTGCTCGCGGATGTAGCGGTCGTAGATGGTTTTGACGCCGGCCATTACTTCGTCGCTGAGCGGCGGCAGTTCCGACGCCCGGACGTTATCCTCGGCCTGCGAAGGACGCTTGGCTCCGGGGATGACGCATGAGACCGCGTCGAACATCAAAATCCAGCGCCGCGCAAACTGCGGCATGGTCATATTGGGCGGCATGATAGCCTGAAGCTGCTTCACAGCGTCCAGCCCGGTCTCATAATCGACGCCGGAGTAGGTCTCGCCGCGGTCGAACGATTCGCCATGCCGGTTGAACTGGCGATGATCGTCGGGGGCGAATTCGGTCTTGGGGGTCATCTTGCCTGTGAGCAGGCCGCTGGCGAGCGGCACGCGGGCCAGGATGCCCACCTTGCGGCGCTTGGCCTCGGAGAAGAACAAGTCGGCGGGCCGATGACGGAACATATTGAAGATGATCTGCACCGTCTGCACATTCGGATATTCGATGGCTTTGAGCGCCTCTTCCACTTTTTCCACGCTCACGCCATAGTGACGGATTTTGCCCTGCTGCATGAGATCATCGAGCACGCCGAACACTTCGGGCCGGTAATACACCTCGGTCGGCGGGCAGTGAAGCTGCACCAGGTCCAGGCAGTCGGTATCCAGGTTCTTGAGACTGCGCTCGATGAAGCGGGTGAGATTCTCGGCATTGTAGCCGCTGGAAACATGCGGATCGAGCCGGCGGCCCGCCTTGGTGGCAACATAGATGGTCTCGCGGCGCTCCTTCAGCACCTGGGCGATCAACTGCTCGCTGTGCCCATCGCCATAGACATCGGCGGTGTCGATGAAGTTCACGCCGAGGTCAATCGCGCGGTGCAGAGCGGCGATAGACTCTTTGTCGTCCACGCTGCCCCATGCGCCGCCGATGGCCCACGCCCCAAAACTGACTTCCGAGACTTTCCACCCGGTACGACCCAGTTCACGATAGTTCATGGGAAACAGCCCTCCTCATAGGCCCCAAAGCATGGTTATCGTAGCTCTATTGTCGCCAAATTGGGCCCCATTTGCATCTTTTGCGCTTCAGCACGTATAACCTCAGAGGTTATGCAACGAATCTTAGGAGCGGCTTCACATGACAGAACTACAGGTAACCGGGGCGGAGAACATCGCCTGGGATTTGAGCGATCTTTACGCAGGCATTGACGATCCTCAGATCGAGGCAGATATTCGGCGGGCGGACGAGCGCGCCGATCAACTGGCCGCGGCCTATCGCGGGCGGCTGGCGGCGCTCGATGCTGAGGAAATGCGCGACGCGCTGGCCGAGTATGAGGGCATTGTGGAGATGGCCCACAAGCTGGGATCGTATGTCCAGTTGTTGTGGTCTACCGATACGGCCAATCCGCGCTATGGGGCGCTGCTGCAAAAGGTCAACGAGTGGTCATCGCGCCTGGAACAGAAACTCGTGTTCTTCGAACTGGAATGGACCAACGCGCCCGCCGATGCCGCCGAGCTGCTGATGAATCACCCGGTGCTGGCACATTACCGGCACTGGCTGGAAACGGTCCGGCGCTACCGGCCCCACCGCTTGAGTGAGCCGGAAGAGAAAATCCTTTCCGAGAAAGCGGTCACCGGGCGTGATGCCTGGGCGCGGTTCTTCTCGGAAGTCACCAGCAGTATGCGCTTTTCGTTCGATGGCCAGGAACTGACCCAGTCGGGCATTCTGGCCAAGCTCTACGATCCTGCGCGCGACGTGCGCCAGGGCGCGGCGCAGGCCTTCACCGATGGGCTGCGCGAGAAGCTGCCCATTCTGACCTTTATCTTCAATACGCTGGCGGCGGACAAAGCCTCCGATGACCGGCTCCGCAGCTACCCAACCTGGCTGTCGGCGCGTAATCTGTCGAATGAGGTCAGCGACGACGTGGTGGAGGCATTGGTAGGTGCGGTCACGACCCGCTACGACATCGTGGCCCGCTACTATCACCTCAAGCGCGAACTGCTGGGCCTGGACCGGCTGACCGACTATGACCGGTACGCGCCCCTGCCCGCCGCGGAAGGGAATTACCAGTGGGACACGGCCCGCGAAATGGTGCTGAATGCTTACGGCAAATTCCACCCTACAGTGGCCGGTATTGCGGAGCAGTTCTTCACCCGGTCGTGGATCGACGCTGCGCCCAGGCCGGGCAAACGGGGCGGGGCCTTCAGCGCCGGAACGGTGCCTTCGGTGCACCCCTATGTGCTGATGAACTTCACGGGCAGCGCGCGCGATGTCATGACCCTGGCGCACGAGTTGGGGCATGGCGTTCACCAGTATCTCTCGCGCGAGCAGGGGATGCTTCAGGCGCACACACCCCTGACGACTGCGGAGATGGCCTCAACCTTTGGCGAGATGCTGGTCTTCAGCGATTTTATGGCCAAAGAACCCGATCCCAAAGTACAACTGGCCATGATCGCGCATAAGATCGAGGATATTCTATCCACCGTCTTCCGCCAGATTGCCATGAACCGGTTCGAGCACGGGATGCACACTGCCCGCCGCGAAGAAGGCGAACTCTCTAGCGAGCGCCTGAGCGAGCTTTGGATGACCACGCAGCGCGCCATGTTTGGCGACAGCCTGGACCTGACCGAGAATTACGCGATCTGGTGGAGCTACATCCCGCACTTCCTGCACTATCCTGGCTATGTCTATGCGTATGCTTTTGGCGAACTGCTGGTGCTGGCCCTGTTCGCGCGCTACCGCCAGCAGGGCGATTCGTTCACCCCGCGTTATCTCGATGTCCTGCGGGCGGGCGGCTCCGACTGGCCCGAAGCGATCCTGGCCCCGATGGGCGGTGACCTGACCGATCCCAATTTCTGGAAAGAGGGGCTGGGCGAGATCGAGAAGCTGATCGCACAGGCGGAAGCCCTGGTTCACCAGACCCGCTAGCATTCGTTGTCACACCCGCTCGTCTTCTGCGCCCTGGTTATGCCGGGGCGCAGTAGTTTGTGGCGCATTCGCCGGGCGGGCTGGTAAATCGCCGCTGCGTATGCAAATATCACAGTGTGAGCCTTTTTAGATTTTTGAGGAGCAAACCTATACCTATGGCTGAGACACGCATTGAAAAGGATTCGCTGGGCCAGGTCGCCGTTCCGCGTGATGCGCTGTGGGGCGCGCAGACCCAGCGCGCGATTAATAATTTCCCAATCAGCGGGATGCGGCCCTATGCCGCGTTTATCTGGGCGCAGACGGTGATCAAACGCGCTGCCGCCGAAGTCAACCAGTCGTTGGGCCTGTTTGCCGATTATGCAAATGGCCCGGTCACGCTCTCCGGGAAGGCCATCGCCCAGGCTATCATGGAAGCGGCGGACGAAATCCTGGTCGGGCGCTGGCACGATCAATTTGTGGTCGATCCGTTCCAGGCGGGCGCGGGGACCAGCCACAACATGAACACGAACGAGGTGATCGCCAACCGCGCCAACCAGTTGTTGGGCTTCGAGCTTGACGCGCCGATCAAGCCTGTCCATCCCAACGATCACGTCAACATGGCCCAATCGACCAACGACACGATTCCCACCGCGATCCGGCTGGGCTGTTTATGGCGGCTCGATGAACTGCTCTCGGCCCTGGGCAATCTTCGCCAGGCGCTGGCCGACAAAGCGGCGGAGTTTGATGACGTGGTCAAAAGTGGTCGCACCCACCTGCAGGATGCTGTGCCGGTGCGGTTGGGCCAGGAGTTCGGCGCATACGCCAAAGCCGTCGAGCGCGATATCGAAAAAATCCGCGTGGCCGCGCAGGGTCTGCGCCGGTTGGGGATCGGCGGCACGGCTACGGGCACCGGCCTGAACGCTCACCCGGAGTATCACGCGCGGATGGTCGCCACCCTCTCGCGGCTGACCGGGCTGGACTTGTTCACCAGCGATGACCTGTTTGAGTCGATGCAGTCGATGCAGGATGCTGTGTTCTTTTCGGGCGCACTGCGCACACTGGCCCAGGACCTGGCACGCATCGCCAACGATTTCCGCCTGCTGAGCAGCGGCCCGGCGACCGGCCTGGACGAAATCCGGCTGCCCGCCGTCCAGCCCGGATCGAGCATCATGCCCGGCAAGGTGAACCCTGTGCTGGCTGAGATGCTCAATATGGCGATGTATCATGTCATGGGGAACGACCTGACCGTCACCCTGGCCGGGCAGGCCGGGCAGCTTGAGCTGAACGTCATGATGCCCATCATCGCGCATAACCTGTTCGAGATGATGCACGTCACGATCGGCGCGGTCAAAGCCTTCACCGAGAAGTGCGTGGTCGGCGTGGTGGCAAACCGCGAAAAGGCCGAAGGCTGGCTGGGCAAAAATGCCATCCTGGTCACGGCGCTCAACCCGATCATCGGGTATCAGCGCGGGGCAGAAGTCGCCAAAAAGGCGATGAGCGAGAACCGCTCGATCCTGGAGGTCGTCGTCGAGTTGGGCTATATGACCGAGGCTGACGCGCGGGCTGCCCTGGATGCTCGCGCCATGACCGAGGGCGGAATCACCTCGCAGCAGCTACCAGGCTAGCGCTCGCGCCGGACGTCCTGCCGGGCGTCCTGTTTCCCGCCGGTCACCGCATCGACAGCGGCGAGTCCTCGCAGTCGATCAACTGGAGATCGGCGGGAGTCAGGGTCTGGCGCTGGCGGCGTCCGTAGAAGAACGAATCCGCCAGGCAGGTATAGCGCACCCACGAGAAGGGGTTATCCCATTTGGACTCGATCAACTGCATCTCGTAGCGCATCTGGCGCACGCGCGCCAGCAGAGTCTTGATGTGATAGAGCGGGTCCTGGCGGTCCAGCAGCGGTTGGGCACGCCCGCGCCAGGTGAAGATCGAAAAAATCCCTGGCCGTAGCTGGCGCGCAAACCGCCACTGGTTGAGCAGCCCTGGCCCGCCCGGCCAGGCCTCCGGGTGAACTTTGAGGATCCAGGCCCACATGGTATAGACGAAATTCCGGGCGCTGGTCGGGAAGGCACCCTTTGCGCGAAGCTGGGCGGGACGCAGCGGGCGCAGTGCATCCTCAAGCTGGGGGATGGCGTTGTTGATGGCCAGGCGGCGCTCGCTGAGTTTGCGCAGGTCGCGGTCGATGACGGTCAGCGCCTCTTCAATGAGCACTTCCAGCCGCACTAACTGATCGACCTGGGCAACCTTTTTGTCGCGCTCGGCTTTGGTCTGGCCGCGCGGCCCCTGCGTGCCCGGAAACAGCGAGTCCTGCCCCCACTGCAGGCCATATTCCTGGGCCATCTCGATCCAGAACAGGCGATCAGTCTCCAGGTAGTAGGTGTGATCGTCCAGGCCCGCCTGTTCGTCGAAGGCGGGCAGGCGGCGCACCCCGCGGCATTCGCAGGGGATTTGCCGTTCCTGGGCGTTGGCGGGCGATTGATCGCTGCGGTCTTCGGGTTGGGGGTCGGCGGCTACCCAGTCGGTATTCTGAGGCCCACGCGCCGTGAACCGGGCGAAGTAGGCTGTATCCCACCGGCGGCCTAAAAATCGCCGCGCCCCGATGAACATCCCCGGCACGGTCAGCACTTTTTCGACAAAGCCCACCCGTGCCGAGGCAGGAAAGCCTTCCAGCCGCCACTCGAAGTAGGACGCGGATGACCCGCGCGCAACATACAGGATGGGCCGCCCCTCACGTGTTTTCTGCACATCGCTCCAACACCGGCGGAAGCCGTCTTCGTGGGCGGAATAGCCGACTTCCAGCGGGGTGACTCCACCCAGCAGTTCCTCGGCGGTCAGGGGTCGCGCGCGCAGCACCAGCGATTCATCCAGCGAGACCAGCACGGTCATGCTTTCCAGGTCGCCCTCGTGACGGTTCGCCCAATCGTCGTAGAGGTAATGAAACCAGTACTGCAGGGCCACCCGCGCCCGGCTCACATCAACCGGCCCGAAGCTGGCCCTCGGTGGTTTGCTGGGGTCGGTGGGCGGGGCGATCTCGGCATTCAGCGGGGCCAGTCCCTGCAGCACGCGGCCATAGACGACCGAGCGGCAGACCTGCGGACCCAGCTTGTTCAGGTAGCGAAAGTACGCTTTCCAGAACTTGAGATTCCTGGCGCGGTGAAGGGGCAGGTCCAGCCCATGCAGGCGTTTGCTCAGCTCTTCCTGCACGAGACGGTCGTGAACAGCCTCGATGAGCGCCTGCTGGCTCATGCCCGCGTAACGGGGATCGGTCCGGTATTTCTCGACCGCTGCCTCAACATCGCCCGGCGTGATCCCTGCCCGCGCGCGGGCCAGTTCCTGGGTATAGCGGCGTCGCGCAAAGATCAGCCCCGGCTGACGCAGCAGCACCGAGCGTTTATAGCGCACGCGGGCCAGTTCCAGGAACATCTCGACGGCACGCGGGTGATACGATCCGCGCACCGTGTAGATGGCGTCCCCTTCATCGGGATAGGGTGCGGAGGCGGGCGTTTCGGGGAAGAGAACCAGCACAGGGGCGAAGTGGCGCAGCAAGACCTGCTTTTCTTCGGCGAGTAAGAATCCGCGTTCGTCGGGCATAGGTCATTCTTCCTTGCCAGAGACTGCTTCGATGGTCTGTCTGCATTATAGTGGGGCGAAGAAGTAACGCCAAACACGCGGGGGCCACTGGCCCAACCGGCCCAGGCTCACGCCTCCACGTCGGAGATCACGGCCAGCCGAAGGTGGCCGGTGACCGGGTCGGGATAGGCGCGGCTCTCGACCCCATACGCCTGCCGGAGGCGGGCGGGAGTCAGCACCTGGTCGGGCGCACCTTCGGCCAGGATGCCGCCCTGGTGCATCAGGATCAGCCGGTCGCAGTAACGCGCGGCCATTTCCAGGTCGTGTACGGCCACCACCACGCCGACCCGGTTCTGTACGGCCAGGCGGCGCAGCAGGTCGAGGATTGCCATCTGGTGCTGTAGATCAAGATTGGCCGTCGGCTCATCCAGCAGCAGCAGCCTGGGTTCCTGGGCCAACGCCCGCGCGATCAGCACGCGCTGACGTTCGCCGCCGCTCAGGCTGCCGATCAACCGCCCGGCGAGGTGTTCCGTCGCCGTCTGGCGCATGGCGGCCCCGGCGATCTCCCGGTCGCGCGCGGTTTCCAGCTCGAAGCGGCTGAGGTGAGGGTTCCGGCCCATCAGCACAACTTGATGCACGGTGAACGGAAAGTCTAGCGAGGTGATCTGCGGCACCTGGGCGATCACCTGGGCTACCGCACGTGTCGAATAGTGCTTCAGCGGTTGACCGAGCAGCAAAACTGTCCCGGAGGTGACCGGCCACAGGCCGCTGATCACCTTGAGCAGGGTAGATTTCCCCGCCCCGTTAGGACCGATCAGACCGAGCACTTCTCCGGCCACGACAGAGAAGGTGATGCCGCTCAACAGCACGCTGCCGCCCCTCTGAAAGCCGACCTGCTCTGCGCGCAGCAGGGCTGTCCCATCCGCTGGCGGGATTAGGCGATCCGGCGCGGTCACTGGTTTTCTCCCTTAAAGGCATCGGGGTACAGGGCACGGGCGACATCTTCAACGCCGCGCACCACGTAGTGGCTCACGTTGGTCATGTGCGCATTTGGGATGGCGATCACTCGCCCGGCCTGCACTGCCCGCAGGGTACCAAACGCGGGGTTGGCCACAAACTGGGCAACGGCATCCCCACTGCTGCCAAAACCGGCGCTCACCAGGACGACGTCGGGATCGAGGGCCAGCACCAGTTCCTCATCAATCAGCGGGTATGCGCCCAACTGCTGCTCGGCGATCACGTTGATGCCGCCCGCCAGGGTGATGATCTCATCGACCGTGCTGCCTGGGCCATAGGTGATGCCGCCCGTCTCATAATAGAGCACGCGCACGCGGGGGAATGGCTCAACTGCCGCGCGGACAGCGGCCAGCCGCTCGTCCATGGTCTCGATCAATTCTTCGGCGCGCGCGTCTTCCCCGGTGATCCGGCCCAGCAGCCGGATGTTGGCGCGCACATCGTCCAGGGTGTTGAAGTCGGCCAGCACAAACACCGGCACACTGGCATCGAGCAACTGGTCGATCAGGGCGGGATCGTTGTACGAGGCCAGGATGACCAGGTCGGGATCGAGGCTGATCAGGTATTCCGCATTGGCTGCGAGGTCGGTATGCGCGATGCCGTCCAGCCGGTCGGCGATGTTGCTGATGGCGGGGTTGGTCGCCATATAGGTTACGCCCAGCACCCGCGAGGTATCTACCAGGTCGAGCAGGATTTCGTCCGAGCCAAGCGTGACCGAGGCGATCCGGCCCGGCGGGGTCGCGAAGGTCAACGCGCGCCCCAGGTCGTCGATGACGGTGCGCGGGAAGGCTGGCTCAACGCCGCAGAGGGTCTCGAATGGCACGGGCGGAAAATCGGCTGGCGAGGCATTGCCGACGCGCCACCACCAGCCTTCTACATCGCCGTTGGAGACCTGCCGCCGGGCCGCGCCCACCACGCTGTACTGCCAGGTGTTCTGTTCGGCGAGGTGGAAGTAGGACCAGTAGGCGCAACTGTTGCCGCCCTCACACTGGCAGAAGCAGCTTTCGGCGGGCGGTGTGCATCCCACTCCTTCGATCCGGCAGATTTGAGTGCCCAGCCCGCCGGAGACTGCGCCGACATCCAGGCCAGTAGCCATCAGGGCGTCGAGTCCGGTGGGGTTGGGTTTGGTCAAGGTCACGCAGAAGGTGCGGGTTTGCTCGCCCAGCCCTGCCACCACGACTCCCACGCGCACTCCAGGCTCGTCACCCTGCGCCAGGACCGGCGCGGCGTGCGGCATCGAGAACATCGCCGCCAGCACAACTGCCATCAGCACGACCAGCACGACGACGGCCCACAACTGGCCCCGTCCGCGTTTCTGGCTCAGCGCACGCTTCATCTTGCCCCCCTACAGCAGCGCAATCTGGCGGCGGTTGCGCCACATCAGGCCCAGGAAGAACGGACCACCCACCAGGGCCGTCACCACGCCGACGGGAAGCTGCGCCGGGGCGATGATGGACCGCGCGAGCGCATCCGCAAAGACCAGGAAGACCGCCCCGCCCAACAGGCTGGCGGGAATCAGCACGCGGTGATCCGGCCCAATGACCAGGCGCAGCATGTGCGGCACCATGAGTCCCACAAAGCCGATGGCTCCCGCGATGCTGACGGCGGAAGCGGTGAGCAGGCTGGCCAGCACCAACAGGATCAGCCGCACGCGGGGCACATTGACGCCCAGCGATTGCGCGGCCTCTTCGCCGATCACCAGCACGTTGAGATCGCGCGCGAACAGCAGCAGCGCCGCCGCCGAGATGCCGATCGGCCATTTGACCACGTGGAAGTAGTCCCAACCGCGCCCTTCAAGGCTGCCCACCAGCCAGGCCAACACTGCCCGCACCGCGTTGAGATCGGCAGTGTGCAGCAGCAGCACCGAGGTGATCGCCCCCAGGACGGCGTTCAGCGCCACGCCCGCCAGCAGCAGTGCCGCCAGGTTGGTTCGCCCGCGCTGAAGCGACAGCAGGTAGACCGTCAGCGCGGCGGCCAGTGCTCCAACAAATGCAGCAATCGGCGCGCGCCACAACGCCCCGCCCAGCGTGCCCCGGTTGAACAGCCACCCATCGCTCAACAGGGCGGCCTGCGTCACAGCGGCGACCACGCCCAGCGACGCACCTGCACTCACCCCGATGATGCCCGGATCGGCGAGCGGGTTGCGGAACAGGCCCTGCATCACCGCGCCCGCACAGGCCAGGGCTGCGCCGACCAGCGCAGCCACCAGCACACCCGGCAGCCGGACCACCGTCACGATCCGGTATGTGGTCGAGGCTTCGTCCATGCCGCCCCCGAACCCGGCATATTGCAGCAGGGCCTGCACCACGTCCCGAAAGGGGATCGAGGTGGAGCCGGTCGAGGCGGCGAAGATCGTCGTCACGGCCAGCAGCAGCATCAGCGTGCTGCAAATGACCACAAACCGGGTCATCACGCCGAAGTTGACCAGCAAAAACGGCATTCGGTCCCGCGCGGACGATTCAATGGGAGAGATCACTGCGCTGCTCATGGAATAACACTCACCGGTTCCAGATAGGTTTGCCTGGTGAGGGAGGGGGTGGGGGATAAAAAACCAGCCTGACGGCTGGGGTACTAGCGCGAACCTGCCGGGAAAACCGGACCGGTTGGGCCGGTCAATACCCGGTGGACTTACCCGCCTCAACCCCATTCCTCGAAGGTCGAAACCAAACCAATCGGAGCGGTCGACCGGGCTTGTGAGGGGGCATTCCCCTCACTTACCGTTGCGGGTCAGCGCAGGACTTGCACCTGCTTCGCCACTGTGCCGCGCCAGGCAGCACAACGCTTTGCCATCCGGGGCAAAAGCTCTCCGATTGCGTGACTGATGACGCCCAAGATACCACGTTCAGAGAGGAATGGCAAGTGAACTCGGTGCGTTCGATCTTCACGCGGGGTCAACAGGCAGCGAGGCAGATACAGTCGCCGCCCCGATCAGCCTGTAGGGGCAAGTGGGGCGAGTGTCGAAACTCGCCCCCTACAGCATTCTCCCCTCCGCTGACAGAAGGGGTTTACGGGCACGCGCTCAAGCGTTTATTGCACAGCCAGCGGGATGTACTGGGCGTGATCCTGGCCGCCTACCTTGAAGTCGGAGGACGAGCCGTTTTTGTCCAGCAGGGTGAGCTTGAAGAGATCATCGCCCAGCCGTTCGGGGTTGGCGTACCATTCCGCCGCCGCGATCTTGTCTCCGGCATAATTGGTGGCGATGCGGAAGAAGCGTCCGCGTGCCAGCCGCTGGGATGACCCATCCACCGTGGCCATGTTGAGCGAACCGGTTTCGACAGTGCCGAGCACATAGTACAGGGTGTTGTTGGGTGTCCAGAGATACTGGAAGAACCGCTGCCCCGAACTCGTCTCATCTAACTGGACCGGCTGATTGCCCACAGTGGCGAGATTGAGCACATAGAGGGCCTGCTCATCATTGGCAGTGGTGGTGACAAAGGCGAGAGCGCCGCCATCAGCGGTAGGAACCGTGTTCCGCCCTTCGGTCAGCCGCTCGCCATATCGATCGACCACGACGTGCTGTTCCGGCAGCACAGGTGTGATTGCGCCTTCCTTCGTGATCCAGAACAGGTTCGTCGTATTGCGCCGCAGACCGCTGGGGACCATCATCAAGAACCCGGAGCCGTCGCGCGCGGGCAGTAGCTGGGTGGTGAAGCTTTCGGGGAAGAAGCTGCCTCCCGGCTGCCCAAACGCGATCTCGGTAGCCTGGCCGCCGCCCATCGGGATGCTGACCAACCGCCAGTTGCTCGCCCCGTTTTGGCATTCCTGCCCGGTGAGCACGTAGGCCGTGTTGCCTAGGCGCGCTACTGCGCCGCTGGTGAAGCCGCACCAGAAATCTTCGGGGGCATCGGCAGGGAAGACAGGCTCCAACGTGGTCAGAGTTCGTCGGCCAGAGTTATCCCACCAATCGACATCGCCTTCGATGGCATTGCCCTTCCCATCGGGGAAGAGGCGCAGCATCAGGGCACCGTCATCATACAGGACAAACGCGGTTGTCCAGTCGAAGCCGCCCAGTTGAGCGCCCGTGGCCGCTTCGAAGAGGACCAGATCGCCCACCGGGAATTCGCGGTCCAGCACGTCAAAGACGTAGTTGATATAACCCAGGCGCTCCCCATTGGGCGAGAACTGGAAGGTTGCCGGACCGGCGCAGGCCATCCGGTGGGCGGAGCCGATTGGCAGTGGGGCGCTGCCATCCAGCGGGAACAGAGCAATATTCCCACTGGCCGCGCCTGTGAACACGGCAATGTGCTTGCCACCTTTCGCCCAGAAATCCTGGCTGCAAGGTTTTGCCTGGTTGTCGAAAACGCCGGTCGGGAAACTGAGCAGCACGTCCTGGTTACCCGATGAATCCAGCCATCCGAGCTGCCCATCGGTCTCATTCTGGATGAATTCCCACGTCAGGACTTTTACGCTGCCCTGGGCAACGACCCCCGGCGCGGCTATTGCCGCCAAAACGACGACGATCATCAACGCTGGAATGAGCTTCTTCACGATACTCCTCCTGGAAAATTAAGGAAAAACAAGGTGATGTTGACATTTTCGCTTGAAAACAGCTTTGCTTTGCTTCCCTCTGGGTACAAATGTCAACACGGCCAAATCTTCCGGCACGTCTCCGGGGATGTTCCGTTGACCTGCCAATCTGACCCTGCCTGATATCCTAACTATACATTAATACTCTATGACCACAAATCTAAGGGTATAGCTACGTTGTCGGACTGCGCAATGAACTTTGGTACTAGGCAGGGGTGTTCCGGGCGGCCCGTCTGCTGCGCACCCAAACTTGACACCGGGTGGTGATCACCATACGATCCGTCTTAAAATCGCTCTATCTGTGAAAACTGGATCACCTTGTTTGGTTGTTTGGGGGATACATCACCCCGCCTGGAGATAACCTATGTTAGTCAAAGATTTGATGTCGACCAACCCCATCACGGCCCTGCCGGAAACCACTCACAAGCAGGCCACCGAACTCTTGCACGAGCACAACATTCATCACCTGCCGGTGGTGGACAAGCGCGGTAAGCTGGTGGGCATCATCGTTGATGATGACCTGTATGCCGCTCAGCCTTCGCCCGCCACAACGCTCAGCATCTACGAAATCCACAGCCTGCTCTCGAAGCTCGAACTCAAGCAGATCATGCGTCACCCGGTGTACACCGTCAACAGCGACTGCTCGCTGGAAGAGGCCGCCAGCCTGATGCTGCATCACCGCATCGGGTGCCTGCCGGTTATGGAGAACGACCAGGTGGTCGGCATCATCACCGATACCGATATCTTCCGCGCGTTTGTAACGCTGCTCGGCGGAGATGCCGAAGGCGCGCGCTTCACGCTCAAAGTGCCCGACAAGCCGGGCGTGCTGGCGAAGGTCGCCCAGACGGTGACCAACGCAGGCGGCAATATCATCAGCGTCACCACGTGGCGCGACTCACAGGCCGGGGCACATATCACCATCAAAGAGCAGGGGGCCGATTTCGCCCGTCTGAAGGCCGGGCTGGTTGAGACCGGGGCCGAAGTAGAAGACGTGCGCGAGAAGCCTGCCTGTGTACACAAGCAGTATGGGTAAAGTGCGATAGATCGCAGCAAAAACCTGCCCATACAGGCCATAGATGACGACAGCCCGCCCACCTTGCGTGGAACGGGCTGTCTTTTTTTCTGGGGGGATGACGAAGCCTGGGTGAACTGCCGGGCGAGCCGGTTTACCAGTTCTTGGTCCCGGTGTAGAAATAGGTATGCTGGCAGTTTGGCTCACTGTTGAGCGTGAGTACCATCGTCATGTTGATCTGGTTCTCGGCGCTGAAGGTGAGCGTCATATTCACCTGGCCCGTGCCCATGACATTGGGGCCGGAATAGCTGTAGACATTGGGCTGAACCCGCGTCAGGAAATAGGGCGCGGCTTCCATCCCCTTCCACGAGATTCCGCCCGCCGTCGGCGCAATCGCTGCCAGGTGATCGCAGAAATTGATCGCCGGTGCGCCGGAGCACTGCCCGCTCATCTGGTCCGTGCCGACTCGCATCTGCCAGACGGAATTGGCGGTGGGTGCGAGGTCGGGGCCTGCGGCGGCTTCACCGCCAGACGCGGGGCTGGTCTGGCCGCCGAGCACTACTGGCGGCGCTTCGACCTGGGCTACCGCGTCACAATCGCCGACTGCGCGCACCTGCGACTGGCGCACCCACGCTTTTTGTGCGCCTGTATCGAGCTGCCACCAGGGTTGACCTTCGGGGTCATTGGCCCAGCCGGATACCGTGTAGCTGAGCGCGCTGCTCATCTGGGCCAGTTCGCCGCGTTGGTCGCCGGGACCGACCCGCAACCGCACATCTGCCGTGGCCTGGGGCAGGCCCACCTTGCATACCATCGTGCCAGACATCAGGCTCAGCGGCACGTCGGCGATCTCAAGCAGAGCATAGGGTCCCAATGCGGCGGGTGTGGCCACTGGAGTCAGGCCATCATCGCCGCCCAACCGGACCTGTGCCTTCTCGCCTGCATCCACCACCTGAGACACTCCGCGCGCGGTCACGCTCACCGATCCGGTCAGCACCTTGACTTCCAGCGCCTCGTTGGGGGCGGCGGACAGAACCAGGGCCGCGTCGGAGAATTCCAGGCCGACCCCGTTGAGGGTGAGTTGGGCGGTGTTTTCGCCGGAATGCTGCAGCAGCAGGCCGGACGACGCGGCAGCACAGGCCGTGTTGGCCGGGCCGGTGGTCAGCAGGGCCATATCGAACGGCTCACCCGAAACCGCCGCTGTGGTGAGATCGTCCGGCAGCAGCACCTCAAGCGCCTGCAGGTCGCCTTCCCAACTGATGAGCGGCGTGAACACCCAGGCCACCATGTCCTTGTAGCGAATGCGGATCCAATCCGCTTGTTGGTTGCGACCATCGGCCAGCGCCTCATCACCGGGCGCAAAGGTGCCGATCACATCAAAGCCGACCGAGCCTGCGCCGCTGCGCAGGTTCACCTCGGCGCTGCCCGCATTACGGACCACCAGTGTCGGGCGATCATCCACCACCTGGGCAGGGCGTTCCAACCGGGCGTCGCCGTAAAGAAAAGCCGCCACGCCCGCATCCTCGGCGGGAAGCCCGCCGGACAGCATCGCCGCCGCCACGCCCCATTCAGAGGCATCTGCAGAGAGGCCCACCGTCGAGAACCCATCCAGCGCCGCGATAGAAGCGCGGTCTCCAGGCGCGGCCAGCGCGATCTCACCCGCGCCTGCCGAGGCGCTCACCGCCACCGCCGCATGACCCAGGCAGACCTCGCCGCGCGCCAGGTCGCCGCAGGACTCGCGCGCCGCGGCCAATGCATTAGCTACGAGTTGTTCACATTCGTCGCCGCCCTGAGCCATCACCGGGCCAGAAGCCGTGCCGGCAGCGCCCAAGACGCCCATCGCCACAACCGTTAGCAGTACGATCACTATTCCGAAGCGTATACGATGCTGCATGAGGTATCCTCCATCACCGGGCAAGCGCCGGGCTTGTTCGAAATTCGTGCTGGGCTTGCCACTTATCTTCTTTTATAATCGCACCGACTGCGTTTATCCCAGGAACCATTCTTGCCAATTCAGGCCGATTCGACAAGGAGCACACGCGATGCGCCGTTACCTGCTGGGGATTCTGTTGTTGAGTCTGCTGATCGCCGCCTGTGCCAAAGAGGGCAGCGCTACCAGTGCCATCCAGGATTATCTCAAGGCCAAAGTATCCAGCGATGCCGGGAAGCTCACCGCGCTGTCGTGCAAGGCCTGGGAAGCGGGCGCAAAAAAGGACGCTTCTTCGTTCGAGTCGGTCAAAGCAGAACTCCGCGATCTCGCGTGCAGCGAAGCCGGTAAAGACGGCGACTATACCCTCGTCACCTGCACGGGCCAGATCGTCGTTGAATATGACGGCGAGACCCGCAACTTTGATGTCGGCGGCACAACCTACCTGGCCATCCGCGAGGATGGCGAATGGAAGATGTGCGGCACGCAGTAGGCTGCGATCACCGCACCGCTGCCACGCCTTTATTCGGCCTCGACCGCTTCCAGCAGTGCCGCCAGAGTCTGGAGCGTGACCAGGTTCCGCACGGTGAACCCCGACTGAAGCTGGTCCGGCAGGAAATAGCAGGCAGACCCGGTTTCCGGCGCGGTCATGTGCGTGGTCTCGACCGGGTCGATCCCCTGGTTTTCGAGCGGCTCCAAGGCGGCCCACAGGTTGATCAGCGGGATGTCGTAATCCTGCGCGACCTGCACCACGATCTGGTTATACGTCACCGACTTTTCAGGGAATTCGGGCCGCAGCGGGAACGTGCTCAAGATGGGCAGCACCCCGCTCTGGATCGTCTCTGCCACCGCCGAGCGCAGGAAGAAGTTATACTGCGCCTCGGAGAGGTAAAACACGTCGTTGGTGCCGAACATGATCAGGGCGACACTGGGCCGGGCGATGCGCAGCTCACACGCGAGCGGTGTCTCGCCCGCCTGGCAGAATTCCGGGTTGGCCCACAGCATATCGAGTATGCTCGCCGCGTTGAACCCACCCGCTGCTGCCTGGCTGACTCGCCCGAACGAATTCAATTCGCCGCTGGAAAAATAGTCGATGACGGCGGCCAGGTCGTCATATTCCCCCAGGTCGAAGTCGCCCTCTCCGATCGGCATCAGGAAATTGGGGTTATCGGTCATGCAGTCGCCGACTTTGACGAACGTGTGCGGGTCCGCGCCCGAAGCCAGCGCGCGGTCATAGATCGCCAGCGCGTTTGGGCTGATCGCGGGCACAATCGGGTAATCGGCAAGGTCAATGCTGGCCAGGGCCTCCAGGTCGATCTGGTCGATGACCGGTTCCGGCGGCGTGACCAGGGTCGGCGTGGGATCAGATGCGGCCAGCACGCCGCCCGACCCCAGGACGGCTGCCCCCGCCAACATCAGGGCCAGGCTCGCAGCCAGCAGAAAAGCAATCTTCAGACGCATGATTCACTCCCTGTACATACTTGGGTAGGCGAGTTTACATCGCGCGGAACATCGTGTAAAGTCATAAGACATCGTTGGCAAGCACGGGCAAAACTCATGTATCGTCGACTCATTCTCTCCATTGGGGTTGCATCCGGCATCATTCTGGCGGCCAACCTGGTCCTGTTTTTCCCTGCTCATTCCGCCCTGGCTCAGAGTAACTCGCAGGCGCTGACCCACTACGCGCTGACCGTCTACAGTGCGCCGGGGCGCTCTCATGCGATTATCGGCGTCCTCATCCCACATGCCAAAATCATTATGGAACGGCGCAGCGCCGATGCCGAGTGGGTGCTAGGGCGCAGCACCGATGGCAGCGTCCGCGGGTGGATGGAAAGCCGCTATTTGCAGGTCCCTTCAGCGGAATCCATCATCTCGCTGCTGGTCAGCACCGAGACGATGTTCGTACCCGACCATGTCATCCGGCCACCCGGCAAGACCAATATCAATCTCTACGACTATCCCGTCATCCCGGCCTCGATGGGGCAGGCGCGGGCCATCTTCGAGCGCGGGCAAATCCTGGGTGCCCAGGCCAATCACGTCTCCAAAATCGGCGACTGCATCTCCGACAACGAGCATTTCCTCAGCCCGTTCGGGTGGAACCGTTACAATCTCGGAGATTATACGCATTTGCAGGCCGTCGTGACTCATTATTCCGAGTCCCTGGCCTATGACAGCCTGGCCGCCTACAGCGGCCTGGTGACTCCGGCGGTGCTCGATCCGCTGTTTGCCAATCCGGGGGCGTGCGAGCCGGGCGAAACCCCGCTGCGCTGTGAGCTTCGGGTGCACCGGCCCAGCGTGGCCGTCATCATGTTTGGTGCGCAGGACTTGCTCTTCACGCCGCCGCAGGTATTCGATACCAATCTGCGGCGCATCGTTCACGAGACGATCCAGGCCGGGGTTGTTCCCCTGTTGAGCACGTTTCCGGGCAACCTGGACCTGTGGCAGGACGCGATCTATTACAACCAGATCGTGGTTCAGGTCGCGCTGGATTACGACATTCCCTTGATGAACCTCTGGCGTGCGCTGGATGCGCTGCCCAATCATGGACTCAACGAAGACGGTCGTCACCTGAGCCTGCCCATCACCACATCGGGCGATCTCAGGCGGGATAACCTCACGCGCGGCTACCCGATGCGCAACCTGGTTACACTCCAGGCATTGGACGCGATCTGGCAGACTCTCTCCACCCCCGGCTGAGCACCATTCTCGCACAAAGAGACCCTGCAGGGAGAAAAAAACACCGTGACCTCTGAGAGACGAACGGAGACTCCTGACCCGCGAAATGTGCGCCGCACGCGGCTCGCCGCTGCCCTGCTGATCGGGATCGGATTGATGGCCGTCATGTCTGCCGCGATCCCTCCGGCCCGGCCCGCTCAGGCGCAGAACGAGCGGGTGCTGGCCTATGAACTGGTAGACTTCAGCGGCGGGCGTGATCTTGTGTTGGCGCGCGCGGCTCCGATTGACCTGGACTCCTTCCCGATTGTGCCGCAGACGGTCGGCAGAAGCGCCTCCATTGCCCGGCACGGCCAGCACCTCGCCCGCGATCCGCACGTGTTGAGCAAAGTGGGCGACTGCAACTCGAACGATTGGCTGTACCTGCACCCGTTTGGCGAAGGCCAGTACGACTTGGGGCCATATGGCTATCTCCAGCCGGTGATCGATCAGTATGGCGCTTCCATGGCGTTCAACACCTATGCCGCCTACAACGGGCTGAACTCAAACGCCGTGCTCGATCCCCTGTGGGCTGACCCTTCTGCCTGCCAGCCGGGAGAACCCCCCCTGGCGTGCGAATACCGGGCGCACAACCCCAGCGTGGCCGTGATCATGTTCGGCACGAACGACCTGGTAGTGCTCTCGCCGGAAGAGTTCGATCATTACCTGCGCCGGGTGGTGGTGGAAACCATCGAGGCGGGCATCGTGCCCCTGCTCAGCACGTTTCCGCGCCACATCGAGCTGGCGGACCGATCCCTGCTGTTCAACCAGATCGTCGTGCGTATCGCGCTGGATTATCACATTCCGCTCATGAATTTCTGGCTGGCGCTCGAACCGCTGCCC
>DAOUFU010000259.1:0-15256 GCA_034429275.1 Anaerolineae bacterium | reverse complement strand
CTTGCTCGCGACTACGAGCGTTTGCCTGACACCTTGAAAGGCTTGCATTTCTTGGCCTTTGCTATTTTGATGGCAAATCAGTTCGTTCGGTTGATGGCTCATGTGCTCTAAAGTGCATAACAGCCTCTAGCTCCTTGTTATCGAACTGGCATGAAAATTACCATTGGCGGTGCACATTCCTGAACCTATCGTGATATCGGGGGTCGTGCGCCCCTGGCTGCCTTCCAGCGCTCCTTTCTGAAATAACAGCCCGATTCCGGGTCGGTGAGGAATTTTTGTTGACAAGGCAAACAATTCAGACTATCCTGTTTGCCTATGGCCCGCCATTAATTTGTTGGGCCATCCAACGAATTGCATTATACGGTATGACCTTCAATTATGCAAAAAATGATTCTGACCCCCGTCTGGCCCTCTTATCCCCCTGTTTCCCGGCGTTCACCTGACACCGCGCGCATCCGGCCCACAGGCGGCGTATACTGGACGATGTGAGCCTGTTCCGCCGCGTTTCTCCAGAGGCATCCTGATGCCGGTCTACGATGTGATCAACCTCACCAAGCTGTACGCTCGACAGACCGTCCCGGCCAACGACCGGATCACGCTCCAGGTTGAACAGGGCGAAATCTTTGGCCTGCTCGGCGCAAACGGCGCGGGCAAAACAACCCTGGTCCGCCAGCTGGCCAACCTGATCGCCCCCACCTCCGGCACGATTCGCCTGTTCGGCGAGCCGCTCACCCGCGATCCGCTCTATACACCGGGCCTGGTCGGCTATATGCCCCAGGATGGCCTGGCCCTGCAAAACCTGACGGTGGGCGAGACTCTGTATTTCACCGCACACCTGCGCGGACTCAGCCGCCGCGATGCGCGCGCCGAACGCGACCGCCTGATCGAACTGCTCGACTTGGGCGCGGCCCGCGACCGCATCCCCGCGCGCATCAGCGGCGGGCAGCGGCGGCTGGCCCTGCTGGCGACTACCATTGCCGCGACTCCGCCCGTGCTGCTGCTCGACGAGCCGACCAACGATCTCGACCCGGCGCATCGCCGCCGCGTGTGGGACATCGTGCGCGAACTCAAACAGGCGCGCGGCTGCACCATCATCCTGGTGACTCACAACGTCATCGAAGCGGAACAGGCCATCGAGCGTGTGGGCATCATGCGCGGCGGACGCCTGATCGCAGTCGGGCGGCCCGGCGCGCTCAAAGCCGATCTCAACCGCCAGCTTCGGCTGACCGTCATCTTCACGCCCGGCGCGCCGCCCGATCTGCCGCCCGAACTGCTGGCGGATCGCGCCGGTTTCCGCGAACTCTCCACCGGGCGATGGGCGGCCCTGATCGACCGCAGCGCCGCGCCCGCCGTCCTCGAAGCGCTCAACCGCACGCCCTCGGTCGAAGATTTTTCGCTGAGCACCGCCACGCTGGAAGACCTTTACCTTGCGCTGGCCGGGGAGACTCGATGAACGCGCGCCGCCAATCCCCCCTCGTTCAGCTGCTCGACCTCATCCTGATCCAGCTGGCCAACTGGCGCTGGGCCTGGCGCGGGGCGCTGCTCACCAGCATGATCGCCCCGCTGTTCAGCACGGCGGCGCTGGGCGTCTTCGCACGCGAGAGCGGGTTCGAGGCGCTGGCCTACGTGGTGACCGGCTCGGTGGTGATGTCGCTGCTGTTCGGCACCTTCGACCGGGTGGCCGGTCATTTCGCCTATATGCGCATGGTGGGGCGGCTGGAATTTTTCGCCACGCAGCCGATCACCCGCGTCAACCTGATCCTGGCCACGGTGGTGGCCTTCATGGTGCTGGCGCTGCCCTCAGCGGCGGCGACTCTGGCGGCTGCCGCGCTGCTGCTGGATGTGCCGCTGCACTTCAGCCCCTGGGTGATCGTGGTCGTGCCGCTGATGGGGGTGAGTCTGTGCGGGCTGGGCGCGCTGATCGGCATCGTGGTGGAGACTCCACAGGAAGTCGGCTACCTGAGTTCGCTCACGACGTTTGTGCTGGTCGGCTTTGGCCCGGTCATCCTGCCGCCAGACCGCCTGCCTGCCCTGCTGCGCACGCTGAGCTATCTCTCGCCGGCCACCTATGCAGCCTCGGCGCTGCGGCAGACGGTGCTGGGCGGATGGGGACGCTCACCGCTGGGGGTTGATCTGCTGGCGCTGGCGGCCTTTGGCGCGGTCTCTCTGTGGATGGTGGGGCACCGGATGGACTGGCGGCAGGAATGAGGATCGGCGGGCAGCGCCGCCTTCACAGACCGCCGGAATTCGGCGAAGGCTGCGCGATCTCTGGACGGATGGTGATACGCCCCGCGCCCTATGTCAACGGCTCATCGCTCACCGCAGCCGATCAGCGCCATTCCCACACGGGAACATCGCTGAGGATGCGGCGAATCTGGTCGGGAAAGCGGTCGGGATCGAGCGGCTTGCCCAAAAAGCCATCAAACCCGGCGAGGCGCGCTTTTTGCATCTCTTCCGGGCTGGCCTCGGCGGTGACGGCGACTACCCGCGTTTTGGCCAGGCGCGGATGGCTGCGAATCTTGGCCAGCGCCTGGTAGCCATCTTCATATGGCAGGCGAATATCCATCAGGATCAGGTCGATCCGGGGCAGCGTATCGGCAAACTGCACGACCTGCCAGCCGCTCGTCTTCCACTCGCAGTGATTCACGCCCATGTGTGCCAGCAGGCGAGCAATCAGCACAAAATTGGGCACATTATCCTCAACGACCAGAACATGGGCATCGTGCGGGTTGTTATCACCGATCATTCAAGGTTTCTCCCTCAAACAAAAGATAGTACAGCCGCGCGCCCGATCAGTACTCGCGCGCAAAGGGGCTGCCGCCCTGCGCGATGAGCTGGTACCGCTGCGAATCGGGCATGATCTCCATCAGCATCACCATGCGCTCCACCAGCTGCTGGAAGGTCGGCGCGGCGGTCTTGCTGCCCCAGTAGCCCACCGGGCGATCCAGCTTGACCAGGATCGACACCACCGGGTCATCGGCGGGCAAAAAGCCCACGAACGACGCGATAGAGTGGCCGTCGTAGCCGACTTCGTAACCGCCCCGGATGAGGTCGGGGATTTCCGCTGTGCCCGTCTTGCCCGCTACCAGCAGATCGGTGAAGCTGTAATCGTCCTGGCTGGCCGGGTTGCGCACGATCTCCACCATGATGTCGCGCACGATGCGCGCCGTCTCGGCGCTGATCGGGCGGTGTGTGGCGCTGGGCTGGGTCTCGATCACCGTGCCGCCGTCGATGCGCGCCTTGACGATGTGCGGCTGCATGATCAGCCCATCGTTGGCGATGGCGTTGACGGCGGTGAGCAGCTGCAGCGGCGTGATGGCGACTCCCTGGCCATAGCTGGTCGTCAGGAAGTTCAGCTCGTTCCAGTTGGGATCGCCGGGCAGGGCCAGAATGCCGCGCGCCTCACCTTCGATATCCACGCCGGTGGGCGAGCCAATGCCGAATTCCTGCAGCAGCGGATAGACCCGGCTCAGCCCGATTTCCTCAAACAGCGCCACCGTGCCGGTGTTCAGCGATTCGATGAACACGGTGGGGAAGTACACCGTGCCATGCGCGGCGCGGTCCCAGTTGCAGATCGGGTAGCCAACCCGCGTGATACACCCCTCCGGGTTGGCATAGTTCCACGTCAGGTAATCGATCCCGCTCTCGATGGCGATGGCCATCGTCAGCACCTTGAAGACCGACCCCGGCTCATAGATCGAGGTGACGGCCTGGTTGCCGGCCCGCTCCAGGTTTTCGGGCGAGGGATCGTCGGGATCGAAGGTCGGCGAATTGGCAATCGCCAGGATCTCGCCGTTGCGCGGGTTCATGATCAGGATAGTGCCGCCGGTTGCCTTATAGCGCTCGACCGCGTCATCGAGCACTTCCTGCGCGAGGAACTGCAAATCGCGGTCAATGGTCAGGACCAGGTCCATGCCGTCGCGAACGCTGGTCGCGCTGCGCTCTTCATCCAGGATGGGGATGGTGCTGGTGGTCACGCGGCGGCTCTGCCCGGCCAGCAAAGTCTGGTAAAAGCCCTCGACGCCGAAGTAACCGCGCCCGATGGGGCTGTCCTCCGACCCACCGTAAAAGCCGACGATCTGGGCCATCAGGTCGCCCTGCGGATAAACGCGGATCGGGATCGGCTCCAGAATGATTTCGTCAATATCCAGGTCGGCGATGGCCTGCCCGGTCTCAAAGCTGACGACCGGGGCCAGCAGCTTCCAGCGCGGATACTGGCCATTGCTGTTCGGCCCGATGGCGTGATACAGCTCGTTTTCCGGGATGTTGAGCAGGGGTGCAAGCTGCCGCGCGATGGCCTGGCGATCCATCGCGTGGTTGGGGCTGATGCCCACCCGGTAGTTGAAGGAATTGGTCGCCAGCAGATAGCCGCTGCGGTCGTAAATCTGCCCCCGGTTGGGCTGAATCTCGATGGTCCGGTAGACTCGGCCCTCGCGGCTGACCTGGAAGGCTTCGCGCGTGTCGCTGTCCATGTAGTATTGGAAGGACAGCAGGCGCGCCATCAACATGCCGCTGATCGCCAGCAGTGCCACGCTCACGAACGTCAACCGACGGTTGATGGTTTCGTTGATGATCATCCGGCGTCCCTCAAAAAACACTCATTCGTCGATGTCACTCGCCCTGGTTGACCTGCCACTCGGCAAACTGCTGCCGCAGCGCGTCCCATTGCTGGCGAAGCCAGCCGCCCAATGTCTCGTCATAAGCGGCCTCGGCGGGCACCGGAGTCGGGGTGGGCGTAGGCGTCACACGCGGGCGGTCATACTGGTAGCCGTCCACAATCACATAGCGGATTTCATCATTCTCCGCCGGACGAAAGCCCAGTTCGGCGGCTCGCGTCATCATGCGCGGCAGGCTTTGCAGGTTGGCAATGTCGGCGCGCAGTCGTTCGATGTCGCGCTGGAGCTGATCGCGATTGTTGTTCATCTCTTGCAGCTCACGCGCCGTGGTCGTGGTGATGGTGATCTGCAGCAAATACAGCGCCGCGATGATCGTGCCCACCACCACCATCAGCGCCAGAATCACCACCACCTGGCGCTGGTTGGCGAACGGCGGCTCGGCCAGAGTATGTTGAATGCGGACGGGCCGCTCATGATCAGCACTCATCGCGCTCAGGTCCGCCCATGCCCCATCGACATAACATTAACATACCATGAATACGCGAATTATACACCATTTTTCCGTACCGCTTAAGTTCAATCCGTAGCCCCCAGCCGCTCGACGACCCGCAGGCGAGCGCTGCGGCTGCGCACGTTGCGCGCGATCTCCGCTGTGCTGGCCATGACCGGTTTCCGTGTGATCACCCGCACGCGGGCCGTGTGGCCGCACGTGCACACCGGCTGCGACGGCGGGCACAGGCAGTCCGATGCCTCGATCTTAAACGCCTGCTTGACCAGCCGGTCCTCCAGGCTGTGGAAGCTGATCACGGCGAGCCGCCCGCCCGGCGCAAGCAGATCGATGGCAGCGGGCAGCACACGTTCCACCGCGCCCAATTCGTCATTCACCGCAATCCGCAGCGCCTGAAAGGTGCGCGTCGCCGGGTGAATCTTCTGGTGGGGGCCGCGCTGGGCGCGCGCGACGATCTCGGCCAGTTGGCGCGTGGTCGCCAGGGGCCGCGCCGCCACAATGGCGCGCGCAATCGCCCGGCTGTGGCGCTCTTCACCATATTGGAAGAGTATATCGGCTAATGCGTCGGTGGGGAGAGTGTTGACCAGGTCCGCCGCCGTCGGGATGGGCGCGGTGGGGTCGAAGCGCATATCCAGCGGGCCATCGGCCATGAAGGCGAAGCCGCGCACCGGGTCATCGATCTGCATCGAAGACACTCCCAGGTCGAGCAGGATACCATCGACTCCGCGCGTCCCGGCAAGATCGTCGGCCAGCCACTCGCGCGCGACGGCGGCCATCTGCTCGTAGCTGGCGTGAACCAGCGTCGCCCTGGCCCCAAACGGCGCGAGCCGCTCCCCGGCAAGGGCCAGTGCGTGCGGGTCACGGTCCAACCCCAACAGGCGCGCACCGGGCGCAGCCGCCAGGATGGCGGCGGCATGACCGCCTGCCCCCAGCGTGCCGTCGATGAAGCGGCCTTCCGGCAGTTCGGCAGCGCGCAGCAGCATCAGCACTTCGTCGCGCAGCACGGGGATATGCGGTGCATCGGGCAGGGTCACGGGTGGGTTACTCGACGGCTGCTATCCCATAAGGGACGTTTAACGATGTGCGGAGTGTAGTCCACTGCGGGCGAGTCGGCAAGCGCTCACTTCGAATCGGCGCGAGCGGCCTCGTTTTGTACCCGTTTGTGCGCGGATTCAACCTGGTAGGCGATCAGCAGCACGAACAGGATCGCAATGGTCGCCGTCACGTCGAAGTTGATGTCGCCCGACACATAGTGAGCCATGCGGTTGGTCGCGAACCGAAACGCCAGCGCCACCGTGACGTTATTGGTGATCTTGCCGATCACCATCGGGATCATCAGCTTCTGCCAGGGATAGCGCACCATCGCCAGCGGCACGATGATCGAAAAATCGGGGATGGGCGTAGACGAGGCAAACCAGACAAACAGGGGAATCAGGTACGGGCGGCGCTCGATGGCGCTGCGGGTGGCGCGGAACAACGCGCTTTGATCGAGATCGTCCACGCGCGCGACAATGGTCCGCGCGACCGCGTATGAGAAGGTCGCGCCCAACCCTGCGCCCAGCGCCGTCGCCATGCCCAGCGCGACCACGCCCCACAGGGTATCGGCATAGATCACCAGCGAAAACAGCGGCATGTTATACGGCACCTGGATCACCAGCGTCATGTTCGACACCAGCGAGAGCAGAAACATGCCGAGCAGCCCATGATCGGCCAGCCGGTTCATGGCCCGGTTCACCGGTCCTTCGATGGGGTTGAAGACGCGCTGCGAGGCCAGGGTCGCCATCACCCCCATGATGGTCAGGGCCAGGACCACATACTTGATCTCGACCCGATTCGCGCGCAGGAAGCCCTTCAGCCGGTGCCACACGTCAGCAGTAGATCGCTTTCCAGGCCGGATCGCGCAGCAGGCGGCGCGTCCACCAGTCGAACAGCAGGACCAATACCCGGAAGCTGAAGCGCCCCCACGCCCGGCGCGGCACGGGCAGCCGCTCCGACTGCGCCAGGTCGTCGGCCACCAGCCGTTCAAGCTGGGCGATCAACGCCGGGTCCGAAGAAAACACGTTCAGCTCCTTCTGCGTCAGCCCTTCCAATTCGATCATGTTATACGAGCCAAAGGTGGCGCGCTGCCCATCCACCATCAGCAGCTTGGCGTGAGTCATGCCGCCATTTCCACCAAAGCCATAGACCGCCGCGTTAGGATGATCGAGCCGCCGCAGCAGCGCGCGCACCCACAGGCGGTAGGCCAGCTTGTTGCTGCGCGCCGGCAGGATCACCGTCACCTGCACACCCCGCTCAGCCGCGTTACGCAGCGCCCGCTCGATGCGGTCGCCCAGCAGGTAGGGCGATTCGATCACAATAGAACGCTGCGCGCCCTCGATCAGCCGCAGGATTTCCTCAAAGATCGCGTAGCGGCCCGCACACTGGTTGACCACCGCATCGCCCACCGGGTCGGCAGGGGCATTGAGCGGCACGGTCGCCCCTTGCCATGTGGAGCAAAAATCGCGCGCCACATCGCGCACCAGCGGACCTTCGATGCGCACCATAAAATCGTGCCATTGATAATTGTGATCGGAGATATTGATCCCGCCCACATAGGCGATGCGCTCGTCGAGCACCACCATCTTTTTGTGATTACGGTAGAGCATATACCGGCCCCACCGGCCTGGCGGCGCAGTCCGCTTGACCAGGACGCCGCGCGCGGGCAGCCCTTCCAACAGGGCGCGGGTGCGGGCGCGCTCACCGTTGACCGCGCGCAGACGGTGCAGCAGGAACGGGTACACATCGTTGAGCACCACGTCGGTATAGCCATCGACCATCAACCGCACATCCACGCCGCGCGCCGCGCACCCGGCCAGCAGGTCGCTGAATGCCTGCCCACTCGCGTCGCCCTCATAGGTCATGAACTGGGCATACAGGCTGTGTTCACAACCCGGCAGCGCCGCGCGCAAGTCTTCTAGAAACGCCCCGGCCCCGACCAGCACGCGGAAATGATTGGGGTGATCCACCACCACACTCACTTTGATACGAACGGATTCCCGGCCAACCACCAGCGCCAGGGGATCGACAGCCAGGGTTCCTGTACGTGCCTGCCCAGCCCGATGCGCGGACCGGTGCGCACCTGTGCATCCGGCACCGGCTCACCGGCTTCGATCCACAGGCCCGCCGCCGTAGTGGTCATATCGACCGTATTATGCGCGGCAGTCACGTTCAGCGCCAGCGACAGCCGCCCAGGACCGTTGGTCCAGGCCAGGCGCGGCAGCCCGGCGCGCTGAGCCGCCATGAACGGCTCGCCTTCCAGCGGCTCGATGGCGCGAATCAGCACGGCGGCAGGGTGATCAACCGGCTCGCACACCACGTTCAGCAGCCAGTATTTACCGTAGATCAGGTACACGTAGGCGTGACCGGGCGTCTCCCACATCGGGCGATTGCGCGCCGTGCGCCGGATGCGCCCGTGCGAGGCGGAATCGTCCACCGTGCGGTAGGCCTCGGTCTCGACAATGCGCCCGCTGACGCGCTGGCCGTCGATGCAGCGCACCAGCACCGCGCCGAGCAGTTCTCGCGCGACGGTAGTCGCAGGTTGGGCATAAAATTCTCGTGGTAGCATGGGGAATGAGCTATTTTCTGGGTGCAGAGAACAACAAACGAATGCTTCCGGCCATCCATCGACAGGCAGGGGCGCACGCGCGCCCCTGCTTCGATCTCTTCGCCCTACAGGTGAATCATGTGCCCGGCCAGGCCGTGCGCCACTTCGAGCACCGCCTCCGAGAGGGTCGGGTGCGCGTGCACATTGCGCCCGATCTCGTGCGCGGTTAGCTCCCATTTCTGCGCAAGAGCCAGCTCCGGCAGCAGCTCGGTCACGTCCGGGCCGATCAGGTGAGCGCCCAAAATCTCGCCGTAGCGCGCATCGCTGATCACCTTGACGAAGCCGACTCCCTCGCCCAGGCCGAGCGCTTTGCCATTGGCCTGAAAGGGGAATTTCGCCACTTCGATCTCATAGCCAGCATCGCGGGCCTGCTGCTCGGTGTAGCCAAAGCTGGCGACCTGGGGCTGGCAGTAGGTGCAGCGCGGCATCATGCGGTAGTCGAGCGTGGTCGTCTCCACCCCGGCGATGTTCTCCGCCGCGATGATGCCCATCGCGCTGCCGACATGCGCCAGCATCAGCTTGCCGGTCACGTCGCCGATAGCCCACACGCCGGGAATGTTAGTCGCCATGCGGTCGTCGATCTCAATCGCGCCGCGCTGGGTCAGTTTTAGCCCCTGCAGGTTCTCCAGCCCATAACCTTCGGTGCGCGGTTTGAAACCGGTCGCCATGAGCACCTGCTCGGCTTCGAGCACCTCGCTCTTGCCGTCCTTCTCCACGGTGACACGTGCCCCGCTGCCGGTGTCTTCCACCTGTTTCATAGCCGTGCCGGTCATGAAGCCGATCTTCAGCTTCTTGTACTGCCGTTCCAACTCAACCGAGACTTCTTCGTCTTCGAGCGGCAGCAGGTGCGGCAGATATTCGACGAGGGTCACCTTGACGCCGTAGTTATGCATCACGTAGGCCAGTTCGACGCCGATCGGCCCTGCCCCCACAATGATAATGCTCTTGGGCAGCGTCTCGCTCATGATCGCCTCCAGGTAGGTGATCACGTGCTCGCTCTGCTTCACGCCCGGCAGCAGGTTGACCACCGCGCCCGTTGCGATGATCAGGTTCCTGGTGTGCAGCGTGACCGACTCGCCGCTGTTGAGCGCCACGTTGACGGTGGACCGGTCCTGAATGGTCCCCCAACCGTCGTAGGTGTCGATGGCGTGTTTTTTCATCAGAAAACCCACGCCCTTCACCAGCCGCTCGGAGGCCTGGCGGCTGCGCTTGAACGCCACGCTGTAATCAACCGACACACCTTCGCCGTTATTGAAGCCAAATTCCTTCATACGGTGCTGCACGATGTGCGCCAGTTCTGCGTTGCGCAGCAGCGCCTTCGAGGGGATGCAGCCCACGTTCAGGCACACGCCGCCCCACCACTGCTTCTCGACAACCGCGGTCTTCAGCCCCAACTGCGCCGATCGGATGGCGGCCACGTATCCGCCCGGCCCGGCCCCCAACACGACCACATCGTATTCGCTCGCCATTTGTTCTGCTCCTTGCCCTACAAGAGCCGCGCAATCACGCCCGCCCATTCCGGCTGGCGACTTTTCACACACGGGATGAACCTGTAATGCACTCCCCTGAGAGCATAGCGCAAACCGGCGGCTGCGCCCACCGGGTTATGCGCCGGGCACAGGGTGATTGCATCAAAATACGTGACCCCCGCGAGTCCGGCCTCACCCCCACCTTCGCCGCGCCCTGCGGGCGCGTTGTCGGTTGCCCCCTCTCCGAAAATTTTCGGAGGGGGCGGAGCGGCCCGGTTTTGGCCGCGCGGGGGTGAGGCCTGCCCTTCGCCGCCCTCATATCCGATCACGTGGCCACAGTGCATCAGGGGCAGGCGATGCGCATCAACCGAAACAGTTTTTTGATGCGTTTGCCCTGGCGCCGGGCATCGCCTGGCCCTTTCAGGCGCAGGCTCCCGGAAAGCAAAGCGCCTTCACTGGCGCTGAGAAAAGAGGGCGCTTCAACTTTCTTTGCTTTTCTCCAGCCGGATAGCTTCAGTGCCCTCTGCGGAGACGCCCCCGGCGGGGTGCGAATTGTGACGCAATCCCCCTGGCACCCATGCACCGAAACCCGAACCCCGTTATAATCTGCCACACGAGACGCCTGCCGCCCGGCACATCAGTCATGCCCGGCGGCGCGATAATGCATTGTGTGGAGCTGTCATGAAAAATCCCAAACTGATCTGGCTGGCCGTCATCGCCACCCTGCTCGGCAGCCTGCTGGCCGTGCCCACCGTCACCGGCGCACAGGAATCGCTGACCGAGACCTTCACCTGGACCGCCTACCCCGTGACGGTCCGATATCCGGCGGGCTGGGCCGTATATTCCGGCCCCACCCGCGCCAGCCTTTACCCGGCAGATCGTGACGTGACGGATGGCGGTGGACCGGAGATGGTGCTGTTCCTCCAGCCGGGCACCACCGCCGCCCAGATCGATTCCGCCGCCGTCGCGCTGCGTAACAGCGTCATCGGCTCGGCCAGCCCGGTCGCTGCCGGGCAGATCGCGGGCTACGAGACCCGTTCCTTTGAATTCACCCAGACCGCGCCCATAGCGGGCCAGGGCCGCCTGATCCTGATCGCGCTCGACGCGCAGACTGTTGTAGGCGTTGCTACCATCGTCCGGTCCGGCGACGTGACCATCTTTCAGCCGGTGCTCGACTCGATGGTCGCCAGCCTGACCCTGGGCGCGCCCGCCCTGCCCACCCTGAATTTCAGTTCGGCGAGCACGGCATCGGTCCAGCTTCCCCAGGTCTATGCCTGGCGCGCAGTGGGACTCACCTTCGCCTTCCCGCAAGACTGGACGGTGAACACCTCCGTCGCCGACCAGATCACCGCGACGGCTGCACAGGTGACCTCGGCGGATGAGGGCACACGCACCATCGGCATCTATCGCATCGAGCGCCAGGCGGGCCAGATCAACCTGCGCACCGTGATGCAGAACGTGCTGCGCGACTCCGCGCCCGATGCCGCGCTGGTGGATGTCACGATCGGCGGCATGACCGGCATCGCGGCCCGGTATTCCGATTCTTCCGCCCAACCGGCGATCACCCTGCAGACGGTACTGCTCGACGTGGCGGATCACAAATCGCTCGCATTGATCGTCATGGGCAGCACCGAGAGCGACTGGCCGAATTTCCGCCCCATCGCCAATGCGTTCATGGGCAGCATCGCGCCGCTGGCCAGCGGCATCTCTGCCGAGAGCGGGCTGCGCCTGGTCAGCGCGCCGGTCAGCGCATCGACCGGCCCCTCGGCGGCTCGCGTCGCCGCTCCACCTCGCCAGGCGACTACTCAATCATACCTGTGGGAAGAGATGGGCATCAACCTGGAAGTGCCCGCCGACTGGCAGATTCTGCCCGCCAGCCAGGATTATGACCTGGCCCTGGTGTCACCGCTCGCCATGCAGGGCGGAAACGGCGGATTCGTCACCTTCCGCGCCATCACCTTCCTGGACCAGGCTCTGGCCGATGCGATGGGTCCGGTGGCCGAATCGGTCAACGGCAAGGTCGAAGCCTACAGCACTGCCGGGGTCGAAGGCGTGCGCGTGGTCGCCAACAACGAAGAGCAGGGAGTCGAACAGTGGCTGGTGCTGCTGCCTTATGACAACAACGGCCAGGTGCTGTATATCCAGGGTGTCACCCCGCCCGCCGATGTCAGCCAGCTTGACACGATCTTCAACTCGATGGAGATCACCCCGCTGAAAGCAGATGCCGATGCCATCAATGCCGCCTGGCAGGCCAGCCTGGCCGAAAACGGCACGCTGGTCTATGGCGACCCCGAAGCCCCCATTCATCTGGTGGAATATATGAGCTTCACGTGCGGCCACTGCGCCAACTACACCGCGCAGATCGAGCGCCTGATCGCGCTCGAAGCTGAGGAATCGGGCCGGATGCGCTTCGAGCTGGCGCCGGTTATGTGGGATGACTATGCCGCGCGGGCTTCATCGGCCCTTTACTGCGCAGTTGAGCAGGGCCAGGGATACACTGCCTATAAAGCGCTGTACCACGGCTACTTTGTCGATGGATACGATGTGGCCTACACAGATGACGGCCTGGCCGCCATCATGCAAGGCCTGGGGCTGGACATGGACGCCTACGCCACCTGCATCAGCGAGAAGCGCTATTCGCCCACCATGAGCGCCGTCGAGACGCGCTTCCGCGATGCGGGCATCTCCGCCACCCCGACTCTGGCCATCGGCCTGAACGGGGCCGAACCTGCCGCCATTCCGGTTGGCGATGGGCAAATCTGGTCGGGGATCATCCCGCTCTCGACCGTGCGCGAGATTTTCACCCTGCTGATCGATGAGGGCGTGCCGCTCTCGGAACTGATGAACCAGTAGCGCCGCCCGGTACATTCTGCCGGAATGTGACCAACACCGCGCCCAGGGGTATCCGCACAGGTGCCCCTGGGCTGCTTTCGGGGTACATTTCTGGGTGTATTTCAGTTGAGTTCGCGCCCTGCGCCCAAACGGGCCGCCACTGGGTAAGCGCCGCGCGCCGTGCTATACTGATCGTCGTGAGATTGCCAGGCGATTGGGCGATATTGGCCTTGCGGCAGAAAGCCTGACAACCCCTGTCACTACCCCCAGCCTGCCGCAGTGAGGACTCGGAATGACCGGTAACAAACTGAATCAAGGGCGAATATTTCTGGCGATCGGCGTGATCTTTGTGATCGGCGTCGCCCTGATGTTCACCCTGCAGGTGTGCTACCTGATGCCCAAGCTGCTCGACGTGTACAGCGAGATCGATCCCAACGCCGACCAGGAAACCCAGCGGCGCGAGCTTCAGGATCGCATGAACAAGGTGATGGAAGATTACATTAACGAGACTGAAGATGGCTCCGGGGCGATCGACACCATTTCGGCAGTCAACGGTGGACTGACGGCGCTGGCGGCTTTCTTCCTGACCTTCCGCATCGCGCGCAAATATGCCGTCTCACCCCAGCAGGCGACTCGTTACGGCATCGCCATTGGCGCGGGCAGCGTGCTGTCGTTTGGCGTGTGCGTGGTGTGCAATACCACCTCGGTGCCGATCAAGCTGATCGTCTTGGGCTTGCTGTTTGCAGCAGCACTGCTGGGCGGCCAGCTTGCCGGGCAGAACCTGGCGTTGGGCAGCGGTCCTCAGCGCGCACCGGGCTTCGACCCGTATCAGCCGGGCGGGAGCCTGGGCAGCCAGCCGTTCGGCGCGCGGCCTGCGCCGGGCATGGTCTCTGCCGAACCCGCACCGGATGTGTACTACAACATGGGAGTGCAGGCGGCGCTCGGCGGGCGGCGCGAAGAAGCCCAGCAGCACTTCAAGCGCACGCTGCAAGCCAACCCGCGCCATATCGCGGCATGGCTGCAACTGGCGAACCTGGCCGCCACGCCCGAAGAAGCCTGGAATTTTGTCCAGCAGGCCCGCGCCATCGATGCTACCGATCCGGCGGTGCTGGCCGCTGTGAACGTGGTCTGGCCGCAGGTGGCTGCACGCGCCGGGCAAAAACCGCCCGACTCCGGCGCTGGGACAGAGTCGCCCGAACCCCCGGCGGAATCCTAGGGCATGGGAGCGGCAGTCTGCCGGAGGGCGCTCCGCCGGGCGGCAATCTGCACGCTGGCCGCCCTCTTTCTCGCTGGCGCGAACTCTGCCCCAATCCCCAGGCCAGACTCGCGCCAGCCTTCCGATCACCTGGTCATCACACCGACCAGCCAGGGCCGCTTTGGGGTGCCCGCGCCCGATGGTGCGGACGGGATCGTGCTGGAAATCGGCTATGCCAGCGTGAACAGCACGGCGCGGCTGGCGCTGGTCAGCGGGGCCGGTGGAAGATGGGCGCTTGAAGCCGCCGATTCGGGTGGCCCGGCGCTGACCCGGTTCGAGCAGCCAATCATCGCTCACCTGCCGGATGGCGAACAGGTCGTGATGGGCTGGCCGGGTCCGCTGGCGCTGCCCGACGCCTCCGCCCGGTGGATCATCGTGTTTGACGCACACGGCATCTATGCCCTGCCCGCCGATGCCCCCGCGCCCGATTCGATCATCTATCTTGGCCCACTGGAGCACTACACGCCCGCGCTGATCGAGCATGGGTCGCTGCCCGGCGGGGCAACGCTCGCGCTCGCGCCTCGGCCCCGCGTGCGCCTGGTCCTGCGCAGCGATCCGACCACCGGGATCACCCGCGCGCTGCCGACGGCGGCCCATGCCGCCCGTTATCACGACCGCTTCCTTCCCGAAGACCTGGGCAATCCCGGCGGGTTGATGCTGCTCGGTTGGGCCTGGGCGGACGACCTGCCCGACCTGGTGCGGGCGCTGCGCGCGACCATCCCCGCCGATCCTGACCTGCCCGCGCCGGGCGTGCCGCGCGCCCCGCTCCAACTGATCCTGCCGTTCGACTGCAGCGCGGAATGGGCGGTATCGTGGGGCTACCATCACAGCACGCCGCAGAACCGCTTCGCCGTCGATTTTGCCACCCTCGCCAGTGACGCGGGCGGCCAGCCCGTCTATGCAGCGCACGCCGGGACCCTCGCGCTCAAACGC
>DAOUFU010000258.1:0-12796 GCA_034429275.1 Anaerolineae bacterium | reverse complement strand
CGAGTCGCCTGGTCTGCCCCCTCTCCGAAAATTTGTATAGACCGGAGAGGGGGCGGAGCGGCCCGTTTTTGGCCGCGCGGGGGTGAGGCCAGTCATCCGCCGCCCGCATATCCGATCACATGGCCGCCGTGCGTCAGGGGCAGGCGATGCGCGTCAACGGAAATAGTCCTTTTGATGCGTTTGCTTTGCGAGGGGTATACTGGCGCGGCAGAATGAGGCGATTGGGCGCGCCGGGCCGCGCGCCATACCGCGAGGGGATGGCATGGAGGCTGTGCTCCGACGGGTGAAGGTTTTGGAGCGAGGGCGGGCATGGATCATCGGGATCGGGCTGCCGGTGGCAGTGTATGCGCTGGCGGCGGTGGTGGTGACGTGGCCGCTGCTGCCCCGGCTGAGCACGCACCTGGCCGGGCTGGGCGTCTCGGATTCGGCTGAGGTGGTGCGGCATATCTGGTGGGCGCGCGAATCGCTGCTGGCGGGCAGCTTCCCGTTCGAGCAGTCGCTGCTGGTCTACCCGGAGGGCTTCACAAGCTGGCTCCAGTGGTCGCACCCGCTGCAATATCTACCGGGCGCGGTGGTGGCGATGGTCGTCAGCCCGGTGACGGCGTTCAACCTGGTGCTGCTGATCACGCTGGTCCTCAACGGCTGCGCGGCGTACATCCTGGGGCGGCGGCTGGCCGGAGCGCCGGGCGAAGCGGTATCCATCGGCGCGCTGCTGGGCGGGCTGGTCTTCCTGGCTTACCCGGCCATGCAGGGGCATCTCAGTGTGGGGCACCTGGGCATCCTGACCCTGTGGCCGCTGCCGTTATTCGCGGTGTGCTGGTGGGGTGTGCTGCGCCAGGGCGCGGGCTGGCGGGCGGTGGGGGGGGGCGCGCTGTGGTTCGCGCTGACGGTGCTGGCTTATGCTTCCCAGGTGGTCGTGCTGCTGATGCCGCTGGTGCTGATCACCGGGCTGGTGGACCTGCTGAGCGGGCGGCTGCGGCTGGTGGGGCGCGACGCTGCCGGGCGAGCGCTGCCGCTGCGCGACCAGGTGTGGATGCGCGCCGGGGCGATGGTCGTCGGCGGAATGCTGCTGATCGTGCCGTTCTATGTGCCGCTGCTGACGGTTGAGGGGCGCAACGAGCTTGAGGCAGTGAGCGAATCCGGGCGCATTGCCTATAGCGCGGACGCGCTGGCAGCGGTCAGCCCGTCACCGTTTGGCTGGCTGGGCGACCGGGGACTGGTGCCGGGATATGTGCGCGACGTGCTGGGGACCAATTCCGCCGAGGGCAGCGGCTACATCGGGGTGATCGCGCTGGTGCTGGCATTGATCGCGCTGCGGCGGGCAGAGATGCGAGTCTGGGGCGTGGTGGCGCTGGTGGCGCTGGTGGTGGCGTTGGGGCCGCTGCTCAAGTGGCGCGGCGAACTGGTGAGCTTCGAGGTGGAGGACGTACAGTCTCATGTCGCGCTGCCCTGGGCGTTGTTCGAGGACCTGCCGGTACTCTCTGCAACGCGCACGCCGGGCCGCTTCAACCTGCTGACCGGGCTGGCGATCAGCGCATTGGTCAGCGTGGGCGCGTCACAGGTCACCGCGTGGGTGAGCGCCCGCACACGGCGGGCCGGTGCGGGGCGTGCCGCTGCGCCGCGCGGAATCACGGCGGGGATGATCGGCGTGCTGGGGGCGCTGGTCCTGCTCGAATACCAGACCTTCGCGCCGTTCCCCACCGAAAGCGCCGCGCTCTCGCCCTATTTCGATTCACTCGCGCGCGAGTCGGATGTGCGCGCCGTGCTCGATCTGCCGGTCGACAACAACCTGATCGCCAAGCTGGCAATGCTCCAGCAGATGCATCACGGCCACGCGCTGATCGCCGGGCACGCGCTGCGTCGCACGCCGCAGAACCCGGCCCTGCTCGGCTTGCTGGAGCGGGCGGTGCTGGGCGACAGCGACGAGTCGTCGCTGCTGCCGCCGATCGCCCCGGAGATGGCGCGCTGGTTGCTGAGCGAGGCCGGGGCGGACCGCGTGATCGTGCACAAGGGGTTTGTCTCGGCGGCGGGGCTGAGCCATGCGCGCGACCTGCTCGGCCCGCCGGTGCACGAGGACGAGACGATCGCGGTGTTCGCCGTGCCGCCGGGCGACCTGCCGGATGATGCCGACCGGGTGGTGTGGACGGCCAGCCGCGAATGGTCGGAGCCGGTGCGGGTGGCCGGTTTCGATGGGCACGTCATGGGCGAATGGGCGGCGTGGTACATCTATACACCGGGCGACCAGGCGCTCGAAGTGACGTTTGACGCGGCGGCGCTGGGTCTGCCGCGCCGGTTGGTTGCGTGGATGGATAACCGGTTGGTGGCGGCGCAGTGGGTGGAAGCTGCGCCCCATTCTACGCCGGTGACGCTGACCCTGTGGCCGGAGCCGGGCTATCACACGGTGAGCTTTGTCGGGCTGGATGGCTGCGATCCCTATCGCTTTCTGATGGAGCGCCCATCGGGCGAAGCCGCCCCGCTCGACGATCCCGCCTGCCTGAGCGTGGCCGTCGGTGCGCCGGAGGTGCGCACGCTCGATCCTGCGCCGGTGGTCTCGCTGGCGATGCTGGATCACGGGGTGGCGCTGCGCGGGTACACGCTGGAGGTGCAGGAGTCGCCGCGCGGTGTGAAGCTGCGCCTGTTCTGGGTGGCGGCGAATGCGCTGCCCGCGAGTTACGCGCTGTTTGTGCACCTGGCCGACCCGGAGACCGATGTCCCGGTGGCGCAGGTGGACGCGTTCCCGCTGGTGACGACCGATCGCTGGTTGAGGGGCGCGGCGTGGACCTCGGACGTGTGGCTGCCGTTGGGCGCGGAAGTGCCGCCCGGCGAATACGCGGTGAACGTGGGCTGGTTCGAGCCGGAGAGCGGTGCGCGGCTGGCGATCACTTTTGCGCACGACCGCCGCGCCTCCGCCGGGCTGATTCACCTGGGCCTGGTGACGGTGGGCGGCGAGTGAGTCGTGGTTGCCAGGGCAGCCGTCACCGCCTGGGCGCGATGGCGTCCAGGCCGATGTGCTGCTGGCGCGCTTTGTTCAGCGCGCGCTCATACATGGCCAGGTACTGAGTCACCGGGCGATCCCAACTGAAATCGACGGCCATTGCGCGTTCCTGCATCCGCTCGAAGGCGGGGCGGTTGTGGCGGTAGGTATCGATGGCCCAGCGCAGCGTGAGCCGCACCGCGTCCGGTTCCTCGAACAGGAAGACAAAACCGGTGCCGACATCGGCAGGGCCGCCGTCGTAGTTGACGACGGTATCGGCCAGGCCGCCGGTCTCGCGCACGACGGGCAGCGAACCATAGCGCTGAGCGATCATCTGGGTGAGGCCGCACGGCTCGTAGCGGCTGGGCACCAGCATCAGGTCCGCCCCGGCATAGATGCGCTGAGCGATATCGGGGCGGTAGCCGATGAAGACGCGCGCCTTCCAGCCGAAGTCCCATTCGAGCGCGCGAAGGCTGTCTTCGATATCGGCGCGGCCTGTGCCCAGCACGATGAGCTGGGTATCCGTCTCGGTCAGCAGGCGGCGCAGCCCCGGCGTGGTGAAATCCAGCCCTTTCTGCTCGACCAGGCGGCTGACCAGGCCCACCAGCGGGCGGTTGGCATCCTGTTCGAGGCCAAATTCTCGCTGGAGTGCCAGCTTGTTCTTGGGGCGCTCGGTGCGGAAGTTTTCGATGCTGTAGGGGAAGGGCAGGGCCGGATCGGTGGCGGGATTGAAGGCATCGGGGTCCAGGCCATTGAGGATGCCCTGGAAATCGGCATCGCGCACCCAGATCAGCCCTTGCAGCCCTTCTCCGAAGCGTTCATAGTGCAGTTCGACCGCGTGGCGCGGGCTGACCGTGTTGATCTGGTGGGCATAGGCGATGCCGATGCCGAGCAGGTTATCGGTTTTGTCCTGGTAGACCAGGTCTGGGTGATGGCGGCCCGGCACCCCGGCATCCCACAGGTAGCCGCCTGCTTCCCAGCCCTGGTAGGCCATGTTGTGAATAGTCAGCACGCTGGCGACCTGGGACCAGCCCGGCGCGAAGCGCGATTCGTGCAGCAGGAAGGGGATCAGGGCGGTGTGCCAGTCGTGGACGTGCAGCAGGTCGGGGAAGAACGGCTCGCTATCGGCGCGCCCCAGACCCAGCTCCCAGGCGACGCCCATCGCGGCCTGGCTGAAGAAGATGAACCGCTCGCGGTCCCAGTTGATGTCGGTATAGATATAATCGCCATCGCCAAAATGAGGCCACGCTTCGAGGAAATAGACCGGGACGCCGTTGTGATCGGTGGTGTGGATGTGCACCTGGGCGGTGCCATTGCGGCGGCTGAACGGGAAGCTGAACAGGTAGCGCAGCCGCGCGCCGAATTTGCGCTTGATGGGTCCGTAGAGCGGCATCAGCACGCGCGCATCGATGCCTTTGGCGCGTAGTGCGCGGGGCAGCCCGCTGACGACATCGCCCAGGCCGCCCGCTTTGGCGAAGGGGTCCATTTCCGCCGAGATAAAGAGGATGCGCATGATTGGGATGGCTCCTTGTGTGGCCAGGTATTGATCTGAGTATACCCGGCATGGGCCAGCAAACAACCCTCAAAGATGGGTGCATTCCAAATGGAGGGCGAAATTGCGAGGGCTTCGCCCCCGACGCGCATTTTGACAAGGTGAGCGGATAGGGGTGGGCGAATGGCTGGCCTCACCCCCGACCTGCGCGCCTCATGGGAGGCGCTTGGTCTGCCCCCTCTCCGAAAATTTTCGGAGAGGGGGCGGAGCGGCCCGGTTTTGGCCGCGCGGGGGTGAGGCCGGGCAACCCCCCCAATCTCATGCCCCGAAAATGGAATACGCCCCTCAAAGATCGGGGAAACGAAGCGCGTAACGGAAAAATCGATATGATTGACAGCAGCCTGGCCGATTTCCCGGAGTCCGAATACCCGGAGTAGAGAAGATGGGTTCACACGCTGATCGCCGCGTCCGTGCGGTGCCCCGATCTGCCGTCGTGATCGGGGCTGTGCTCGTGTTCTGGGTGATGCTGTCGCTGCTGACGCAGGCATGGCTGATCCCGCTGAAGTCGCCGCCGAACAGCTACGACCTGTACCCGTCGTGGTACGGCTCGCGGGCGGTGTTGCTGGACGGCGACAATCCCTACACCGAAGACATGGCGCGCCGGATCACGCTGGCGATGGGCTTCCCCATTGACGAGGCAGAGGGCTACGCGCACCGCTTCTTTTACCCGGCGACGATTGTCTGGATTCTGCTGCCGCTGTGGGTGCTGCCTTTCAAGCTGGCGATCGTGGTGTGGTGCGGGCTGCAACTGCTAATGCTGTTCGTGCTGCCGATGCTGGTCTTCCTGCTGCTGGAGTGGCGAATCCGGCCCCTGCCGCTGGCGCTGGTGGTGCTGCTGTCGATCATGGGATGGCGGCATTCGTTCAATGCGTACCTGTTGGGCCAGTTCACGATCTTCACGCTGGGATGCCTGATCCTGGCGTGGGCGGCGCTGATGGCGGACCGGCCCTGGCTGGTCGCGCTGGCGCTGACCGGCTCGACCCTGCGCGGCGAGGGGATTCTGCTGACGGCGGCGTGCCTGCTGACCCTGCTGCTGACCCGGCGGCTGCGCGCGCTGGGGTGGTGGAGTGTGTTCATGGGCGTGGCGGGCGTGCTGTCACTGATCGCCAGCGGATTCTGGTTCCCCGACTTCCTGACGGGCATCCGCGAGTATCAGCGCACGCAGGATACCACGCTGCCGGCGTCGATCCTGGGCGGCGGGGCGGTGATGTGGGCGGTGGCAGGGGCGATCGCGGTGTGGTGCGGCTGGCTGCTCGTGCAGGTGCGCGCACTGCCGGACCGCCAGCGCATCGGTTGGGGCCTCTCGGTGCTGTGCCTGGCATCACTGCTGCTGCTGCGCCAGTCGAAGGATTACACGCTGGTCTATGCCCTGCTGCCGATCTGGTTCGCCCTGTGGGCCGGGCGCGACCGGCGGTGGACCTTCCCGCTGGTAGTGCTGATCCTGATTTCACCCTGGCTGTATGCCGGGGCCAGGGCCGATTTTGGTCACGGCAGCCGCCTGGAGCAGTTTGTGACTCCGCTCGGCCTGCTGGCCCTGCTGACCTATCAATGGCTGAGTCGCCCGGCTACAGCTCCGGGTTCAGCACAAAATACACGGTGAACAGGATCAGCGTGACGACGGTGTAGACCATCAGCACGTTGTTGATATAGCGGCGCTCATCGGCGCGGCGGGTGCGCATATACAGCGGCACGATGAACGGCGGCGGCAGGATGAGCAGGGTGAACAGGGCGGCTTCGAAGGCCGGTTCGAGATCGAGCAGGCCGCGCAGCAGCACCCGGTTGAGCACCAGCGCCAGGGGGATCAGCAGCGCCAGCCGGATGGTGATGGGGCGGAAAGTCTCTTGCACGGCGGCCCATTCCAGCCGGATGCCATAGCCCACGATCACCAGGATCAGCGGGATGGTCAGGTTGCCCAGGAAGCGCAGAGTCGCCATCACCGCGCCGGTGATGATCGTGTCTTCGAGCGTCTGCTGCGCGCCGAGCAGGTTAAACAGGATGCCCGCCATGATGGCCACCATCACCGGCGAGCGGAAGACGGCCAGGATCAACTGCGAGGGCTGGCGGACCCCGTCGCGCTTCATCAGCAGCAGGGCCAGGAAAAACGACCAGATGAACACCTCGTGGCCCAGATCGATCACGGCGATGTAGCCGATGGCATCCAGGCCGTAGGCGCTGCCGAACAGGCTGACGCCGAGCATCCCATATTCAAAGCCGGTCATGATGAAGGGGAAATACTCATAATCGATGGCCAGCGGACCGGCCAGCCAGCGTCCGAAGATGAACAGGCCCACGCACAGCGCGTAGAGCGTGACGAATAGCACGAAGTAGTTCAGTTGAAGGTCGATGTTCAGAAACGAGATGAACAGCACCGAGGGCAGGGCCACATTGACCACCAGCTTCCGCAGGTCGTCGATGGTGCTCTCGGCCAGGAAGCGGCGCTGGCGGATCCACCAGCCCAGCCCGATCAGGAACAAGATGGGCAGAACACGATTGATGATGAGCGTGCTATGATCCATGGAAACGATCACCTGTGATGAGGCATGGCGCGCGGAGAACGCCGCTCATTATACCCCGTGTTGAGAGGAACCGGTTATGGATATTGCCTTCAAGGACGATTATGTGATCAATCTGCTGGTCGCGCTGGTGATCGGCGGGCTGATCGGCGCGGAGCGGGAATACCGGGACAAGGCGGCGGGTTTCCGCACGATCATTTTTATCTGCGTGGGGGCGGCGATGTTCACCATGCTGTCGATCAAGCTCTCGGACACAGGCGACCCGGCCCGCATCGCCGCGCAGATTGTGACGGGCGTTGGCTTCCTGGGTGGCGGGGCGATTCTGCGGCAGGACGAGCGAATCGTCGGTCTGACGACGGCGGCCTCGATCTGGCTGACGGCGGCGTTGGGCATGGCGGCTGGGGCGGGGCACTTCGGCCTGGCGATCGTATCGACCGTGTTCATCCTGGTGGTGCTGTGGGTGTTCCCCTACCTGGAGCACCTGATCGACCGCGCCAGCCATGCCGAGACCTATCACATCGTGACGCAGAACGACGACGGCATTTTTGAGGAACTGCGCCAACTGTTTGCGGCCTGTGGGCTGTATGTCGTGCACGCCAAACGTACCAAGACGACAACCGGCATGGTCAGCACATGGTCGGTCTATGGATCGATGGTGAGCCACCAACGGCTGCCCGACCAGCTTCTGGCGCACCAGGACGTGCTCGAATTCCGGCTGTAGGGGGGCAACGCCTGGGGTGGCCGTGAGTGTGCGAGGCAAAACCGGCCTCACCCCCAGGCGGCCAGGTGCCGTTCAGGGATGAGGCCGGATCGGTCAACGAGGCTCAGCGCCGCGAGCACCACCAGCGATAGTCGATATCCGGGAAGAGGCGATCTTTCTCCCACAGGTCGGCGGCCAGCGCCCAGTCGGGCGCGCCGCGATCGACGCTGTCGATCAGGCTGTTGAAGCGCTCGACGTGCTGGCTGAAGCGCTGAATGCTGTACTGGCGCGCCTGGCCGGTTGTCACCAGGAAGGGCCAATCCGAGCTTTCGAGCAGCAGCAGTTCGCGGGCGGCCTGGTTGAGCACGCCGCGCAGTGATTCGTCCGCCCAGCGATCGGCGTAGCGGTCGGCGACGCGCTGCATGGCGCGCTCGGCGTCGTGGATGGGTGCCCACATCCAGTGAGTCTCGGTGTTATCCCAGGTGAAGTGCGTGCCGCCCGCGCCCCACGAGCCTTCCGGCAGGTGAATGACCTTCTCCGGCGGGTGCGCCTCGACGTAATCGCTGGCGGTGGTCAGGTCCACTATGTCGCTGGCGGCCAGCAGTCGCAGCACGGCCTTGAGCCAGTCCACGCCCTCGAACCACCAGTGACCAAACAGCTCGGTGTCGTAGTTACTCGCGATCAGGCCGTAGCCGAGGCCGTGATCCCACTGCGCTTGCAGGATGCGCTCGACCAGCGCGACAAAGTCCTGGGCGTGCATCCGCACCTTGTTAGCGGCCCAGTCCGGGTGATAGAGGTCCTTGTGGCCGAGATCGACCTTCGCGCCGGTGACGCGCCAGTATTGCAAGCCGGAGATGCCATCTTTGCGGTGGAACTCGCGGTAGTCGAAATCGCCGGGGTAGCCCCAATCTGCCGACCAGACGCGCTGGCCGGTTTCGTTGTTGCGCCCGATGACGGCGACGCCCGAATGCTCGTCGGCATGGGCGCCCGCCGTCGTATCGCTCACGTAGTAGGCGCGGAAGGTGGAGAGCGGCTCGCCGGGCATGGGGGCATCGGACATGGGGATCAGGTAGCGGCGCTTGATGTCGCCGTAGGGGCCGAGCGCCTCGCCTGCCGCCACGCCGACCGGCGCGCCGCCGGTGATCAGGTGCGTCTCGCTGAAGAACACCTTGAGTCCCTGTTCGGCCAGGAAACGTTCGATGCCGGGGCGGATGCTGCCATCGCTGTCGTAGTAGGCGGGGCGATAGGCGCATTCGGGCAGCCAGATTCCGCGCGGGTGGCGGTTGAAAAAGCGGAGATAGCTGCTGATGCCCGTCTTGATCTGGGCGGAGATGGCCGAATCGGTGCCGAGCAGCGGCAGATAGCCGTGCGTGGCGGCGCTGGTGGTCACCTCGACGTATCCCTCATCCTGCAGGCGTTTGAACGCGCCGAGCAGGTCGCGGTTGAAGCGGTGATGTAAGGTATCGCGCACGGTCTGGTAAAACTGCTGGTAGAAGATCGCCAGCGATTCCAGGTGCTTGTGGCCGGACCACCAGGGTTTTTCCTGGGGCGGCTGAGGCGCGGCGGGTGCGGCGGCATCGGAGGCGGCTTTGGCCGCGCTGACGGCTGCACGATCCACCGGCGGCAGATCGCCCTCTTCGGCGTCTTCGCGCGGCACACCGACCGGCGGCTCTTCGCCCCGGAAGCGCAGCACATCCTGTTGGGCGCGCGCGATCTTGTCGGCCAGGTATTCGTCCAGGTGATCGAGCACGTCTGGGTCGGCCAGTTGCTCGGCCAGTACCGGCGTGATGCCGATGGTCAGCTTATATTTCACGCCCTCGTCGCGCAGGTCATACAGCGCGTTGAGCAGGGGGATGTAGGTTTCGCTGGCGGCTTCGTGAATCCACTCTTCGCCATGCGGCCAGCGCCCGGCCAGCCGCGCATAGGGTAGGTGGCTGTGCAGCACAAAGGTGAACGCGCCAAGAGCACTCATGCGGGGGGTTGCCTCCTGAAACATGGGTCAGCAGTAAACACTATAGGGCAGCTCACAGTTCTATACCTCATTGTAACCGGA
Source organism: Anaerolineae bacterium (assembly GCA_034429275.1). Lineage (GTDB taxonomy): Bacteria > Chloroflexota > Anaerolineae > Aggregatilineales > Aggregatilineaceae > DAOUFU01. The sequence continues at coordinate 3,004 of DAOUFU010000258.1, read as the reverse complement.
AGCGCACACAGTGCCCATGAGGATGGGTGCATTCCAGATTGGGGGCGAAATTGCGAGGACTTCGCCCCCGTCGTGCATTTTGATAAGGTGAGCGGAGAGGGGGTGAGGCCGGGCAATCCCCGCAACCTCATGCCCCGAAAATGGGATACACCCCCATGGAAATTGCCGCCCGGCAGATGCACACGAGAGCGCTCAAACAGGGGCGCTCTCGTGTCATGGCGGCTGAGATCACAAGCGGACGGGATCGGTGATCAGGTGCCGGCCTGCTCGAAGGCCGGTTCAGCGATCAGGTACCGGCCTGCTCGAAGGCCGGTTCGAACTCGATGCGCCCCTCGGCCTGGAAGGCGTAATAGGGCACCCAGCCGAGGCCAAACACATCGACCTGGATGTTCTTTTTGAGCGGCGTGATTTCCTTCTCGGTGATGTTTTCGATCTCCGCATCCCATTTTGCCTGCACAGCCTGGACTGCCTGCTCGAACTCGGCGGCCAGCGCCTGGATTTCCTGCTGGATCGCTTTGATCTCTTCCTCGGTTTCCTCGACTTCGGCTTTTAGCTCACCGCGCCTGCCGACCTGCCGCGTGACGCGCGAGATCAGGCTGGTGGGCTTGCGGCCCTGGAGCAGCGAGAGCGCGCCCTGGACGCCCGTCGCCAGCAAATCCTGGCTGCCGCCGGATGCTTTGGCCTTGTCCTTTTTCAGTTCGGCCTCTTTCTTTTCCAGCGTCTCTTCGAGCCGGTCCATCCGCTTCTCGAAGGCTGCCGTCACCTGATCGACTTCTTTATCGCGGTGCTCGCGGGCAGCCTGTCGCAGCGCGGCCTCGAAGCGGCTGGGATCGTCGTCCGGCCCGCCGTAGATATTCAGGGTCGGGTGATACTTCACCTTGAGGGTGTGATGCTTGAACAGGTACTCCACCAGGTCATCGCGTAGGTCCTTCATCCGCCGCGCGTCGGCGATGGCGACGGGCACTTCGCCAAAGCCCGCCGTGTGACGGGTGGTGGTCTCCAGATGACGGGGTTCGACCGGGGGCGCGGCAAAGTCGTCCCAGGCGATGAAGCCCGACGTGGGCGGCGTGGGCACATGATAGGCCAGCAGGTGATCGGTGCGCACGCCGGAGGCGCGGTCATCGAAGCGCACGCTGACCTGGGCCAGCAGCACGGCGTCATAGGTCAACTGCGCGGCGTCGGGGTTTTCAACGCGCCGCCCGGTGCGCGTCTCCCAGGCGCGGATAGCATCGCGGGCGCTCTGAGCTACTGGCAGGAAGAACTCTTCCGCGCTGGCGGCGGGCTTGGTGGCGCTGTAGCCCTGCGGATAGGTGGGGCCTGCGGCGGGCGTCTCCGGCAGGGTGGTGGGCGCGGCAGTGACCGGGGCCGCGCTCGGCGCAGGGGCTGCGGCGGGCGCGGGTTTGGGCAGCGCGGCGCGTTTCTCGGCCATCAACACCTCGATCTGCTGGCGGGTCATCGGCCCGGCCAGGTAGCTCATCGCCCAGCGCGTGGTGAACAGGGTGGTCTTACCCTTCTGGTGCACGTTGCGCATCAGGAACACGCGCGACTTGATCTGGGCGACCAACTGCTTGACTTCGGCCAGGTCCATGTCGCCGCTGGCGGCGGCTTCCTTCAGACCGGAGATGATGCGGTCGCGATCGCCTTCGGACTGCAAGCGCCCGATGAACCAGGTGCCGATATTGGACAGGCCCTTATAATCGAGGTCCACCGGGTTTTGAGTGGCGACCAGCACGCCCAGCCCAAAGGCGCGCGCCTGTTTGAGCAGGCGCATCAGCGGCTCTTTGCTGGGCGGGTTTTGGATGGGCGGGAAGAAGCCAAAAATCTCGTCGATGTACAGCAGGGCGCGAAGGCTGGTGGTGCCGCCCTGGTTGCGCATCCACGCGACGAGCGACTCCAGCACCAGGGTCATGATGAACATGCGCTCGGTGTCGTTCAGGTGGGCGATATAGAGCACGGCGACGCGCGGCTTGCCTTCCGGGGTGTACAACATGCTCTGAATGTCCATCGGCACACCGCGCAGCCACGCCTTGAACGACGGGGCGGCGATGACGTTGTTCAGGGCCATCACCAGCTCCATCCGCCTGGCTGCAGGGTAATACTGCTCCACCGGCAGCACACCGAGCTTTTCGAAGGGCGGTTCCTGCACCTGGAGGATCAGGTCTTCGAGGGTCAGGTCTTTGCCGGCGCGCCAGTTGGTTTCGACGATGTTGCTGACAAAGACATGCTCGACGCCGGTGACGGACTGGGTGCTGATGCCCGCCAGCGAGAGGATGGCCGTCACCGTGCCGTTAATCTGGTCGCGGGTGGCTTCTTCGTCGTAGACTTTGGGCGCGCGCAGTGAGGCCAGGATGCTGATCGGGACGCCGGACTCGGAGCCGGGCGTGTAGATGGTGTAGTCGGCGCAGGTGCGCAGCTTTTCCATGCGCTCGCGGGTGATGCCCCAGTCGGCCAGCCCTTTGGCCCAATTCGCCGCAACGCTGGCGGCATAGGTGGGCAGGTCCATCTGTTTGCGTTCGGCATCGCCGCGATCGACCCAGGGTTCAAAATCTGCCGGTTGGAGGTCCGGGAAGGTCAGCAGGATGTTGCCGATATCGCCTTTAGGATCAACGACAATGGCGGGGACGCCATCGAGGATCGCTTCTTCCAGCAGGTCCACACACAGGCCCGTCTTGCCGCTGCCGGTCATACCCAGGACCAGCCCGTGCGTCGTCAGGTCGCGCGAGTCATAGTAGATGAAGTCATCTTCCACCACGGTGTCGGTGGCGGGATCGTAGCCGCGACCGATGAAAAAGCTGCCCGGCGCGTCAATAAAACCAGTCATGAGTCTCCCTCCCGTAAAGAAATCACCTTGACCTAATTGTACGGCGATGTGGTGAATGTGCCAGCGCGGGGGCAGGGGGATTGCATCAAAATATGTGACCCGCGCGAGTCCGGCCTCACCCCCACCTTCGCCGCGCCCTGCGGGCGCGTTGTCGGTTGCCCCCTCTCCGAAAATTTTCGGAGA
>DAOUFU010000257.1:0-9572 GCA_034429275.1 Anaerolineae bacterium | reverse complement strand
TGGGAGAAGCTCAAGGCGGGTATCTCCGGTGTCCGACGCATTCAAAGTTATGACCCAACGCACCTCGATGGACAAATCGCTGGAGAGGTCGTGGACTTCAACCCCAGTGAATACATTGACGAATAAGAAGCGAGACGGATGGCGCTGGCCTCGCTGTATGGGTTGAATGCCTCGATGGATGCACTCAAAGACGCAGGGCTGACGATTGAGGACCTGGAACCTATTCGCGAACGAGTAGGTGTGGACTTTGGGTCATCGCTAGGTGGGCATGATCTGGCCCAGCAGGCGTCGTTCAAATTCCGGACGGAAGGTCGGCGACCTGGCCCCTTTTCGTTGATTCAGTCGATCCCCAATATTCCGGCGCATTACATCAGCAAGGTCACGGGCGCACTGGGGCCATTGGTGTGTATCTCGGCAGCCTGTGCAACCGGGCCACACAGCATCGGTGATGCTATGAATTTGAGCCGGATGCGCAAGGCCGACCTGGTCTTTTCCGGCGGGGTTGAGGCGATGCTGTTGGACTATGGGATTGCAGGCTTCACGTCGATGCAGGGGCTGGCAACCGGCTATAACGACAATCCCACTGCGGCCAGCCGTCCGTTCGATCTCAAGCGCAATGGATTTGTGTTTGCTGAAGGTGCAGGCGCGTTGATCCTGGAAACACTAGAACGCGCCTATAAGCGCGGGGCACGCATTTACTCCGAAGTGTTGGGGATGGCGTCTTCGTCCGATGCTTATCATATCGTAGCCCCTGAACCTACGGGACGCGGCGCAGTCAATGCCATGAAATGGGCGCTAGAGGATGCACAACTCAACCCGGAGCAGATCGCGTATATCAACACACACGGATCCGCGACTAAGGCGAATGATGCCACAGAGACTCTGGCCATCAAGCAGGTCTTTGGCAGTCATGCGTTCAAGCTCGCCTGCAATTCCACCAAGAGTATGTTGGGTCACCTGCTCGGCGGTGCCGGCGCAGTGGAAGGTATCGCTGCCATTATGTCGCTGGTAGAACAGGTGCTGCACCCGACGATCAACCTGGACACTCCCGACCCTGAGTGCGATCTCGACTATGTGCCACACCATGCGCGCGATTGGAAAATGGACTACGTGATGTCCAACAACTTCGGCCTGGGTGGGCAGAACGCCAGTATTATCTTCGGGCGTATCTAGGACCCTGCGCTTGATTGCAGGCCAGTATCACGGGGAAAACGACGTGGTACTGGCCTGTTTGTTTGCCTGCTGCGCTTGAAGCTCTAGCTGCTGCTGACTCTGGCTGGCGCGCGCGCATAAGACTGATCCCCCAGCGGCGAGCCATTCGTCGAGTGTAGGACTGGACGGCATCCCCGAAACTGCTTCCGCATAGATACGCGCGCCCCAATAGTAATAACGCTGGGTCTCGGCAGGCCAACCGGCCCATCCGCGGTTGATCACTCCGTGCCCGCCGTTGTAGCCCGCTAAGGCCAACCCGGCGTGGCCGTCAGCACGTTCGAGGCTGCCTTCCAGATATTCCAACCCGCGCCGTGCGTTGGTTTGAACATCGAGCATATCTTCACCGGGCGCAAAATGGAATGGCATGACCTGGAATAACCCCTGCGCGCCGGCAGATGATGACACGGAGGGATCGCCGCAGCTTTCGATCTGAATGAGCGTTGCGATCAGGTTTGGATCGATTTCATACATCACCGCCCAGGCCTTGAGCAGTGGCTCCCAGTAGTCAATTTCCGGCGTAAACACTGTCGAAAGCGGCGAAGCGGCGGCATCCGGGCCAATGGGACTGTCGGCATAGAAGGGACGATTGGTATTGAGGACCTTGACATCGGTCTGGCGGGAATGCGTGTAGAGCAAAATCGCACCCGACAGAGTCCCGGCAAAACCCACCAGGCCACAGCAGAGCATTAAGAGGGCAGACGCAGCAAACCATGCGCGGTGCAGCAAGTGATTCTGCATCCGTCGCGATGAGCGAGTGTGGTAACGAGAATGAGATGTGGAATGAGTCATGGGGTGAGATTGTGTGATAGAACACATGTTCCAATCCGGTTTTATCTCAGCATACTGAAAATGCTCGTCAGTGTCAATATGCCGGTTGTCACTTCCTGGCCTATCGTTCGCCAAGCGCGTCGAAGTAGACAATGAGTTGCCAGTTCGCTAGAATGGCGGTCGACAGGTACGCGTGATAAACAGGAAGACGATCACGATGAGGGATGGCTTGCTATCAGCGGTACATGTGGTAGGTGGAGGACTGGCAGGGACCGAAACCGCCTGGCAGTTGGCACAGCGCGGTATACCAGTCCGGCTGTATGAAATGCGTCCGCAAAAAATGACGCCCGCACACCAAACCGCTCACCTGGCGGAACTGGTGTGTAGCAACTCGCTAGGTTCCGATCTCCCAAACCGTGCGCCCGGCTTGTTGAAAGCAGAACTTCGCCGCCTGGGGTCCCTGCTGTTAGACGCCGCCGATCATTCCTCTGTGCCTGCAGGTGGGGCGCTGGCTGTGGATCGCGAGCTGTTTGCGCATCGTGTAACCGAGGCGATCACTTTACATCCGTTGATTACTCTGGTTCGTGAGGAAGTCGAGCGAATTCCTGAAGGGCCATGTGTGATCGCCAGTGGCCCCCTGACGGCAGAGGCTCTTTCGAAGGACATTGCCGCGCTGGTTGGGGATCAGTACCTGTATTTTTATGATGCGATTGCCCCCACTGTGCTTGCTGAGAGTATTGACATGACAGTGGCTTTTCGCGCCAGCCGATATGGCCGCGGGGATGACGACAGCGGGGATTACATCAACTGCCCGATGACAAAAGAGGAATACGATCGGTTTGTAAACGCATTATTGGCGGCAGAGGTGATTGAACTGCGAGATTTTGAGCGCGAAGACCCGCGTTTCTTTGAAGGCTGTCTACCCATTGAACAGATGGCGCGGCGTGGACCGCAGTCGCTCGCGTATGGACCCATGCGCCCAGTCGGACTTCGTGACCCACGCACGGGGAAGCGCCCGTATGCAGTGGTCCAGCTTCGTCAGGATAACCTGGCGAGCACGCTGTATAACCTGGTTGGGTTCCAGACAAACCTTCGGTGGAGCGATCAGCGTGAGGTATTGCGACTTATTCCGGGGCTTGAGCAAGCGGAATTCTCGCGGTACGGAATGATGCATCGCAATACGTTTATCAACTCACCAGCGCATCTACGCCCAACACTACAGTTTCGCAGGCGAGACGATCTGTTCTTTGCCGGACAGATCACGGGGGTGGAAGGCTATGTGGGTAACATCGGCACCGGCCTTCTGGCCGGGATTAACCTGGCCCGGCTGCTGCGCGGTCAGGTGCCGTGGGAACTTCCTTCGACCACTATGCTGGGGGCGCTGTGTTTTTATATCACACACGCCGATCCGTCGAGTTTCCAGCCGATGAAGGCAAACTTCGGCATACTGCCTGAGCTAGAATCCGGACATGGGGGGAAGCGCGATCGGAAGCGGGCTTATGTAGAGCGGGCACTGGCCGATCTGGAGGCATTCCTGAGCGATGAGCGAGCGATCTAAGCCGCGGCACTGTTCCGTCGGAGGGATGATAATAGTAGCAAGATACTATAGTGATCCAAGATCGTAAATGTTGTATGATGTATAAAGGATTTCTCAATGTAGACTACTATCAGTGATTCCGTGATACGCGTGCAAGGAGCGGCAGTCCGATGGCTGAACTGGCAACGTGGATCGAAGCCCACAAAGAAACCCTTGTTGTCCAGGTCGTTCGCCGCCTTTCCGATCGCGAACTGTTGCGTAAGTATGCTGAAGGGCCGGTACGCTGGTTCTTCGACAGCATGATCGATGCCCTGGTACAGGGACATTCCAGGCGGCTCGAGTCGCTACTGAGGAACTGGGTTCGGCTGTGCAGCGTCCCTATTGATGGTGAACCAATCGGTGTGCTGCCGGTGTTGGGCGTGTTCAAGCAAGTGCTGTGGCAGGAATTTCGAGCGGATCCGCCCAGTGAGAACGCGCTTGAACTTGCGATTGAGATGGATAATATCATCGTCCAGGCGACTGAGTTCCTGGCGAAACTGGAAGCTGCCGCCCTGATGGATGCCATCAACCACCAGGTGGTGACCAGGCTACAAACGCAGCCCTCTGAGGATCAAAGCAAAGAGAACTTTATCGCGGTTGCGGGACACGAGCTGAAGACCCCTCTCACTGTCATTGAGGGGTATGCCAACATGCTGAAACTCGAGGTGTCAGATGGGAACACCCGCGCCACGCTCATGCTGCAGGGAATCGAGACTGGCGTAGGACGTCTTCGCTCCCTGATCGAGGACCTGATTGACGTCTCGCTGCTCGACTCTGGGCTTTTCCAATTGGAGTATCAGCCAGTATGGTTGCGACGAATGCTTGAGATCGCGCGTACAGATGTGCGAGATGTGCTGCGTCAGCGACGAATCTCGCTTGAGATCGATCACGAGTCTATTCCGAGCAAACCAACGATCGGGGATCCCGCAGCTATCCTGAAAGCAATACGTAAGGTGCTTGAAAATGCGATCAAGTACACACCTGATGGAGGACAAATTTCGATTTCCGGGTGCCAGCGCAACGAGTTCGTGGATATCGTTGTACGTGATTCGGGAATTGGAATTGCGCCGGAGCATATCGAGCGCATTTTCGAGAAATTCTCCCCTCTAGGTGATGTTGCACATCATTCGAGTAGCAAGTTCAAGTTTAAAGGAGGCGGAGCCGGACTGGGATTAGTGATTGCTAGAGGGATATGCGAAGCTCATGGTGGCACAGTCTGGGCAGAGAGTGACGGACATGATGAAAACCGTTATCCTGGCAGTGCATTCCATTTGGTCCTTCCGTTGCGAGACGCCGTCACGGGTAAGGAACTATCACCGGTATCGGTGGTGAGCAGTGGGTCTAACGGCAAGACTGGCAAATTCGTGGGGTGGACCGAGGATTTGGCAGTGTCAACACCCGCCCAGGAGAGTGTGAAGCCATTGAGCGAGCCGACGGGTGATACTGCCCGGCGGGTTGCGGTCCGACCTGGTGAGCCACCGAACGGCAAGGATGCATACGCAGACGAGACGGATTCCAGATCGGTTGAACAGCAGAACAACGATGAGCCGTTAGCGCCAAAACTCGAGGGAAACTCATAAAGGAGACTAGCGATAGAACACCAGGTGTCATCTCCCGCCGATCGCGCACTGCTTGTTGGAGTTGAAATGCGCGGATCGCGCTCCTCATTTTCGGTAGAAGACTCGCTAGAAGAGCTGGCTTTATTGGCTAAAACCGCCGGGATAGACGTGCGAGGACGCGTGATTCAGCGTCTCAGCACGATATCGCCGGCCACTTTGATTGGAGCGGGCAAATTAGAAGAGATTATCGCCAGGCTGCCTGAATGGAATGCCAACACGGTGATCTTTGATGACGAGCTTTCGCCGCGTCATCAGCGCGAGCTGGAGAAAGCGCTGGGCGAGAAGGTCAAGGTCCTGGATAGATCAGCGCTTATCCTGGATATCTTCGCTCAGCACGCGCGAACACGCGAAGGGGCGCTGCAGGTGGAACTGGCTCAATATGAGTATCGGCTCCCACGTTTGACCCGGCAGTGGACCCATCTGGCACGGCAAGCGGGCGGTGGTGCTGCACGCGGCGGCGTGGGTGGGGTGGGACTTCGCGGTCCTGGTGAAACGCAACTGGAAGTGGATCGGCGGGAAATTGGGCGGCGAATCGCGCGGTTGAAGAACGAACTCGAAGCAGTCCGGGCGCACCGGGAGCGACATCGAGCACAACGCGCGCGCACAGGTATTCCAACAGCGGCCCTGGTGGGTTATACCAATGCTGGAAAGTCTACGCTTCTCAACGCGCTTTCGGGTGCTGATGTATATGTGGCCGATCAGCTATTCGCTACACTTGATCCTACCACGCGCCGGATCAGGCTGCCCAGTGGGCGATACGTGCTGCTTTCGGATACAGTGGGGTTTATTCAAAAGCTACCGGTATCGCTTATTGCCGCTTTCCGCGCTACGCTTGAGGCCGTCGTCCAGGCTGACCTGCTTGTTCATGTGGTGGATGCCAGTCACCCACTTGCCTGGGATCACGTGGACGTGGTAGAAGATACACTTGCAGAACTGGACGCGACTCGAATCCCTAAAATCCTGGTGCTGAACAAGGTGGATCGCGGGGAAGCGAGGCCAGATGCTGATTATGCCTCCTTGGGGTATCATCATGTGGTGCGCGTCTCTGCACTTGAGAGTGCGGGCCTGGATATCTTGATGGATACCATAGACCAGGCTATGGTCGATCGTTGGGTGGAGTTTTCGGCGACGATTCCGTATTCACAGGGGGATGTGATCTCCCTGGTGCACGAACGCGGTATTGTGGAACGCGAAGAACATGTGGCGCATGGGGTGGTGATCAGTGCGCGCGTGCCTCCCTGGTTGGTAGGTCATTTGCAGCGGGTGCTTGGACTTGTTCCTGATGACACAGAACAGGATGATAGTGAGTGGTGATCAGAGTCCTGATGTTTCCACTGAGGCCGATAACCTGGCTAGGCTCCTGGTTTTTGAAAGCGCTCGGAGTTGTGTTTGGACCTGCATTGCGGAGGATTGATGCCTCTCCCTGGCTAAGCGAGCGGATCGACTCTCTCTCTTCAGCGATGGCTACACAGCGCGGGCTTCCGATTTTGATCGGAACCGGACTACTGATCGCCAGCTTCCTCGCACATGGAGTGGTGATCCTGTTGTTAGTGGCTTATGGATCGCTCAGTGATAGTGTTTATTGGCTGTGTATCCCATTTGCGCTTCTTCACATTGGGCTGCTGACAGGATTCATCGGGATCATGGTGGCGACGCCCCTGGGTCAGGGCTATAAGGACAAATAGGCGATCGCCGTAGCCTTAATCTTCTTGTGGTGGCAAACCTGTACGCCTGGCTGCATCATCGACCCGCAGGGGATCGGTATGCGCGTAGTAGGCGCGCGTTGTTTCTACAGAGCGATGCCCCAAGTATTCCTGCACAACATCCAATGCATGACCCGCATTGATCAGCTGTGTGGCACGCCAATGACGGAAATCATGGGGGGTAACATCATGAATTCCGACGGCGCGAGCTGCATAGTGGACGACGCGCCATGCAACCACGCGGCTCATGCGGCTACCGTCATAGGTGGCATAGTGGCTGACGAATAAGGGATCCTGACCACCACGCGAAGCCTTGTATTTGGAACCGCGCAACTCAAGATACGCGTGTATGGCGGGAAGCGCATTCAACAAACGCAGATAATACGTGTGCCCGCCTTTTCCTTGAACTTCGATACGCAGTACTTCGCTTCTGGTGAGGTGACGGACCGGGAAGTCGTTGACATTAAGACTGAGAATCTCGCTGATTCGTCCCCCTGTTTCGGCCAGAGTGTGCAACAGCGCTCGATTGCGCGCGCGGATAAGCTCCCATCGTGCGATGCGATTTGGATCGGCTTCTGGTTTTCGGAGAGAATCTGGAAGCGGCTGGTTATCATAGAAATAGATCACGTCTTCGATATGCTCCGGGGGTTGTGGAGGGCCGCTCCGCCGGGGCCGTCCGCGTAATTCATCTCGAACCATGCGTCGAGCCTTCGCCAGCTTAAAATCCGACGGCAACCAGCCGTAATCATCCATGAACTGAAACCAGTTTTGCAGACCTGCCAGGCGCAATTCGATTGTTGAGGGTTTGTATGGACGGTTATCACCCGGGGCACTGGAACCAGGCGTCAGCAGCCATTGAGCAAAATGCAGAAAAAGTGGCACATCCTGGTCGGACAGCGCGCTCAGTGGGATTTCGGCGGGTAGTGGATAGCCTGCTTGCTGGATAGGGAGTTTCCATCGGGGAGAGCGATCGGCGAGGAACAAGAGAAACAACTCGATCGCGCGACGGTAGGAGTCGATGGTGTGGGACGACTTGAGCGATCCACGATAGAGGTAGGCATCCATAGCCTGACCAAATGTCATGGTCGATCCTGACTGCCGCAGGTATTGCGCGACGAATCGCCGGAGTTGGTGCTCCCGACGTGTGGTGAGATCAACGGCCTGCAACCCCTGCACGAACCAGGGAAGCGAAGCGACCGGACGAATGATCATGGGAGTAATGGGGCGCTGGTATTGATATGCCAGGTTGACCTCTTGAATGACGGACTGGGAGTGCGTGGTATTGGGACTGATGAGAACAGCTACCATTGACGCGCGCGCAATGTCCTCTGCGATTTCACGATCCCATTCTGCGGCATCGAAGATTGCCTCTGTATCAAGAAAGGTCGGGACGCCCTCGTGAAGGAATTCTTCGTACAGATGCCGGGCATCTGCAGCATCTTCGCGGGCGTAGGAAAGGTAGAGGTGTTCCTGATCCATTGGCAAGCTCCATGAGGTGCAACATAAGAATGAACTGTAACACTTGTTTCATTATGTTACACTAATGTCAGATGCTTAGCAAATGCCCAGATGCGCAATTGCCAATATCCCACATCGATTCGACACATTTGTTTGCGCATCCCCCTTCTAGAGTCAGGCAATACCCGGCGATCATAAACAGGATGCGGCAGGTGCCAATTAGCACAACAGCAATCAACAGCGGTATCTGGAAATCGGCACGCCTGTTTTTTGCAGTGTGAACTGATACGACTCAAAGATTAGATACGACTTGCGTCCAGAAACATTCTTTAGAGACGTTTGTGCATAACGTCACAAATGGATGTGGATGATCGGGATGTTGGGCGCTGGCAGACTCGCCTATCGCCGTGTGCCGAAGACATGATCAGCGTTTGTGAACTGTAGCTGACCAGGCTGTAGTCGTAGCTCGCAATAAGCAGTGGACACGGTGGCCGATTGTGAGATGTTGTACCCCCATTGAGTTGCCCCGCCCCATGGTGCCCATGGTGATGGTCGTGCGGCTGCGAAACTGCGGTCGGATTGTACGATTCCAGGCTGAACTAAAGCCAAAACAAAGACGTAATAAGAAATAAATAACAGAGAAACAATTATACTTATATCCAGCGGTGCGTGTAATGCATTAGAGACAACGGCGCAATGCGCTTCTTTCCCCGATCTTTGGGGAGGCGTAGGTGTTTCGGCGAGAAGCCAGACACGTTAGTACAGCAGAGTAGTGTTCACCGGGCAAAGCTGTCGATTAAGTGACGAAAAAACTTCGATGATGCAGTGGTACAGAACAAATGAGCTTGTCTTGTCATGCAAGAAGGTCCCAAGAAATGACCAGGCAAACGCTGCCGTAACAACAAATGCACTGCAGAGGAAGCGAACCAATACGGGAAGCCGTCTTATTCGAGGGGGAATGTGCCGGGAAGAACCCCTACCTGGAAGCAAACGGTGAAAGTCTGGCGAGCAGCCGTCCGGCGTTGCGTGATCACCACGATGTTGCTGCCCCTACCCTACTCGCAGAGTGAACCGCGGTACGTATCTCATGTACCTATGTATCTCATGCGAGTATGATGAGATTGAGGGAATTGCGTGGCATCATTGGAGTCTGACATTCGGCAATGTGATAGGACGGTTTGATCACGGACTGGACATGAAACTGACAAAGACCTGCCGCCGTCGAATCCCACATTG
>DAOUFU010000256.1:0-3921 GCA_034429275.1 Anaerolineae bacterium | reverse complement strand
ATCTGGTCGCCGTAGAGATTGCGCATCCCGATGGCGAGCTTGAAGCCGTTTTGGTCGGGAGCCAGGTGGCTGCCGGTGACCTGCACCGCGCCGATGTCGCCCGCTTCGACGGCGTACCAGTAGACGACCGGGGTCGCCACCATGCCGATGTCGGTCACGGTGCAACCGGCGCGGATCAGGCCGATGATGGCGGAATCGGCCAGGGCGCGCGAATGGGTGCGGTTGTCGTGGCCGATCACGACCTCGTGAATGCGGCGGCGGCGCAGCAGTGTTCCGAATGCCTGCCCGATCTGGACGGCGGCTTCCTCGGTGATGGCGCTGCCCACCTTGCCGCGAATGTCGTAGCGCTTGAATATGCCTGGGTCAATTGACATGGCCGACTCCGTTTATTCTGCCGGTTCCGAGCGCTGGATGGTCTGCTCTACCCAGATGCGCGTGCGATCCGGCACGTCGCGGCTGACGACAGTGGTGGGGCCGATCTGAGCGCCGCGCCCGATCTTGACGCCCGGCATGGTCATCACGTTGACGCTGATGAACGCGCCTTTGCCCGCGATCAGGCCAAGTTTGTCGCGCCCGGTGTTGATCTTCTCGCCCTTGACATAGCTGGAGACCGGCCCCTGGTCGATGCGCAGGTTGGCGGTGGTGCAGCTTGCCGAGAGATTGACATCCTCATCGAGCACGGAATCGAGCGCCTGCCCGGCATGGGTATGCACGCGGTCGGCGAGGTAGCTGCGCGCGACTTCGGTGGCAAAGCCAACCACCGCGCCGTCGCCGATCATCGATTCGCGGACCAGCGCACCGTTGCCGACGATGGCGTTTTTGCCGATATAGGCGGGGCCGATGACGGTTGAGCCGTGGAACAGGCGCGCGCCGCTCTCGATGACGACATCGCCCTTGATGACGACGCCTTCATCAATCTGGACGCCTTCGGCGATGTGCCGCCCGTCGATCTGACGCAGCAGCGCAAACATCATATCCAGCACGTGCCAGGGGTATTTGAGCGCCTGCCACAGCCCGGAATAGGGCACGACCTGGAAGACGTGATCCTTCATCATGCGGGCCATGACCCGTTCGTAGTGATCGTCCGTGGTGGCGGGCCGGGCATATTCGGCGCGCAGTTCGTCGAGCAGCAGGTTGCCGTCGGAGTGGATGTGCGCCACAAAGGTGATCATGTCGCTCGGCTCGTTGCCCGCGCCCGGCTTTTCGATGATGTTGTGGATGCGCCCATCGCTGCCGACTTCGAGATAGCCGCCGGGGAAATATTCGGTGACCTTGTACCCGGCGAGATAGGCCAGCGCCTGCTGCGACTGATAGGCGGTCAGCATCCGCTCGTGCAGCAGCAGGTCGGTCATATCGTGGACCTGGGTGATATAAAGCGGCTGGTTGCCGATGCGCTGAAGCACGGGCGCGATCTGCAAAATGGCGTCGCCCATCCCTTTCGGTTCGGGCTGCACGACCACGTCAATCGTCAGGCCGGGCAGGCCAGCGACCAATTGGCGAATGACGGCCTCGTTTTCCGGGTTGGCGACGATGACCGCGCGGCGCAGGTCGAGCTGGGCGTAGCGCTTGAGCTGGAGCGTGAGCAGCGGCTCGCCCATGAACTTGATCAGCGACTTTTCTTCGAGCGGCCACAGCCGCGAGCTGGCTCCCCCGGCCAGGATGACGAGCAAAGGCGTTTTCACCGGCGGTTTCCTCCCGTTACACAAATGGCGGTTAGCAGTCAGTCTGGCAGTACGCTAAGAGAACTCACGACGATTCCGAACCGGCGTGCATGATAGCCGATTGCCTTGCACGCTGCCAGGCCCAGTTGTTCACCCTCGATTGTAGCCGGGTCGGCGGAGCGAGTCTAGCGCCCCACAGCCCGCCAGGGTGTATTCCAAATTGGGGGCGAAATTGCGAGGACTTCGCCCCCGTCGTGCATATTGATAAGGTGAGCGGATAGGGGCGGGCGAACGGCTGGCCTCACCCCCGACCTGCGCGCCTCTTGGGAGGCGCTTGGTCTGCCCCCTCTCCGAAAATTTTCGGAGAGGGGGCGAAGCGGCCCGGTTTTGGCCGCGCGGGGGTGAGGCCGGGTCACCCTGGCTGGTTGTGTTGTCAAAGATCATCATGGCCAGGCGATGCGCGCCAGGCGAACAGTGCTTTGGGGGTGTTTGCCCTGCTACAGCCAGGGATCGCGGTTGGAGGGTGGGAACCACCGCTCGAAGCCGACGCGGACCGGCGGCGGTTCCGGGCGCAGCGGGCGGAGCACCAGCGCGCCCGCGACTCCCGCCACAAAGCCGCCCACATGCGCCCAGAAGGCCACCCCGGCCATCTGAACACCTTCGGGGCTGCCCAGGGTCGCCAGGCCGCTGAGCAGTTGCAGGCCAAACCTTGCTCCCAGGAACAGGAACGCGCGCACCTGGATATAGCCCCACAGCCCGATCAGCAAGCGGACGCGGTTGGTGGGGTAGAGCAGCAGGTATGCGCCAAGCACACCGGAAACCGCCCCGCTCGCGCCAATGGTGGGGACGATCGAGCCGGGGTTGGTGACGATGTGCGCGATTCCCGCGGCGAGACCGGTGGCCAGGTAGAAGATCAGGAACAGCAGGTGACCGAAGCGCCGCTCGATGTTGTCGGCGAAAATCCACAGAAACAACATGTTGCTGCCGATGTGGGCCAGGCCCCCGTGCACAAACATCGAGGTGAGCAGCGTGTAATAGGCCTCGCCGTTCTCGATTCGCGCCGGGATGACGCCCCAATCGCGTACGAACAGGCTCAGGGCGCGCTCGTCGAGCGTGCTCTGGTAGGCAAACACCAGCACGTTGAGCAGCACCAGCAACAGGGTGATGACCGGCAGTCCGCGCTGGTTTGGGTTGTCGTCGCCAACAGGCAGCATGATCGACCCCTTTCAGAATCATCGGCAGATCAAAGGTCTGGATAGACTGTAGCACACAACGAGCCAGGGCGCGCAAGGGATGGGGGCAAGGGAAAGCTGGCGGCGAGTCTTCGGGCGAAGACCGGTCTCCCGCCGCGCAGCACATCCTCACGTGCCGGGGCCACAAACAAACGTACCTGCCAACAGGTGGGGCAGGTACGTCGGGAAGGCGCGGAAGACAAACATCACAGAGCCGGGGCAGGGTGGATGCAGACCGCCCCTTATTCGGCGACGGGGTCGAGGTCCAACATCCGGCGCACTTTGGCGACGAGGTCGTGATGCAGGATGGGCTTGGGGAGATAATCGCTCGCGCCCGCGTCCATGCCGCTCATGACGCTCTTGGCATCGCCGCGCGCGGAGAGGATGAGAATAGGCTGCTGGCTGGTGTCGGGGCGTTCGCGTAATTTGCGGCAGAGATCGATGCCGTCCATATCGCCGGGCATCATGACATCAAGAATAATGAGATCGGTCTGCTGATGGTCGAGCACTTCGAGCGCCTGCTGGGCATCCTTGGCTTTGAGGACCTCAAAGCCGCCGCGTTCGAGCATGATGCCGATCAAGGTCAGAGCGCCAATTTCGTCATCTACGACAAGGATCCGCTTCATAACGCGCCTATCTCCATTTTTTCGCCTGCTGCTGCATCCAGCATTGAATTCAGGTCGCGCTGGTAGCAGTCGGGCACTGCCCCGCCCCCACCCGACAATACCAACCTGCTTTGTAGTGTATCACCAAACCCCTGTGTTGCAACCGAAGCACAGAGGCAAGCAACAGAATGGGCCGAAGTAAAGCAGAATGTAATTCATTTATACATCGCTTTGCCAGCCCATGCCAGTATCGCCCAGGGCAAACGCATCAAAAAACTGTTTCGGTTGATGCGCACCGCCTGCCCCTGATGCACTGTGGCCATGCGATCGGATATGAGGGCGGCGAATGGCAGGCCGCACCCCCGCGCGGCCAAAACCGGGCCGCTTCGCCCCCTCTCCGAAAATTTTCGGAGAGGGGGCAAC
>DAOUFU010000255.1:0-16544 GCA_034429275.1 Anaerolineae bacterium | reverse complement strand
AGAACAGTGCGCACCCAAGAGGAGGCAGCCCGCGAATGAACAACCAACGTGTGCTCGACCCCGTACAGCGGCGGGCGATCCGCCAGCGCCAGCTTCGGCGTGCCAGCGTGTACCTGCTGGCGATCCTGATCGCGCTCTGGATTCTGCTCCCCATCTGGTTGATCGGGACGATGGCGTTCAGCACGCGCGGCGATGTTTACGGCTATCCCAAGCAGATCGCACCGATTCCATTTTCGACCGATACCATGCAGTTCTTCATCGACCAGGAAGGCATTCTAGACGCGACCAAGAACAGCGTCGTTGTGGCGCTGGTGACGCTGGTGCTCTCCACCGCCATCGCAACTCCGGCGGGGTATGCCATCTCGCGCTATCTCTTCCCAGGGCGCGACGCCTTCCGGCTGAGTATTCTGGCGGTGCGTGCGTTCCCCATCGTGATCCTGGCGGTGCCGCTGGCGGTCACCTTCATCGAGTGGGGCCTCTACGACCGGGCGATCAGCGTGGCGCTGCTGCATACGGCGCTCACCCTGCCCACCACGATCCTGGTGGTATCGAGTGTGTTCGCCAGCATCCCGCGCGAATTTGAAGAAGCGGCCCGCGTCTTTGGCTGCAACCCCTACCAGGCGTTCCTGCGCGTCGTGCTGCCCCTGGTGATGCCCGGTATCGCGGCGGCGGCGATCTTCACCTTTGTGATGTCGTGGAACGAGGTCTTCGCGGCGACTCTGCTCACTATCCGCAACCGCACCCTGCCCGCGCTGATCCTCTACTCGCTCAACAAGTCGTCGCTCCAGTTCCAGTATGCAGGCGGTTTCTTCATGCTGGTCCCGTCGCTGGTGTTCATCTTCTTCATTCGCCGCTACCTGTTCAACATGTGGGGCCAGATAACCAAATAGGGAAAACACTATGGCAGAAATTCGTGTTGAAAATGCCGTCAAAACCTTTGGCAAAGTGATCGCGGTGGATCATGTCAGCCTCGTCGCGCACGATCAGGAATTCGTGGTGCTGCTGGGGCCGAGCGGTTGCGGCAAAACAACGCTGCTGCGCGCCATCGCCGGTTTGGGCCTGGTGGACCAGGGGCGCATCCTGATCGGCGACCGCGACGTGACCTATCTGCCGCCCAAGGATCGCAATATTTCGATGGTGTTCCAGAGCTACGCGATTTTCCCGCACATGCGCGTATACGACAACGTGGCTTTTGGCCTCAAAATGAAGCGCGTGCCTGCCGAGACTATCAAGCAGCGTGTGCAGGCGGCGGCTCAACTGCTGCACATCGAGAATTTCCTCGACCGCTATCCCTCGCAGTTGAGCGGCGGTCAGCGCCAGCGTGTGGCGGTTGCGCGCGCCATCGCCGTGCAGGCCGAGGTGCTGCTGATGGACGAGCCGCTCAGCAACCTGGATGCGCTGCTGCGCCTGGAAATGCGCGCCGAACTCAAGCGCCTGCTGGCCGAGCTGAAATCCACCACCATCTACGTCACGCACGACCAGATCGAGGCGCTGAGCATGGGCGACCGGATCGCCGTGATGCGCGACGGCAAGCTCTTGCAGTTCGATTCGCCGATCACGGTGTATGACATGCCTGCCGACCGATTTGTGGCCGGGTTCATCGGCACGCCGCCCATGAACTTCCTCGAAGGGCAGGTGCGCCGTGTGGATGGCGCGATCCAGGTGGCGATCGGCGATTACGCGCTCAAGCCCATTCCGGAGATGGCCGAGATCCTGGCCCGCTATGACGGTCAGCGCATCGTCGCCGGAATCCGCGCCGAGAACATGGAGGCGCTGGCAAGCCCGACCGAAGACGCGCTTAAGGTTACGGTGCTGGTGGTCGAGCCGCTGGGGTCGCAGAACCTGCTGACCATCAAGATCGGCGAGAGTGTGATCAAAGTCTCGACCCATCCCGACTTCCGCGCCGTGCCCGATCAAGATATCTGGGTGCGCTTCCCCAGCGACAAGATTCGCTGGATCGACCGCGATAGCGGCAAGACGCTGCTGCCCGACCTGGAAAAGCTGATGTCATGACTGCCGGCGGCTGTGATGTGCAATTGAACCCGGCCCACGGCGTCAAACCGCTCGATTTTGGGTCGGGCGGGGTCACCGGCAGCGTGGACGATCACGGGCGGCTGATCGCGCTCAACGCCTATCACGCGCAGCACGGTTATGTGACGCTGACCGCTGCCGATCCGTTCCCCGAAGATCGGCGCTATGATCCGGCGGCGGTGCGGGCCTATCGCGCCGGGCTGGCCCAACTGAGCGGTTTCGGCCCGGATGTGGAGTCCCCTGTAGCTCACCGTGAGGCGTCGCTGCTTTGTGGCGCGATTCCCTCAGTCGCGCTCAGTTTCGAGAACGGGGCACGCGCGAGCGTAATCACCTGGGCGCATGGTGGCGGCGCGTTCCAACAGTGGGCGGTCGATAGGCCGTTTCGCTGGCGAGGGCGGCTCTCGCTACAGCGCTGCGCCTACACGCAGCTTACCGAAGGCGGGCCGGTTCCCATGCCGCCCACAGAGACTCGCGCATACTTCGCCGATGGTCTGCTGACCCTTGAGAATTCCGCGCTGGGATGGGCGGCGGCGATTGCCGGTTTTCTGCCGGGCGAACCATGGGAGCAGCGCGCGGTTGAACCGATAGAGATCGACATCGCGGGGCAGGCAGGCACCACCACGCTGTGTTATGGCCTGGGGCCAACTGCGGAGTTCGCGCAGGCGGCAGCCAGGCGGCTGGCGCAATCGGCCTCGACCGCGTTGGATACGGAGATGGCCTTCTGGCGAGAGGCGCTCGTCGATGTGCAGGCCGAACACCGGGCGGTGCGCCGCGGTCTCGCCTATGCGTTGATGCTGGCCGTCCCGGTGGGTGAGACTCTCTGCGTGCTGACCGATCACATGCTGCTGCCGCTCTCGTGGAACCGCGACGCCTATTACGTGGTGCGTCCCCTGCTCAGCCACTGGCCCGACGTGGTGCGGCGTCACTTGCTGTGGATGTTCGAGGTGGCCGAGCGTCCGGGCGACGTGTGGGGCCGCTGCTATCTGGCCAATGGGCGAATCAAAGATGCCGCCTTCCAGCTAGACCAGCAGCTTTATCCGCTGCTTGAGCTGGCCGACTATGTGGAACAGACTCACGATGGCGAAACGTGGAACCGGCTCCGCCCTTACCTCGCGCCGGTGATCACCGCGCTGCTGGAGCGCAAGGCTCCGCAGACGTTGCTGTTCCCTACCGACGAGACGCCTGCCGATGACCCGCTGCCGCTGCCCTATCACTTTTCCAGCCACATCCTGATGTGGCACACTCTGCGCAAAATCACCCGCCTGCTGGAAGATCGCCGGTTGGCGGATATTGTGGAGGACATTCACCGCGACTCGCTGCAATGGTTCACCGTGCCCGGCGATGGGCAGCCGATGTTTGCCTATGCCATCGACGGGGCGGGACACCATCACCGCTATCACGACGCCAACGATTTCCCGCTGGTGCTCGCGCCGGTGTGGGGATTCTGCCCGGCGGATGATCCCGTGTGGCGGGCCACGATCGCATTTGCCTTTTCCGAGGCTAATGTGGGCGGATATTATACCGGGCGGCTGGGGTCAGTCCACACGCGCGCCCCCTGGCCGTTGGGCGATGCCCAAGACCTGCTGATCGCCCGGCTGCTGGGCGACCAGGAACGCGAGCGCCGCGCCTGGGCACACATCGAACGGGCGGCACGCTGGGATGGCGCGCTGCCCGAAGCCTGCGACGCGCAAACTGGCGACGTCGTCTCGCGGCATTGGTTCGCGTGGCCCAATGCCGCACTTGCCTGCGTGGTGCAGGACTCCTGGGGCTAGCCCGTGCGGGGCCAGCCCTCAGCCTGAGCTGTTCTGCCGGGTCAACCCGTGTCGGGCCAGCCCGTGTCGGGCCGGGCTAGAGCGCGACTTCCGCCCGCCGCTCGTTGGACTGAGTCGCGGCCCATACCAGGTCCAGCGACTTTGCCCCCTCGCGGATGGGTGTGCGCGTCTCGCCGCCCGTGCGGATCGCGTTCAGCCAGTCTTCGATCACTCGCCGCCGGAAGTCGCGGTCCGAGGCGATGACCAGCGGCGGTCGTTCTTCACCGCCGGTGAAGGTGAAGGTGGCGTGGTTAGCGTCCGCAAAATCCGCCGTCAGGTACCGCGCTACCACCCGGTAATCGTTGATCCATTTGCCGGGGATGGCGTTGTTGGTCGCATACACCACGCCCAGCGCCTTGCTGGCAAAGCTGACGACGGTGGCGCTCACGTCTTCGACTGTGTAGCCTGGCACATCCTGGTGAAATAGGTTTTCCTGGCGGCTGTAGACGGCGGCAGCATCGCCCGCCACAAAGCGCAGCAGGTCGAACATGTGGATCACCTGCTCGAACAACTGCCCGCCGGATTTTGTGCGGTCGCGCCACCAATCAGCGTGCAGCGCGTTGCAGAAGTACCGTGCGCTCATCAGCGCCACCGGTCCCGCCTCGCCGCTGGCGATCATGTCGCGCAGCCGCTCGACGGCTTCCCCAAAGCGGTACATGAACCCCACCTGGGTCTTGATCCCGGCTTTTTCGGCAGCCTCCACCATGCGCCAGCCGTGCTCCGGCGTCAGCGCGATCGGCTTTTCGATCAGGATGTGGATCCCACGCTCGGCGGCCCGCTCGACTTCGTCGCTGTGGCCGTAGGGTGGCACGGCGATCACCAGCCCATCGAGCGCCTGCCGATCCAGCATTGCCCGGAAATCGCTGAACACCTCCGCCCGGCCCCCGGCATACTGTGCGGAGAATGCGCGGGCTTTTTCGTCATGTCGGTCGCAGAACGCGACCAGTTCACATTCGTCTTGCATCTGTGCAAGATATTGGGCGTGGCGGTTGGCATAGTTGCCGCAGCCCAGGATGGCAATCCGAAGACGACTCATTGACCCAACGACTCCTTTTGACGGCGAAACATCCCCGGTGATCTCGTGTGATCCTTTTGTGCTTGCTTCTTGCGCTCGCTTCTTGCGCTCGCTTCTTGCGACCGCATCTGGCGACCGCTTCTGGCGACTGCTTCTTGCGCGCCAGACCCACCCTAAAACTCCATCACAGCCAGCACCACTTCGTCGGGCCGCTGGTCCAGCGCCTCGAACAACTTCGCGGCTTCGGAGAAGGGCGCGCGGTGCGTGATGATCGGGCGCAGATCGAGTACGCCCTCGGCCTGGAGTCGGACCGCCGTCTGCCACAGGCGCATCTTGTTCCAGCGATAACTCAGTTCCGGCGAGACGCCCGAAATTTGCGAGCAAATGATGCTGATGCGGTTGTGGTGGAATTCATCGCCCAGCACCAACTGATGCGCCTCGCCCTGGAAGAAGCCCAACGCCACCACCCGCGCCGAATAGGCGACCGCGCGGATGGCCTCGTTGAGCGCCGCCGTCGAGCCGGAGACCTCGATGCACACATCGGCTCCGCGCCCTTCGGTCATGTCCTTGATCGTCTCGGCGGCAGAGCCATGCCGGGCGTTCAGAACCACGTCGGCCCCTAGCGATTTCGCCATCTCCAGGCGCGAGTCGAGCAGATCGACGGCGATGACCTTCGCGCCCGCCCGCCGCGCCATCAGCGCGACGATTTGACCGAGCGCGCCCAGCCCAAACACCGCGACCGTATCGCCCAGGCGGATGGCCGCGTCGTGAATGCCATTGAGCGCGATTGCGCCCAGGTGCGAGAAAATGCCGAAGATGGGATCGGCTCCCGGCGGCATGAGGCGCGGCAGCACATAGCTCAGCGGGGCGACGTGATGAGTCCGGTGGCCCCAGGTGCCGAACAACTGCGTGCCAACCGTCACACCGCTGACCTCGGACCCCACCTCGACGATTTCGCCGACTTCTTCATATCCCAGGTTGGTGACGGGATAGCTCAGCGATGGCTCGGTGCCGGGCAGAAAGAGTCTGCGGCTTTCGTCCCACCGCTTGGAAAGGTAAGGGTTGGTTCCCCGGTAGAGCGTGAGTTCGGTGCCCGCACTGATGCCGGAATACAGGGTGCGGATGCGGACTTCGTCGGGTTTGAGCGGGGTATCTTCATAGGTCTGGTAATCGGGCGTGCGAGGGGCGGTCAAAACAAATACTTTTCCCATAGCAGGTTTCTTTTGGCCTTCCAATCAAACATGAACGGCAGGGCGCTCGCCGCCTGCCGGAGCCAATCCAGCCCACGCTGGAATCACGGGAGCAATTGTAATTCTTCCTGGCTTGCCTTGCCACAAAATTGTGCTCAAAACCGTGCTCGAACCCGTGCTCGAACCCGTGCTCAAGACCATGCTCACAACGCGCTAAAAAGACACAGGGCGCGAGCGAATTTGGCGCTCAATCGTAGCGCTTGAGGTAGCCCAGGGCCTCATCGTGGTCGGCATCCATAATGATCTCGACCATTCGCCCATTTGCCACTTCCGGCACGTCGATCACACTGATCACGTCTTCCCATTCCGCATCAAAGGGGAACAGGTCTGCCAGCAAGTTGGGCGCGTTGTTGAAGAATGCCCAGTTGAAAAAGCCACTGTCTTCATAGGGGAACAGCGCCAGCGGGAAGATTTTCGACTCCACCAGGTCCTGGAAGAAATGCGTGCCATAGGCCATTTCGGGCGAGCTGGTGCCATCGGAATAGGCGATCTCGATCAGCGCGCGGCAGTTATAGATATCGGCGGATGTCACCCGCACGCCAAGCAGTGGGTTCGAGGTTCCCCAACGCCCCGGCCCCATCAGGATATAATTCCGCTCTTTGAAGGCCTCGTTGATCCGCCCCACTGCACGCGCGACCTCCAACCGCATGACTGTATCGGGGATGCGGCGGTAGGCTTCGGGCTTGACGTAGACAATATAGCGGATGCGTTCCAGGATGCCTTCGGGCACCTGCCGGTTGGTGAAGAACAGCTTATCGGCATCCGGGATGTTCTTGGGCACGCGCCGGTCCACTTCCGAAAGATGCTCGCTCAGCGGGCGGCACTGCAGCAGCGTGACGCGGAATTCCGGCCTGGGCCAGGTTTGGGTCGCTTCCACCGCGAATTCGATGTCAATAGGATGCCGGTAGCGGCGTTCGAGGAAATTCAACAGGTTGCGCATGGTCGAGGTGAAGGTCTTGCACTGCGCCAGGGGGTCAAAGGTGAACACAAACTCCGAGGGGTCCACGTCTTGCGGCTGCGAGACGAACGGGCGCAGTGTTTCGCCGGTGTCTTGCACGGCGATCAACCGCAGCGCCGGGAAGCTTCCGTCGATCACTTCGGTGATTGGCAGTGTCTTGAGCGTTCCCTCTTGGGTATCCAACACGTCGATCAAGTGCTGCGAATATTTGCGCTGCTGGCGGGCATCGGCTTCCGGGCGGAGTTCCGGGTGCGAAAGTGCCATCATGCGCGGGTAATCATAGCCGACCCGGTCAACGGCGCGGGTCCCCAACCCGCAGACCAGCCGCAGCAGCCCATCCTCGCGCCGGATGCGCGAACTCCACCGGAAGGGGTTCCGGCTCAGGCCCACGCCCGCGATCATTGGGAAGTAGTAGCGCCCGTGGTGCTGCCCCTCGATCTTCTGGATGAGCACCGCCATTCGCTCGTCGAAGTCTACCAGGCCGACTTCCTGGCGGTAGATCAGGGCATTGGGGTTGAGCGTGCTGGCAAAAATGCTCAGGATGGCGTCTTTGGCTGCCGCGAAGTTTTCCTCCGGCGTGCCCTGGTTGGAGACGAAGTGACTTTCGTATTTGCGGGCAAACGCGGTCGAAAAACTGTCTTCGAGCAGGCTCGACGAGCGGAATACCAGCGGCACCGGCCCCAGCCGGTCGAGCAGCTCGCGCAGTTGATCGGCGACATATTCGGGAAGCTGCGCGCGGCGGTAGTTCTCTTGAACGAGGGGGTATTCCGCGATGATCTCTTCGCGCGTTTTGTATTTCTGGTTCATGAAGCGGAACAAGTCGTTCAGTTCGTGCACTTCGTAGAACACGTTGGAACCGATGTAGTAGGAATCCGGAATGGTGATGACCGCCGGGTCAATTCCACTCTCCGCGCCCGCTTCCTGGAGCAGCTTCCACGCCAGCAGCATCCCCGCCGCCTTGCCGCCGATCTTGCCGTGTCCCAGGATGCGCTCGTGAATGGTCTTGAGATCGCTGACCTTGAACACTTCTTTCGCCAGCCCGACAAACCCCAGGTGATCGCTGATCATGGCCTTGATCAGCACCACCACGATCTCGCGCAGGTGATGCCGCACCCGCGCCTGGTCCTCTTCGGGCAGGCGCTCAAAGCGCTCGCCCTGGCTGAGCAGCATCTGCAGCGGCGCGATCTCCGGGTTGAAGGCCAGCCGCACGCCCTGATCGGGCACACGGTTTTGCAGCACATCCTGCAAAATGCGCTGAAAGGCGCTGTAGGGCAGGTTGTAGGCGAAGTAGAAGTCGGTCAGGTGGGCGCGGATGTAGCGCACGCGCTTGTCCCAATCCAGCTCCGGTTCCTCGTAAAGCGGGTCGGTCAGCCCTTCGCGCCTCTGTGATTCGAGCGCTTTGCGAAACACCTCGTTTTCAAAGTTCTCGCGGCTGATGATCCCTCGTGAGAACAACTCCTCGCGCATACGCTCGCGGATGGTATGGCTCAGGATGGGGTATTGCGAAATCTCCAGGTAGATCTGGAGCACTTTTGGGGAAGAGGGGTCTTCGCTCCTCATGGTGATGTGCTCTCCCGCGTGCCGGTCGGACTTTCAAGGGGGCCGATGCCCATGCCCCCAAGTGTAGAAGATTTCGCACAAGGGGCCAAGCGGGGCGGCATTTGGGGGTATGAGTCTGCGGGGCGCTGCTCTCAGCCGAGGGCCTCGCCCCCAATTTGGAATGCCCCCAGCGTTTCCAATGCCTTGACAAACCCGCAACTGGGAGTCTATACTGAAAAAAACAAAAATTTCAGGCAATAGAACTGAACAAAAATGAACAAGAAAGCCCGCCCAACTATTCGCGACATCGCTGCTTTTACCGGCTATTCCCTCGGCACGGTGTCGCAGGCCCTCAACCGCAAGCCCGGCGTCGCCCCCGAAACCCGGACTCACGTCTTCGAGGCCGCGCAAAAGTTGGGCTATCCGCTCAAGCCTTCGCTCAGCAGCCACCCCAACCGCGAACTTCGCACCGTCGGCCTGGTCATCAAGCAGGACCCCGACCTGTTCTATGCCATCAACCCGTTCTATTCCTACGTGCTGGCCGGGGCCGAGCGCGAATGCCAGCGGATGGGGATCAACCTGATGTTCGCCAGCATCGAGGTCGATGGATACAACCGGGTCACACAGTGGCCCGCCATGCTCTTCAGCAACGACATCGACGGCCTGATCATTGTGGGCACCTTCCTCGAAGACTCCATCGCCCAGATCAACGCCCAGGCCGACCTGGTGGTCCTGGTCGATGCCTATGCGCCCGGCCTGCAGGTGGACAGCATCGTCACCGACAACCTGAACGGTGCACTGAGCGCGGTCAACTACCTGATCGGAGCAGGCCACACGCGCATCGGCCTGATCGGCAGCACGCCGGACGCGTATCCGAGCATCCGCGAGCGGCGCAAGGGCTACACCCGCGCGCTCAAGCAGGCGGGCATCCATTCCACCTATATCGAGGACGGGCCGCTCACCCGCGCGGGCGGGTACGAGGCTGCCCTTAGACTGCTGCGACGTGCCCCGGAGATCACAGCCATCTTCGCCTGCAATGACGATGTCGCCATTGGCTGCATGACGGCGGCCCAGGAACTCAAGCTGAAAATCCCCGATGATCTGAGCATTGTCGGCTTCGACGACATCGATCTGGCCCAGGAAGTCTCGCCCCCGCTCACCACGGTCCAGGTG
The DNA here is from genome assembly GCA_034429275.1 of Anaerolineae bacterium. Classification (GTDB taxonomy): domain Bacteria; phylum Chloroflexota; class Anaerolineae; order Aggregatilineales; family Aggregatilineaceae; genus DAOUFU01. The sequence goes on along the minus strand of DAOUFU010000255.1, from coordinate 6,767 downwards.
AACAAGACGCTGATGGGCACGCTGGCCGTGCGCCACCTGTGCGACCAGGCCGAGCTGGAACACCGGGTGAGCCTGACCACCGCCATCAGTACGCGGCTGATTGTGCGCGACTCAGTGCGGATATTGAAGAAAGAACACGAGCAGAACGGCGGCTCAATGAACTGAACATTCTGAACAAACAACGCCGCCAGCGATCGAAATCACCGGCGGCGTGGCGGAAGAGTGTATCTTCCGGTTGGGACCCTCAGGATACCTCAACTCCGCCACGTTGTCTACCTGGAAATCACCTGTCATCACGGCGCGACCGTTCGCGATGCGTGCCTGGTTTCAGGCTCGTTCAATGTGGCAAGGAGGGGCCTTCGATCAAACGAGTCAACACCATCGAAATACCTGTTTTTCCAGTTTCTTCTTATGTACCTGTTCTGAGGAGATACCAAGACATGAAACGTAAAATCGCACTCTTGCTCACGCTCGTGATGCTGCTGGCGCTGGCGGTGGCTGCGGCCCCGACTTCGGCGCGGCAGGGCACGGCGATCACCGTCTGGTTCACGGGCGATGATCAGCAGGCGGCGGCCCTGGGCGTTGCCGCCGACATCTGGGAAGCCAACACCGGCAACACGGTGACCATCGAGGCGGTCGGTTGGGGCGATGCCTATGCGCGCGCGCTGACTGCGACGACGGCTGGCGAAGGGGCCGACATCCTGATGGGCGGTATGTCCTGGGGCATCAGCCTCGGCCAGTTGGGCGGCATGGTCAACCTCGCGGAAAAATACCCCGATGATGTGGCCGCCATCGCCGAGATCAGCAACCCCGGCTTCTGGGGGGGCATCGTCGGCTTGGATGGTGCCGTTTACTACCTGCCCTATAACCTCGATATCTTCCTGATGTACTATCGCACGGACCTGCTGGAAGCCGCTGGCTTCAGCGAGCCGCCCAAGACCTGGGAAGAGCTGGATGAGGCCGTCGCCGCGCTGCAAGCCAATGGCGCGAAGGGTATCGCCGATGTCTGGGGCAACTCGAACTGGCTGGGCTTCACTAACATTCTCTACCAGGCTGGCGGCAAGTGGTACGAAGACGACTGCTCGGCAGCGGCCATCAACAGCGATGAGGGCCTGGTCGCGCTGGAGCGGTTCGTGAAGATGTACGAGGAGCTGGGTGCTCCGGCGGAAAGCACCGATGTCGGCACCGGTCTCTCGACCGGCACTTACCCGATCGTCTTCGATGGCGAGTGGACCGCCAGCGGCATCGACGCATCCTATCCTGACCTGGCGGGCAAGTGGGCCGTGGCTCCGCTGCCGGCAGGCCCCAGCGGCAAGTTCACCGCGTTCATCGGTGGCAAGGGCATGGGCATCTTCTCGTTCTCGCCCAATCCCGATGTGGCCTTCGACTTCATGAAGTTCCTGAGCACCGAAGAAGCCGCCGCCGCGCAGACTGCCGCCTACTTCGAGCGCCAGAACATCTTTGTCCCGCCGCAGCCGGAATGGGGCAAATACATCATGGGCGGCGATGTGATCAAAGAGGCGCTCAATACGCAGTTGACCGACGCAGTTGGACCGCCCATCTGCCCCGGCTGGGAAGAAACCAACAACGACACGAATCTCCAGCTTCAGGCTGCCCTGTTCGAGGGCCAGGACCTCGAAGACACGCTGTATGAAATCGAGGCCATTCTCAACGATGGCCTGGCCGAATACGGCGGGTAATTCAGTTCTCGTGTGAGTCTCGCGGGGATGAGCGCACGCCGAAGGGTGCTCGCCCAGGGGTGCGCCCATCCCCAGCAGTCGATCCGGTGAGTGAAAAGACAAGTGCTTCATGATCAAGACTGATGCAGTTCGCAGGGGGGCGACCCCCATCACGCGATGGGTTCACAAGGCGCTCTGGCGGTTGTGGAAGGCGCGTGTGTCCTACCTCATGCTGCTGCCGTTTTTTGTGCCCTTTGTCGTGTTTGTCACGATTCCCATCGTCGGCTCGGCCTATCTCAGCCTGACCGAGTATCGTGGGGTCAAGAACAATCCTCCCGTTTATGTTGGTTTCTCCAATTTCGAAAAGCTGCTCAGCATCGAGATCAAAGAGTATCCCTATCGCATCGATGAAGACACCGGTGAGCAGGTCTATCGCTGTGGTCGGAAGAATGTGATTGCCAGCGAGATGGCTGCTTATCAAGAGGCTGAAGGCGTCACCTGCGAAAAGGCATATGAAGTCCCGCGCAAGGTGCTCAGCCAGGGTTACAGCGAGTTCGATCACTACAAAATCCTCGGCAAAACCTATATTGTCGGCGCGCGCGATCCCCGCTTCTGGCGGGCGATGACCAACACGATCATCTATGTGATCTTTGTGGTCGCGCTGAATGTGCTGTTTGGCCTGATGCTGGCCCTCTCACTGCAAAAGCAGACTTTCCTGAATATGACGCTGCGCACAATCTTTTTCCTGCCGTCCGTCACGTCTACCGTCGCGGTGACGGTGGTGTGGAGCTGGATTTTCCGGGGAGAGGATTACGGCCTGATCAATGGCATTCGCAACGCGCTTGGAGCCGAGGGGACCATTGTTTTTCTGCGCAATACGGCCTGGGCCTTGCCCGTACTGATCATGCTGGCCGTCTGGGGAGGCATGGGCTACAACATGATCCTGTTCCTGGCCGGGCTGCAAAACATCGGGGCGGATATTTATGAGGCGGCGAGCATCGACGGCGCGACCACGCGCCAGAAATTCTTCCACATCACCCTGCCGCTGCTGCGCCCCACCATGCTGTTTGTGGTGGTGACCGGGACTATCGGGGCGTTTCAGGTCTTCGAGACCGTCTATGTGCTGTTCAGGGACGCGGAGAGCATCGGCGGCCTGCTCGATTCTGCGCTGACGAACGTGGTGTACCTCTACGATCAGGGCTTCAGGCAGTTCAACCTGGGCTATGCCTCGGCCATCGCCTGGATCATGTTCTTCATCATCTTCGCCCTGACTCTCATCAATCTGCGGCTCGGTCGCAGCAGCGAGGAAGCCTGACCATGGTAGAGAACCTGACCCCCAAAGACATCCTGATCAAGCGGTTGGCCTTTGTGCCTGTGCTGCTGCTGGCCCTGATCATGCTGGCTCCCTATTACTGGATGGTCCTGGGCGCGTTCAAACCGGCGGAAGAACTCAGCCGCGTGCCGCCGACCTTCATCATCGAAAACCCCACCCTGGAGAACTTCTACAACGTGAACGCGCGCAGCGGCCCGACGAACACCGAACAGCAGGGGTTGTTCCAGCGCTTCCCCAACACCAGCGGGGGATTCCTGCGCTATTTCTTCAACAGCACGTTGGTGGCCGGGTCGGTCACGGCGGGGGTGCTGCTGGTCGGCTCGATGGCGGCCTATGTGCTCGCCAAGCACCGGTTCCCTGGCCGGAATCTGCTGTTCATCTTCTTCATTTCGTCGATGATGGTGCCCTGGCAGGTGACGCTGATCTCCGGCTACCTGGTCGTCAAAGAGATCGGCTGGATCGATTCTTACGCCGCACTGATCATCCCGGCGCTGCCCAAGGCGTTCGTCTTGTTTTTCCTGCGCCAGTACATGATCTCGCTGCCGGATGACCTGCTCGATGCTGCGCGCGTGGATGGGGCCAGCGAGTTCCGCATCTGGGGCACGATTGTGCTGCCGCTGATCGGCCCGGCGCTGGTGGCGATGGGCATCTTCGTGTTCCTGGGCGAATGGAATAACCTGGTGTGGCCGCTGGTCATCCTCCAGTCGGAAGAGCTGCGCACGCTGCCGCTTGTGCTCTCGACGATGATCAACGCCTTCAGCGGCGCGGCCTCGGTGGGCATTCAGATGGTGGCGGCGCTGGTGGTCTCGCTGCCCACGCTGATCGTGTTTATCCTGTTCCAGCGGCAGTTTGTGCGCGGCATCGCGCTGACCGGGATGAAGGGGTAGCCGCTGCGCTCCCGGTCTCTCCGGTTCGCCGGTTTTGCAGAAGGGTGCCGGGTGGTGAGCCTTTTCGCTCCGGCGGACCGGCAAGATCTCGACCTCGAAAGGGGGCGAGCTTCGGGCTACAATGACATACTTTCGGCCTTTTATTGCAGCCAAGACGAGGAATGAGGCTATGGTACAAACGATTGTCGGCAGCCCGCTGCCGAACATCCCCTGGGAAGATCGGCCCGCCGGGTCGAGTGCGGTGGTGTGGCGCTACAGCCACAACCCGATCATTCCGCGCGACGCGACACCCCGCTCCAACAGCATTTTCAACAGCGCCGCCGTGCCCTTCCGGGGCAAGTTCGCCGGTGTGTTCCGTGTCGATGACACGCGCCGCTATATGAACCTGCACGCCGGGCGCAGCGAGGACGGCATTCACTGGACCATCGCACCCGATCCCATCGAGTGGCAGTTCACCGACAGCGAGCTGTCCACCTTCGTTCATCGCTACGATCCTCGTGTAGTCTGGCTGGAAGACCGCTATTATGTTACCTGGTGCAATGGCTATCACGGCCCGACCATTGGCATCGGCTACACCACCGATTTCGAGTCGTTCCACTTCCTCGAAAATGCTTATCTGCCCTTCAACCGGAACGGCGTGTTGTTTCCGCGCAAGATCAACGGCAAATACGTCATGCTCAGCCGCCCCAGCGACAACGGTCACACCCCGTTTGGCGACATCTTCTGCAGCGAAAGCCCGGATATGATTCACTGGGGCCGCCACCGCTGGGTGATGGGCACCCGGCCCTGGACCTGGCAGAGCACCAAGATCGGCGCGGGTCCGATCCCCATCGAGACATCCGAAGGCTGGCTGCTGATCTATCACGGCGTGCTGACCTCGTGCAACGGCTTTGTCTACAGCATGGGCGCGGCCCTGCTCGATCTCGACCAGCCCTGGAAGGTGATCTATCGCGGCGGCCCATACCTGATGTCGCCGCAGACGCTGTACGAAAACGCGGGCGATGTGCCCAACGTAGTCTTCCCCTGCGCGGCCCTGGCCGACGCTGAAACCGGGCGCATCGCCATCTACTACGGCGCGGCGGATACCGTCACCGGCCTGGCCTTCGGCTATGTCGATGAGATCATCGCCTTCGTGAAGGAAACGTCCGAGTTATAACCCTGGCGCAGCCCTCGTCGTCACCCCGGCGGCGAGGGCTGCGGAGTTTTCTGTTGAATGACCGTACTTAGCCGTTTTTAGGAGAATATCATGTTCAAGCGTCTGGCAGTACTGGTGATCGTGCTATCCCTGGCCCTGCCGGGGATGACTTCGGTGGCGCTGGCCCGGCAGGGACAGCCCCAGCAAGGCCCGCCTCAGTTCATCGAGCACCGGGGACAGCAGCTGTTCCTGAACGGAATCAACCTGGGCTGGATCAAGTTTGGATACGACCTCAAGGATTTCGACGAAACGACCTGGGTCGCCATCATGGATGACATCGCCAGCGCGCACGGCAACTCGGTGCGCTGGTGGCTGCATGTCAACGGCAGCGCCAGCCCGGTCTACGGCGACGACGGCAAAGTGAGCGGCCTGGGCGAAAACGACATCAAGAACTTCAAGCGCGCGGTAGACCTGGCCTATGAGCGCGGCGTGCTGGTCCTGCCGACGCTGTGGTCGTTCGACATGGTGCGCACCCAGGAAGGCGTTCCGACCGAGTGGAACAAGCTGATGATCGAAGACCCTGCCTATACCCAGGCTTATATCGACAACGCGCTGACTCCGCTGGTCACTGCGCTGGCCGGGCATCCCGGCATCATCGCCTGGGAAATCTGCAACGAGCCGGAAGGCATGACCGAAGAATTTGGCTGGAGCGAGGTCCGCACCACCATGCCCTATATCCAGCAGTGGACGAACCTGCTGGCCGGGGCCATTCACCGTGCCGATCCTCAGGCCAAAGTGACCAACGGCTCGTGGAATCTGCGCGTGCTGACCGAGGTGGACGGCTTCACCAACTACTCCACCGACGAGCGCCTGATCGCGGCGGGCGGGGATGAGCTGGGCACGCTCGATTTCTACCAGGTGCACTTCTACCAGGAACACTTCGGCGACGATACCTCACCCTTCCACAATCCCGCGTCCCATTGGCAGCTGGATAAGCCCCTGCTGATCGGTGAATTCCCCGCCGCAGGCATCAAGGACCTCGGTCGCGGCTACCGGCCCGAAGGGCGCATCATGCGCAACAGCATCGAGTCGTACCAGAACCTGTACGAGAACGGCTACGCTGGCGCGATGGCCTGGCGCTATTACCAGGACGATGTGTTTGGCCGTATGTTGGATGCCAAGCCCGGCCTGATCACGATCTTCAAGATTGCACCGGAGCACGTGGTGATCGACCTGGGCGATCTCGACCGAATCCCTGTCATCACCGCCCCGATTGACAATGTTTTTGTGCCCAATACCCAGGCCGAGGCGGTCGCCGCGACCCTGGCCGACGTTTTTGAGGATGTTGAGGACGGCGACAACCTCAGCTACGAAATCACGCTCAACACCAACCCGGACCTGATCACCCCGTCGATCTCCGAGGCGGGCGAACTGCTGCTCACGTTCACCGTGGGGCAGGTGGGCACGGGCAGCCTCGAAGTCACCGCGACCGACTCCGCGGGCAACAGCTCCAGCGCCGCTTTCGTCGTCCAGGTGACCGATCCCAACCGGGGCAATGTGGCTTTGGGCAAGCCGATCACCGCGTCCACGCTCGAAAGCCAGGGCTACCTGGCCGAGTATGCAGTCGATGGCGTTGAGACCACCCGTTGGTCCACCCAGTACGCCGACGATCAGTGGCTGATGGTGGACCTGGAAGGCGTGTTCGAGATCGGCCAGTTCACCCTGGAATGGGA
>DAOUFU010000254.1:0-13398 GCA_034429275.1 Anaerolineae bacterium | reverse complement strand
TACCAAAGGCCGCCATATTGGCTTCGTTATAGAGCTGCCCCGTTTGCGCCAGGTAACCTTTGGCATCGAAATAGTCGATCTCGAACAGCGTGGTGGTATTCTCGCCTGCTGCCGGGGTGATGATGGGTGTATCGACCAGCAGGTAGCCGTGATCATCCAGCCACGAGCGCAGCGCGTGCACAATCGTCGCCCGGATGCGCAGAATCGCCCACTGGCGCGACGACCGGCCCCACAGATGCCGGTTGTCCATCAAGAACTCGACCCCGTGTTCCTTGGGCTGGATCGGGTATTCTTCGGCTAGCTGGATCAGCGACAGCGCCGTGATCCCCACTTCGTAGCCGCCCGGATACCCCGGCGCGCGCTCGTCTTTGCGTACCACGCCGCTCACCACCAGCGAAGATTCCTGGGTCAGGCTGTGCGCCAGTTCAAAGACTTCGGGAGAAACGTCTTTTTTGAACACAACACACTGCGCGATCCCTGTCCCATCACGTACCAGCAAAAAGATCAGGCGGCCCTTTTCCGTCTTGTTATACAGCCAGCCGCGCAGCGTGACCTCTTGTCCCTCATACTGTGCCAGATTGGCAATCTCAACAACTGTAGACACGCACTTACCCTCTTGTGTGATATAATTAAGCCATACGAAGGGTATTCTAGCTTCCCAATACGCCAGGGTCAAGCAGCGCAATTTTTCACGAGAGATAAACTGAGCATACCGTTAAAATAGTTTGTTTCTCTTTTAATGCTTATTCAAGAAACATGCGCATCATTAACCCTGCTCGATTCTTTGGTGTATGGGTCTGTGTATTGGTAGTCGCCTGAAAGTAGCTGTTTTTCGAGGAGGGATGTTCTAATGGGTCGAGCAAATCCGTCATTCATTGAGGCGGAACTGAGTGCGATCGACACACGCCGTCACTGGTCGCCCAGTTCCCAGGCCTACGCCCCGGCAGATGTGCTGATGCGTTATCTTGCCGAAGGGTGGACCCTGAGCACGGTTGTTGGGTTAGAGGAACACTGGCACGGCGGGATGCGACGCGTCGATGTGTATCATTTTGAGCTGTCCAAAGATGGCCATGTGATCTCGCTGCCGGTCCAGAGCAATCCCGTTGTGCGCCGCCTGATGAACCAGCGTCAGTTGCGCGTGGTATTGCTCAAAAGCGATGCGCCGGTAGCCGCCAACCGCAATACCGACGATTGACCGGTTCGAGGACGCAGTTCGCCTCATCTACCGAAACCTCACCATCCCAATAGTGATGCGGGCGCATTGAGAGCGCTCACTTTCTCAAAACACGCATACATTATTTGAACAAAGATCCGGGTTGGCCCCGGATTTTTGTTTCTAGTTGCCGTCATTCGGCAAGCGAACCGCTCATCAGTCTGCGGCGCAGTGGACCGGGCAGCAGCGGCCCCAACCGCGCCAATTCCTCAGCGCCAAACGGGCGTAACGCCAGCAGCACGCCGCCGTAAATCAGCGGAGATGCGAGCAGCACGAGCAAAGGTGCGTAATCCCAGGTCAGGGCCATCATTCCCAGCAGCGCCAGGGCAGCCGCCGCCGGGCGCCACAGCGCACGCGGCCAGCCCATCTGCCCCAGTTCCTGCCGGATGATCCACCCAAACGAAACAAACAGCGCGCCTTCCGACAGGATGGTGATGATCGCCGCTGCCCGATAACTGTACGCCGGGAGCAGCAGCAGATTCGCCACGATGTTGAAGGTGACTCCGATCAAAAATGCGAGGGTTAGTGTTCGCTGACGATCCAGCGCCACGATGACGTAGTTCGTCACGCTGTTGATCCAGCCGATCGGGATGCTCCAGATCATCAATTGCAGGGCCACCCCGCCCGCTGGAAGATATTCCGCCCCGCCTAGCACACGGATCAAAGTCACCGCAATAAACGTTGTCACCACCGCCACTGGCAGCGCCGTCATCACCAGCAGCGTGACCGCCAGCAGATAGTTTCGCCTCAGTCCTGCGCGATCCTCGTGCGCCTGCCGCGCCATGACCGGCAGCAGCGCCATCGTCAGGAACGCAGGGATGATGTTCAGTGCATCCAGCCATTTGTAGGCCGTCGAATACTGCCCCACCACCGTGTTCCCGTTGATCGCCTCCATCAGCACAATGTCGATTTTGAAGAACACGGTCGCCAGCAGGTGATTGATCATGAGCGGCCAGCTTTCGCTCAACATGTGCCGCACCAATGCCCCATCCCACGACCGGCGCACGCTCGCCAGGCTCCCAAATGCAAAACCTCCGGCCAATGGGCGCGCCAGCCATCCCAGGATTCCGAGCGTCACCAGGTTAGTGATCACCGCACCGCCTGCCAGCCCGACCACGCCCCACCCCAGCAACAGCGTGCCCAGCCCCAGCGTCACCTTCACGATCGTGCTGACAGTGGTGATCGCGGCGGGATACTCCGCTTTCTCGAAAGCGTAGAACAGGGCGGTTAAGCCCGTGCTGATGCTGTTGGGCACCAGCCCGATATACAGCAGCACAATCGCAGCGATCGCCTGGCTTTCGAGCGCAGGCTCAACCGTTGCCTGGCGAAGCACCAGGAAGATCACCAGCGCCGGGATCGAGAACATGCTCAGGCCCAGCCGCAGAAGCGTTGTATTGAACAGGTAGCGCCCGGCAGAGCTTCGATCCCGCGCCACTTCGCGGGTGAGCAGCGTATTCAAACCAAAATTGGTGAGGATATCGAACCAGCCAAAAACCACAATCGCGTAGTAGTAGATTCCGGCGTCGGCAGGTCCCAGGATGCGCAGCATGATGAACGCAAAAGCAAAATCGATGCCGCGATTGAACAGGTTCAGAATGATCGGCGCGAGGCTGTTCTTGGCGATCCGCCGGGCATGATCGCCCTGTCCCTCTTCGCGATAGGTGCGCCGCCAGAACCACAACATGAGCATAAAGACGATCAGCATCCCGCTCAAGAACGAGCCAAATGCCCCCACCTGAAAGCTGGTCGGGCTGTAGCGGAAGCGCACCGTCCACGCGCCCGGCTCCAACCTTACCCCGCGAAAATTGCCATTGACCAGGTGAATCTCGACCTGCTGTTCATCGGCTTCGGTGCCGCCCTGAGGGCGAACAAATGCCTTCCAGCCGGGGTAGTAACTGTCGGCCAGCACCAGCCAGGACTCGCGCTCTACCGTGCTGTCGATCACGACTTCGATCGCGCCATAATACGTGATGGCAGCGGGCTGCGGATCGGCTTCGTGCTGTGGCTCCGGCCAGTGATAAACCAGCTCGCAGTCGTCGCCCGATGCAAACCCCTCGATCACCACCCGGCGCGGATCGGCCTCGAAAGCCGGGCTGGTCACAATGGTGGCGAAATCGTCCGGCATTGCGCCGCACTGTTCCTGGGTCAGATCGAAGTACGGCAGAGTATAGGCGCGAGGCAGCGCGTCAAGATTCTCGTAGATTCGCAGCGCACTATCAGTATAAACTTCGCTGTAGCCCAGCACGTCTGGGTCTTCAATCAGCCAGTCTGTGACCACATACCGCACATTGAGCAGGTCCAGCAGCGGCGAGGCCAACGCCTGCGGATTGTCGTAGAACACCGGCTCGATGCGATTGTGCAGCAAGCCCTGCGGCGCGATCAACTGCATATAGTCGGCATACTGCTTTGGGATGAGACTGTCGTAGCCCCGCGCATCGTGCAGGCCATACTGCCAGGTGCTGTTGGCATGCAGCGGATTCCCGCCCCAGTTATAGGTCGTATATCGGAAGACCTCGCCCGCATCCTGGCGCGCTTCCAGCCACGCTACCGCGTCCGGCTTCACATCCAGCCAGGCGGGATCGGCGCTGGGGTTGAAGTCCCATCCGGCGATCATCAGATCCAGCACGATGACCAGGACCGCCAGGGGTTCCCAGGCCGGACGCCCGCCTAGCCGCCTGGGCAGTCGGAAGGGGCACCGGCTGAGCCGGATCACCGCGCCCGCACTCAGTATCATCACGCCGAACAGCAGCACATTCCAGAATTCATAGCTGTAAAAGGCGCGTGCATCAGGGAAAACCGATGCGGCCCCGGCCAGTCCCTGATAAATCTGCGAAATGGCCCCATTGAACGTGTTGTAGGCGATCCGGCTGATCGCCAGCGCAGCCAGCACGATCACCCCTACGCCCATCATGCCCCACCCCAGGCGTGCCACGCCGCGCCCGAACCCGCTCCGCTGGGGATGATGCTCCGCCGCCCGGCTGATCGCCTCTGCGCCGAATGCGGCCAATGCCGCCACGCAGAACGTCAGCGGCCAGACCCACCGGAACGGTGTGTGAAGCTGATTCGTGCTGGGGAACACGTAATAGATCAGCGCGTAGGTTGGCAGTCCAAACGCGAAGCTGAGCGCCAAGGCCCCCAGTCCAGTCAGCAGAAGAACGATGGGAGGCCGCCGTTCAGCGCCCTGGTCGCGCCCGCGCAATCGACCTGCACGCCATCGCACGAGCGCATCGAACAGGCCAATCCCGGCCAGCGCCATGACCAGAATACCCATGTACGCCCCACCCTCGACGTAATTCTTGATGCCGAAGGCAGTATCGGTCACACGAGTCACTCGCCCGCCGCCATCGTCGCGCAGCCAGTCTTGAACCACCCAGTCGCCACTGAATACATCGCGGTAACCGTGGTGTGCCGGGCTGCCATAGGCGTTAGGGAGAAGGAATTTGACAACATGCCGGGCCGGGAATGCATAGCCCTGCACTGTGGCAAAATCGGAAGCCGACTCGCGAAAGCTGCGCGCCCCTAATTCGTAAAGTGGGATAAACTGCGCCGCGCCCAGCCCCATTCCCAGCGCGACCATCGCCAACAGTGCGCCTGACGGTCGCAGCATTCGCCGCCATGCTGTTCGCCGTGGCCACCACTCCCAGATCAGCCGCCCAGCCGCATAGAGCGCCATTACGATCAGGGTGTAATAGGTAATCTCGATATGCCCGGCGAAGATACTCATCGCCAACGCTGCCGAGCCAATAGCGACCCAGGGCACGGTTGCAGGCCGATCTCCACGCACCGGGCGGCGCGTGATCACAAACTCAATCATGAGCAGCAGCAGGGGCAGCCAGGCCGCTCCGGCAATCATCATAGGGAAGACTGCGCTCACGATGAAAAACGCGCTGAACTGGTAGGCCACTCCGGCCACCATACCGCTGATCCGACGAAGCCCTACCCCGCGCGCAAAGAGGTACATCATCGCACCGGCCAGCCACAACTGGCTGACGGTGAACCAGCCATAGGCACGCGGCAGCGGCATAACGTAATAGATTAAACTGAACGGATAGAGGGCCGAATGCTGACCGGCAGCCAGAAAAGGCGCGCCGCCAAACTGCTCTGGCTGCCAGAGCGGCAGTGTCCCTTCGCTCAAACGGGCGCGAAGGAACATTTTCCACTGGTAGTTTTGCAGCACCAGGTCCGAAAGCAGCGCATTGTGTGGGACATCCGGCACACCCACCGCCGCCCGCACACTGGCCCAGGGTTGATTCTGGTACAGGTTGTCCGCCGGAATCAGGGTACGGCTTCCTAGCGTCACCGGGGCGAAAAAAAGCAGGGGTAGCAGCAGCAACCCCAGCAGCAGAGCCAGATCGGGAACAGTACGCCGAATCATGCGCGCCTTCACTTGTGGATATGAGGTCCGGTCAACAATTGCCTGGCGGCCCGCCGCTTAACCTGCCGACCGGTGGCGCATCGCGGGTGTCAGGTGGCGATGCCGTGCCCATACCTGCCAGACTCGCAAAGCGGCTTCGACCTGCACCTTCAAGCTCATCTTAGAGGTACCACGCTTACGGTCTGCAAAGTAGATCGGGATTTCACTGGAGGAATAACCCAGCTTTTCCGCGACGTAGATCGTTTCCACCTGGAAGATATAGCCATTCGAGCGAATGCGATCCAGATCCAGTCCGCGCAGCGTTGCCGCCCGCCACAGCCGGAATCCGCCAGTCGCGTCTTTGGTGCGTGTGTGCAGAATCAGCCGGACATAAATGCTGTTGGCCCACCAACTGAGCAACTTGCGCCCCGCGCTCCATTCATCATCCAGACGCCCACCTTTGACGTAGCGCGAGCCGATGACTACGTCACAATCGCAGCTTTCCATCGTCTCGATCATCTGTGGGATGTATTCGGGCGAGTGCGAAAAGTCACAGTCCATTTGCAGAACATAATCCGCACCCAGCTTGTCCATCGCCTCGCGAAAGCCCTGAACATACGCCGTGCCCAGGCCCAGCTTGCCGGAACGATGCATGACATGCACCCGCCCAGAGTGCTGCGCGGCCAGATTATCCGCAATCTGCCCTGTCCCGTCAGGTGAGCCATCGTCCACCACCAGAACCGACAGATTTTCGACAGGCAAAGCCAGCAGCGTACTAACCATCTTTTCCAGGTTCTCGGCCTCGTTGTATGTGGGCAATACAACCACCAGGTTCATAATCAACGATCTCCATCGTGCGACAAAGTCCCAGGGGCCTGACTATAACGCACCCCACCCGACGTGCCAATGATACCCCACAACCATGACTTGTTTGCTCACGTCAGGCAATCGTCTGCCGGTCACGGGGTAGCACTGTCAGGGCCGGGCGCGCGTTCACCAGATTTTTGTTACAATGGGCGTCATCTACCGACTCGTGAACGAAAGATTGTCTATGCCGCGCCGGTCCACTTTTCATCGCTGCATTGTCCTCGGCCTTTTGGTGATCGTCCTGTGGAGTCCGTTGTCGGGTTTGACTCCCTCCGAAGCTCAAAGCCGCGAGGTTCCGCCACCTCACCTGGGGTACGGTATCCACATTGGCCCCCATACCCAGGTTGATCCCGCGCTGGTAGCCCAGCTCCGAATGGACTGGGTGAAGCTCTACGATGTCGGGCAAATCGGGTTATTCCCCGACAAGCGTATCCTGTTCCGCATGGACCTGCCCTGGCCTGAGAACTGGGAGTCCTTTCGGGCCAGCGTCAACCAGCGAGCCATCGAACTGGCGGCACTTGGTGTCGATGCCATCGAGGTCCACAATGAACCCAATCTCGCGGTGGAATGGCCTCACGGACCAAACGCCTGGGAATACACGCAGATGCTCCGGGTAGCCTATACTCAGATCAAAGCGGCCAACCCGTCAATTATCGTCGTGTCGGGCGGTCTAGCGCCCACGATCACCACCGGCGACCGCAGGGCCATCAGCGATCTCGACTACACGGCAGAGATGCTCGACAATGGCGCGGCCCAGTGGTTCGATGCGTTCGGATACCATCCCTATGGCTACAACGCCCCGCCAGAAACCGAACCGGCGGTCGATACGCTGGTCTTCCGCCGGGTGGAGCTGGTCCGCGCGCTGTTCGAAGAGCGCGGCATCTACGACAAGCAGATCTGGCTGACGGAATTCGGCTGGCTGCGCGATCCGGCGGAAGAGGGCGTTCAATGTTCTGATAACGATCCCGATTTCAGCGGCTTTGCGTGGATGCGCGTCTCCGCCCAGACCCAGGCCGATTACACGGTACGCGCCTTTGATTGGGCCGACCGCAACTGGCCCTGGGCCGGGCCGATGTTTCTGTGGAACCTGAACTGGTCGCTCTACGATTTCAGTGTGGACCCGCCATGCAGCCACATGCGCTGGTTCAGCGTGCTGAACAGCAAGGGAGAAAAGTTGCCGGTCTTTGATCGCGTGGCCGCCATGCCGCGCCGCTTCAGCACCTATACACCACGGCTGACCCTGTACGCCGAGAACATGTCCACCGAGGTCAGCACTCAATGCCCAGGCCCGATCGTGTTGGGTGAATTCCAGGTGCTCAATACGGGCTATCCCACCACAACATTCCCGGTCAATGTGGCGGTGGCCGTTCCGCCGGGCGGCCCATCGGTCGAAGTCCTGCCCCCAGATGCGCGCGTAGGCGACCGGGTGCAGCTTGTCGCGGATACCACCGGGATCACTCCGGGCCTCTACATCATCTATGCCAACGTCACCGCCACCATCGACGGACGCCTGGTCTCGGAAAGTATTCAGAGCTACCTGGTCGTCACCGATCTCGGCACCGGATGCTGAACCGATGGACTATGCCCGGTCAAAATGACTGATAGCTCCAGGGACTGACGGGCCGGCCATCCGAGCCGCGAATCTCGAAATGCAGGTGCGGCCCGCTGGAATTACCCGAATTGCCGGTGACCGCGATGCCCTGCCCTGCGCTGACCACCTGCCCACATCGGACCAGCGGCCCGTTCAGGTGACCGTAGAGGCTCATGGTGCTGCCGTGTGCAATCACAACGGCGTAGCCATAACCCCAGGTGCTCCACCCCGCAAAGACTACGGTTCCTCCGCCCGCCGCATAGACCGACGTCCCCGGCGGCACCGCCAGATCGATCCCCCCGTGAGTCCACGAATAATCCTGCGTGATGGTATATCGCGCGCGGATAGGCGAGGTAGAGGGTGGCGACCCGTTGGTGACCGTCTGGCGGCCACACGCGCCTGGATCGTCCCCTCCAAACGTGGCGGATGCTCCCGTGCTGCCTGCGCTGGCCACCATCTCGATGCCGGGGTCCCAGTAGATGGGTTCTGTGGAGCCGGTTCCTCCCGGCACCACGACGCGCAGTCCTACCGGCAGCACGTTCTGCGGCGAGGCCCCAAACAGCGTGTTGTATTCCGAATCGATGATAGCGTAGGGATCAACCGCGTACTGCTCGGCAATTGACGCAATAGTCTGCGGTTCGAGGACCTGGTGATAAACCCCATTCACCGGCAAGATCGTCAGTTCCATGCCAACCTGCATCGCGTTGACATAGAATCGCTCGTTCGACCAGATGATCGTCGATTCGCTGATTCCGAACCGGTCCGCGATCAGCCGCAAGTTATCGCCCGGTTTTACCGTATAGGTCACAACCCGGTCGCGCAGGCGTGCCGGTTGGATAGTGAAGGGATTGATCCGGCGCACAATAGCGGCACCGTCAAGAACGGAACCGCCAATCGATGCCTGCTCCAACGCCGAGTCCACCGTGCTGCTGGCCGCCGTAGGGTACATCCAATTCACGGTGGGAATCACAGGCGGGGGAGGAATGGTAGGCAGCGCAGTCGCATACTCCACTGCCGCGATGCCCAGCAGAACCGGCTGTGTAGTCGCGCTGGGCGCTGGTGTTCGTTCGGGAAGGGTGCTGTCTGCCTGGGGCCAAAAGGCAATTACCGCCGCCAGAAGGGTCAGCGCCCCCGCCCCAATCCCCATACCCCCGCGAGCCAAAATCGCAGGACGCGGAGGTGGTGAGCTTCGCGGCGCATAGGAGTGTGTGCCATCGCCCATACCGTCATTGTCTCCAGCCCCCTCCTCAGATTGCGAATACGGCGCGCAATCCTACCGCGCCGCGCCCCGTTTGGCAATCGGAAAAACGCCGGGCCGCGCGCTGACCGACTAACCGGGCGAAGCGCGCCGGAATTCCCCTTCCAACCGGTGGCGCGCCATCTGAATCCAGGTGCGCTGCCTGTTGATCTCCATCATTGTCGCTTCATGGATCAACTGCTGGTGCAACGAACTCTCGCTCTGGGTCAGCTCGTAGAAGATGCGCCGCCGCACATCAAACGCTTCGGTCCGCTTTTCGTATTCGTCCAGCCAGTTCAGCACTTCCTGGCGCGAAAGGCGCTTTTCGGCGAAGAGAAACTTGACCAGCACAATGTCACGCTCATCCATCACTTCGCTTTCTTTGAGCGGGCCACGCAGCCAGGCATCCAACAAGGCTTCACCGCTGACGGTCAGGCGATACATCTTGCGCGGGCGAGTCTCGTACACAATCTCAAGCTCACCCAGGATCAGTTCCTGTTTTTCCAGCCGTTTCAGCACCGGATAGATCGAGCCAGGACTCGCGCTCCACCGGTGCGTTCCCGTTTCGAGCGTACTGATGATGCTGTAACCCGACTGCGGAGCCTCACCGATCAACCCCAGCACGATATATTCCAGGGTGGTCAAGTCGCGTTCCAACTCAAGAGCCATGATTCATTTACCTCTATACAGGGGCAACAATGACGATATATTACGCCACGTAATCATGGTAAATCACTCAGCCTTTTTTTGCAATATGTTCCCTCAATCTCCCCATCGCGCAGAACGATTCGTCAAATGAAAACACGCAAAAAAGGAGCGAACGTTAGGAGCTTGGTCCTGACCGCTTGACTCTCAAAAATTCTTCATGATACTATAGTTACGAAACGCAATATATCGTCATCTTTACATTACTGTGCGATATGTATCGTGCCTGCTCCCCACCAGGCCGATCCTGTATCCAGAGCATTCAGGAGATCGAGACGATGAGTCAGATTGAGATGCGCAGTGTGCGCAAAGTGTACCCGATGGCAGACACTACGATTACCGCACTCGACAACGCATCGCTGACCATCGAAGCCGGGGAAATGGCGGTGGTGCTGGGGCCAAGCGGCAGCGGCAAAACGACGCTGCTCAATATCCTCGGTGGCATGGAATCCCCAGACAGTGGTGAAGTACTGGCCGACGGTGAGAATATCGCTCGTTTCACACAGCGCCAGCTCACCGCCTATCGTCGTCACCGGGTGGGCTTCATTTTCCAGTTCTTCAATCTGCTGCCCACCCTGACCGCGCTCGAAAACGTCGCATTAGCCGCCGAAATGAGCAGCAACGGCGCTGCCGATCCCGCCGAGATACTGGCGCGCGTGGGCCTGGGCGATCGCCTGCATCACTACCCCGGTCAGCTTTCGGGCGGGCAGCAGCAGCGTGTCGCCATTGCGCGCGCGCTTGCCAAGCAGCCATCGCTGGTCCTGGCCGATGAGCCGACTGGCAGCCTGGATGCCGAGACCGGCATCGAGGTGCTGAAGGTCATGCGGGCGCTGAACCGCGAAACCGGTCACACTTTTGTGATCGTCACACACAACTCCGCCATCGCCGGTATCGCAGACCGGGTGATTCGGCTGGGCAGCGGCCATGTACAGCACATCATCGCCAACCCCGATCCGTTTGAACCGGACGAAATCGACTGGTAGGAAGACGATGCTCAAGAGCCTGCGGCGCAAACTCATCGGCGACTTGAAAGCCAACCGGGGCCAGTTCCTGGCCGTCTGGGTGATAGTCACACTGGGTACCACCTTCTACGGCGCAATGTACCCGGCAGCGGTCAATCTCGTCCAGTCGCTTTACAACACGTTTGACGACCTGCGCTACATGGACTTCCAGGTTCAGACCGACTCCGCCACGCCGGAACAACTCGAGGCAGTCCGCGCCCTGCCCGGCGTTGCCTATGTCGAAGGTCGCCTGATTGTGGAGGGCGGCTTGCAGGTCGATCCTGATCAGGCTTACCTGCTTAGCTTGCGCCTGATTTCTCTGCCCGATCAGGCCCAGGCATCTGTCAACCGGACGGATATTGTCAAAGGAAGTGCGATCCACGGTCCGGGAGAACTGCTCTTGCTCAACTCATTCGCACGCTATCACCACTTCGAGCCAGGAGATACGATCAACGTCATGGTGGGGGGGACCTTCCACGAGTTTCGCATTGCCGGATTAGTCTTCAACCCGGAATACCTGGTCGCCGGGCGCGGTTCCACCTCGCCCTGGCCCACACCTTCCACGTTCGGAGTGGCATGGCTCCCCTACAGCGAACTGGCCACTCTGACGGATCAGCAGGGAGTTATCAACGACATTGCTATCCGGCTGACAGGAGACTCTCAAACCGATCACAGTGCCATCGAAGACGAGATGCGCCGCTCGCTAACCACCATCTTCGCCGGACCAACTCCACCGGTGATCTATTCCCGGCTTCAGACGCCAAGCGGCGGGGTGATCCAGGCCAACATCAACGGCAACTTCCCCATCATGATCTTCTTTTCCGGCTTGTTCCTGGCCGGTGGAGCCATCATCACCGGCATTTTGATGGCGCGTATGGTAGAAGGCGAGCGGCAGCGCATTGGCACCATGCGCGCGATGGGCATCACCCGGCGCGAGCTGGTCATTCACTACCTGGCATTTGGGTTCATCATCGGGCTGACCGGCGGGCTGGTTGGCAGTGTTCTGGGTTATCTCAATTCGTTCTGGTTCATGTATACCTTTCTGGATTTTGTGGCAGGGGGCACGCTGCCCGGCTTCGTCAATACGCCGCAGATTCCATTCATCTTGCTGGGTCTGCTGATCGTCACGGCAAGCTCAACGGTAGCAGGCGCATACCCGGCCTGGGTTCAGTCCGCCACTCCGCCGGGAATAGCTCTGCGCCCCGCCACGCCCAAGACACCTCACGCCGTCAGCCGTTTGCCGTTGCGATTCCTGCCGCTCACCGTGCGCCAGACGGTGCGCAACTTGCTGCGCACACCGGGCCGCGCGATCGGCACCGCTATAGGCGTGATCGCCGGTGCGATGATGCTGTTCACCGCCCTGACGATGCTTGAAACGCTCGAACGCAATTTCAACAATTACTATGCCATCCCGGCGTTTGACCTGCGGGTGGATTTTTCCACCCTGCTGCCGGATGACGCGCGCGCTGCCCAGGTAGCCGCGCTCGACGGTGTAGCGGAAGTGCGGGCCGCTTTGATCGGCCCGATCTCGATCGCACGCGCAGATGGTACGCCTTTTGATACCGTAGCTGTGGTGGTGGATGGAGACCGACCGTTTTTCACCCTGGAGACCATGCGTGGCGCGAAAGCATTTTCCTCTCCAGACGGGGTGTGGCTGGGCCATAACACGCAGCGAGTGCTCGGCGTGGCTGTGGGCGACACCTTGACTCTACGCGCATTCGATCAAGAACGGCAGGTTCGCGTCCTCGGGGTCGTGTCGCAAGCGGTGGGCAGCCCGGTCTACCTTCCGCGTGCGTTGGTCACGCGCTGGACTCCAGGCGGAGTTCTTCCGACCAACACGGCATTAGTGCGCGTTCAGCCAGGCCAGGAAACTGCTGTGCGAGATGCGGTGATCGCCCTGCCCGGCGTGACATCGGGCGAAATTGTGGACGACTACAATCGCGATGTAGCCCACTACCTCAGTTACTACAGCACCAATACGGTGCTCTTTGGCTCATTTGGCCTGCTCTTGACCCTGGCACTGCTCTTCAACACGGTGAATGCCAGCCTACGCGAGCGCCGCGAGGAACTGGCAATTCTGCGCGCGCTGGGATCGACGCAGCGCGAAATCGCCCTGACGATCACTTTGGAACTTCTGATCATGTCGGCTGTCGGGGTGTGCATCGGCCTTCCCGGTGGACGCTATGCGGGCTTCTGGCTCAACGATGCGTACCAGACCGAGTTCTTTGGCCAGGTGAACCGGCTAAGTTCTGTGCCTGTACTTGTGGGAATCGCCTGCCTGCTGGTGGTCGTCGTGGTTTCCGAGATTCCGGGGTTGCGCGCCGTTCATCGGGCCGATCTCGGCCAGATCAGCAAGTCGCAGTCGTTCTGAAGCAAGGCGACTGTTCGCTAGCTGCCCGCGCCGCCGGAGAATCTCCGGCGGCGCGGGAT
>DAOUFU010000253.1:0-42557 GCA_034429275.1 Anaerolineae bacterium | reverse complement strand
GTTTTCCTGAGCAACCGCCATAGAACTGGCCTTTTTTGGAATACGAGCGACCCTATCTTGCTCGGGCGTCTGCCGCTATCTCAATCGCGGTTGCTCCAAGGGGGGAATGTGCCCGCGCAGGGCTTGTTTTGGCCCTACGGGCTTTACCCGTCGCCCGGTACACAGCCATGCGCTCATGCGCTGTTCCAGGGCGGCATTGTAGACGGTACGTCCCTGCCACAGCAGGAAGTCCAGCGCCCGTGCCTGGGCATTGGTGGGATACAGACGGTACTTGTAGGTTCGGATCACCGCTTATTGCCCCTTCTGCTCATAGTAGTCTACTTCTACCACGCGAGTGCATGACATGCAAGTGTTCGTTCACGACAGCATGAAAGGAGTAGGCGGCATTCCCCACCCGGTTCAAACCGGGTGTCCCCTGCCGCATTTTCTATGGAACCGTCGAACAAATGGACACGGGAGAATATCGAAAACATACACAAAGGCTTGATAAGACCTTATAATAATTCTATGTTTACGTCCATTTTGGCCACAAAGCTTTTCATCCCCCCCTCCCGGCCTAAAGCGGTTCTCCGCCCTCGCCTGGTCGAGCGTCTGAACGAGGGTTTGCACCTCAAACTGACTCTCATCTCTGCCCCTGCCGGTTTTGGCAAAACTACACTGATTAGCGAATGGGTTGCCAGCTGCGAACGAGCAACCGCCTGGCTGTCTCTGGATGAAGGGGATAACGATCTCGCACGCTTTCTGGTTTACCTCGTGGCTGCCTTGCAGACGGTTAAAGGCGGTATAGGAGAAGGGGTGTTGACTATGCTCCACTCCTCTCAGTCGCCGCCCATTGAATCGATGCTGACAGCCCTGCTCAACGAAATCGCCGCCACCCCAGACAATTTCATCCTCGTCCTTGACGACTATCACGTGATTGATGCCCAACCGATTGACCAGGCCCTCACCTTTTTGGTTGAGCACCTGCCGCCACAGATGCACCTGGTCATCGCTACCCGTGAGGATCCGCAGCTTCCTCTGGCTCGGCTGCGCGCCCGGGGCCAATTGACCGAATAGCGCGCCGCCGACATACGTTTTACTCCCTCTGAAGCTGCCGAATTTCTCAACCGGGTGATGAGTCTGAGCCTCTCAGCGGACGACATCGCCGCCCTGGAAACCCGTACCGAAGGTTGGATAACCGGTTTGCAAATGGCGGCTCTCTCCATGCAGGGACGATCAGATGCTGCCAGTTTTATCCAAGCTTTTTCCGGCAGCCATCGTTTTGTGCTGGATTATCTGATCGAAGAGGTTCTTCAGCGGCAACCCGAGCGCGTGCGCAGTTTCTTGCTACAAACAGCTGTTCTCGACAGGTTAAGTGGTGCGCTATGCGATGCTGTTACTGGGCGAGAAGATAGCCACGGAATGCTGGAAACCCTGGAGCGTGGCAACCTATTCGTCATTCCGCTCGATGACAGACGGCAGTGGTATCGGTATCATCACCTCTTCGCCGATGTTTTGCAGGCGCGCTTGACGGAGGAACAGCCTCATCAGGTCCCCTCCCTGCATCAGCGGGCGAGTGTGTGGTATGAGCACAACGGTCTGCCGCCCGAGGCCATCCACCATGCACTTACCGCCAACGATTTGGATCGCGCAGCCGGCCTGATCGAGCTGGCAGGTCCCATAGTGGAGGAAAGTTCCCAGGTCGCCACGTGGCTTGGCTGGGTAAGGGCACTCCCGGACGAACTGATCCGCGCCCGGCCTGTGCTCAGTGTCTGGTATGCCTACGCATTATTGGGTAGGGGTGAGCTGGAGGCCGCCGAAGCCCGGCTGAGAGATGCTGAACAATGTCTGGAACTGATGAATGAGCAGTCGGAAAACCCTGCGGCTGAGATAGTCGTTGTGGACGAAAAACAGTTTCGATCCCTACCGGCGACAATCGCGGTTGCCCGTGCCTATTATGCCCAGGCGCTCGGCGATGTTCCTGGTACTGTGACGTATGCCCAGCAAGTGCTCGACCTTCTACCCGAAGGAGAACGGCTCAGACGCGGACAGGCAACCGCGCTCCTGGGGATGACCTATTGGGCAAGCGGCGATCTGGAAGCTGCCAACCGGACCTTTGCTCATTACACTATGAACCTGCGGACAATCGGCAACATCCCCGACGCCATCAGCACGACATGTGTTCTGGCTGAAATCGGGATGGCGCTGGGTCGTCTCCGCGAAGCAGCGCGTACACTCGAACAATTCCTGCAATTCGTGATGGATCAGGGTGAGCCAGTGCCCCCCGATACGGCTGACCTGCATCGGGGATTGAGTGAGTTGTACCGTGAACAGGGGGAGCTGAAAGCCGCCGCACAACACCTGCTGAGCAGTAAGGAGCTGGGCGAGCAAGCGCAGTTACCGGTTTGGCGCTATCGCTGGTGTATTGCCCAGGCTCGACTCAATGAGACACAGGGCGACCTGGATGGCGCTCTTGACTTGCTGAACGAAGCGGAGCATTCATACATCCGGACTCCCTTACCCGATGTGCGGCCCATATCAGCTACAAAGGCCCAGATTTGGGTAACACAGGGCAGACTGGCCGAAGCCATGGGCTGGGCACGTGAACAAGGCTTATCCGTTGATGATGATCTCAGCTACCTGCGCGAGTTCGAGCACATCACACTGGCGAGGGTGCTCATTGCCCATTACAGGAGCAGTCGGGAGAATGTCTTCATCAACGAGGCTATCAGACTGCTGGAAAAACTCCTGAAAGCGGCAGAGGAAGGCAGAAGGATAAGTAGCGTGATCGAGATTCTGGTGTTGCAGGCGCTGGCTCACCAGGCGCAAGGCAATATATCCCTGGCCCTCGCGCCACTGGAGCGTGCCCTGTCCCTGGCTGAACCGGAGGGCTACGTCCGAATCTTTGTGGATGAAGGCCAGCCAATGGCGGCGCTGCTACAAGAGGTCGCGCAACATGGTACCATCCCAAACTATGCAAGTCAATTACAGGCAGTCTTTGAAAAGGCGGAAGCCAGAACGCCTGTCACTCAGCTTTTGAGTGAACCACTGAGCGAACGTGAACTTGAAGTGCTTAGGCTGCTCGGAACCGAAATGAGCGGCCCAGAAATAGCCCGGACACTCGTGGTGTCCCTGAGTACCCTGCGTACGCACACCCAAAATATCTACAGCAAGCTTGGAGTGAACAATCGTCGGGCAGCCGTCCGCCGCGCTGAGGAATTCCATTTGCTGTAACGAACATGCAAACAGCTACCCTGGCCCCGACAGGTTTGGCGAATAACCTGTCAGGGCTTTTTATTTTCCTGACAGCTTCCCGATCCATGAATCATCACATCAATCATCATATGTAATGATGACGCCTCCGCACATTATCTTGTATTGTTTGGTCGAAACAAAGAATGAAAGGTGCTCCGTAGAAATTCATCCCTTTAGGAGGAAAACGTACAAGATGCAGCATGAGCGACACGCATGATTTATCTGAGGATCGTCACGAACCCAGGCTTTACGAAATTCGCGTCAAGGGACACCTTGATGACCGGTGGGCCGACTGGTTTGGAGATCTGACCATCACGCGGGAAGACAACGGCGATACCCTGTTAACCGGCCCAGTCGTGGATCAGGCTGCGTTATTTGGACTGCTCAAGAAAGTGCGTGATACAGGTATGGCATTGCTCTCGGTCAATCGCGTTGAACCCGGCCAGGCAGGGACGGCAGAGGTCAAGCCGTAAATCGGCGTGGGCTGTATGTTCAAGGAAACTCATCAACAACAAACCAAAAGGAGACAAAAAATGGATACAAACAGAAGAATCGCAAGAATCGTAGGAGTGCTGTATATCGCTGGGACGGTTTCGGGCATCCTGAGCCTTGTATTCTCCGTTTCTCTGCTCGATGCCTCGGACTATCTCGCCAAAATCGCTGAAAACGACACCCAGATGGTCATCGCAGCGCTTTGTGTATTGACGATGGGGTTGTCGCTGGCGCTGATCCCGATTATCGCCTTCCCCGTCTTGCGGAAACAGAGCGAAACCCTGGCCCTGGGTTATATCGTCTTCCGGGGAGCGCTTGAAACGGGGGGCTATCTTGTGACGGTCCTCGCTCTGCTGCTACTGGTTCCCATCAGCCAGGAATACGTCAAAGCCGGCGGCGCGGATGTATCCGGTTATCAGTCGGCCGGAACCTTGCTGGAAAAAGCACCGGATTATGTGGGTAACGTGGCGACCTTCATCTTTCTCATTGGTGCGGCGATGTTCTATACCATGTTGTACCAATCCACACTGGTTCCCCGCTGGCTGTCGGGCTGGGGCCTGCTGGCCAGCGGTCCCTACCTGGCCGCGGCCATCCTCGCCATATTCGGCGTCATTGACTCTCTTTCGACAGCCTACGGCCTGTTGGATGCGCCGCTGGGCGTACAGGAAATGGTCCTGGCGGCATGGCTTATCGTCAAAGGCTTCAATTTGTCTGTCCTCCCCTCCGAGTCCGTCAAAGCGGACACATACAAAGTTCAGATGAGCGCAGTGAGAGAGTGTGTCAGCTAAACTCCTGTAGGTTGAAAAAAACCAACCCGCGTGTTATTGCTCGCTCAGGTTGATTTCCGAACGGTACGAGTACAGGGTAGCTGACAAGGCACTGCTTCGCAGCATTTCGGGGCGCCTATGCGCCCCTTATTAATTTTGTCTTCTCAATGCGAATGCTGCACGGTGATGACGACATTTCCCTTTTTATGCCCGGTTTCCACATATCGGTGAGCCTCGACAATCTGCTCCAAGGGGTAGCACCTATCAATGACTGCCTTCAGCTTTCCCGTCTCGATCAACCCGGTGAGGAAAACAAGGTCTTTGACCTTCTCGCTTGCACATCGTAAACCCGCAGCCATGAACTTTGCTCTTTTGCTGCGGCGGTTGGTAAGCCGCAACGCTTGGAGTAGAGGTGCCAGCGCAGGAGCAGTCGTAAGGTAGACGCCTTCGCCCGTCAATGAGTCTTTGCACGCCGCAAACGATCGCTTGGCTACCGTATCGAAAATGATGTCGAAAGCCCTGCCGATTGTGGTGAAATCTTCCTGGGTGTAGTCAATCACCTCATCGGCCCCCAGAGCCTTGACCATCTCCAGATTCGCCGCGCTGCATACGCCAATGACTTCCGCACCGAACGATTTGGCAAGCTGGACCGCGGCTGTGCCAACCGATCCCGAAGCCCCATAGATCAGCACCGTTTGCCCAGACTGGATATGGCCCTTGTCTCTCAGGAACGGCAGGGCGGTTAATGCGCCATTCGGAACGCTGGCTGCTTCCTCAAAGCTCATACAGGCGGGCTTGAGGGCGAGCGCTCCGTCTTGCGGCACACACAGGTATTCCGCGTATGCGCCAAACATGCCGATGCCAAAGACCTGGTCGCCGGGCCGAAACCGGGTCACGGTGCAGCCAATCGCTTCGATTTCTCCGGCGAACTCTTGCCCCAGAATCGGGTGCCAGGGTTTCCAAAGCCCGTTGAATCCGCGCGATCGCCGCATATCGGGGTCTTCTTTGACTACGGTGGTCGCAGCTATCTTGATCAGGACTTCGTTATCTTTGGGGGTGGGTTTCTCCACCTCCCGCAGTTGGAGTACCTCTGGCGGCCCGAATTTCGTGTACATGATGGCTTTCATGGGTGTGTCCTTGACTATTCTGCGAGCTGGTGCGCCGGGATGGGCGAAGGCAGTCGATCCATGCCTGGGCTGGTGCGCAGCATGATGATTCCGGTCCAGATGGACCAGGCGATCATGCCCAGGCCAAACATCATGATGAGGTCTTTGGTTTCCGGGATCACGAAAGACAGCAGGCTTGTGAAAATCCCCGCCACGCCCAGCACAATGCCCAGTAGGTTCAGTCCCTTGGTCAGCGCTCCTGTGCGCAAGGCGACCAGGCTTAGCAGCAAGACCCACAAACTGCCGATGATCTCATTGCTACTCACAATCCCATTTTCCACTGCTTCAAGCGCTGACCAGACGGTCGCGGCCTGGGCCGGATCATCGCCGTAGAGTTTGGCGACGATGCCAAAATCATTGATCATGAGGTTGGCACTGCCAATACACAGCCCGGCCCAGATCAGCGCGAATGCTGTCGCCACCTGCATCACTGCCGGAGCGCCACTCTTCAAACGTTCGTGGAGTGCCAGCGCGAGGACCACCACCGTGCCGCCGGTCAGCCAATATGCGATCAGAATGCTCACCCGCATGAGCACCTGGTTGTCGGCAACGAAAGCCAGGTATTCATCGGTGTCGGCATCCAGGACGGGTGACAGCAAGACAATGAAAAATAAGATGGATACTAGATACGCTGCACCGTGAATTACTGCCGCAGCACTGCCTATTCTCTGGAGATCATTCGGATTACTCATCGGTATTTTCCTTTCTGAGATTGATTGATAGCAAAGTCAAGCCAAGATCGCGGACTTTTCGGAGCAATCGATACAAGGCGGCCTGATCCATCACCAGACCAGCTAACACGGTATCGCCGTCTTCCTCCGGCGTGATGGTGAACCCCTCAAACCAATCAGACCACCGCGTGTCGAGATGCCCCTGGACGCGAATTTCGTACCGCATGGGCACAGCGTGGTCATCCATTGATTCGGGTATTTCACTCATCTTGGGCCTTGTGAATGCTCTCTAAATGCGAGAGATGAAGCGCGGTATAGCCGCCTCGGTTTCTTAGCATCACCCAGAGGATACGACCTGACCTAATGAGGCGTCATCATCACATCTGGTGATTGAGGTGCGGGGGGTAATGATTTTTTGCGGGTTGATTTGGCGTAGCGCTAGAGCAGGCGGAGTTCTTCAGCGCGGCGAATCGCGGCGCGGCGGTTGTTCACGCCGAGCTTAGTATAGATATTCTGGGTGTGGGTACGCAGGGTGTTCAGGGACACGTTGAGTTCCTGGGCTATTTCTGGACCGCTCAATTCAGTTCCGAGCAGCCGGAGCACGTCCAGTTCGCGGTCGCTCAGCGGTTCTATCAACGGCTGAGCAGTAGGTATCCCGTCACCAGCCTGCTCGAAGGCCATCTGTAGCTGGCTCGCGTAGTTTGGGACGATCCCACGCCGGGCAGCTTCACGCAGCAGGAGCATCATCGATTGACCTTCATCCACGAAAAGGCGGACGTAGCCCTCTGGTTCGGCTAGAGTCAGGGCATGTTCCAGGGATTCGAGGGCGCGCGGTAGATCGTTCTGTGCCTGATAGGCAAGTGCTTGTAGCACCCGGATTTCGATTGCGCTTCCGATCCGGTTTCCAATTTCTGCGGCTTGCCAAAGACGATCCAGCAAGTTCATTACCTCGCGGATACATCCGTCTTCCGGGGCGTTCCGGTATAGAGCGATGTGTATCCTGACCAGCGTGAGATGCTCGAACTCGCGCAAATAGCTCAGCGTGTCATCCGTGGATAATCCCCGTTCACGTGCCCAGCCCAGGGCTTCGGCCAACCTGCCCTGTGCCAACCAGATACGCGCTCTCCATGCGGCAATGGGGCACACGTCGGGCAGTGGACTCCTGACATACTGGCGTTCCGCTTCGTCCAACAGGCCAAGAGCGCCCGCCAGGTCTCCCTGGGCCTGCTTCAAGCGCGCTTGGGCGAGACAGAGGCGATGTGACCATCCGGTTGACATCGCGTGTTCTCCTATCTTCTGGGCTGTGAGCAGGTGCCGCACAGCCGTTTCCAGGTTGCCCCGTTCGCAAGCAAGCTCACCTATTCCCCGATACAGATCCGCCGTTCCAACCGTCATTGGCCCGTCTTGATTGGCAGCAAATTCTAGTGCCTGCTCATAGGCACTGGCCGCCTCATGGAGACGACCTCGCGCCCTTTTGATCTCAGCCAGGACAAAGGTGATGCCGATGGTGGTTATGATGGAACCTACCTCTTGTACATAGGCCTGGAATTCGGTCAACGATTGGTCGGCGGCTTCCAGGTCTCCATTGGCGTACTGCGATATACCCAGGAGCGCCATGGCCTGAATACGCCGGATATCATCGTGCTCCAGCGTATGGCTGAGTGCCTGCCGGGCGTGTGTGATGGCACTCGATATGTTGCCAAGCGCTAACGCACGATAGGCGCGGGCAGTCGCTATCGTGGCGGGTAGCAGCCGGAATTGTGCTTCATCCACGACGACCATTTCGGGCAATGGGCTTTCCAGCCACCATTCCGCGTTCTGCAGCCAGGCTTCACACGTCTCCAGATCACCGCTATCCAGCAGCGCCCAGGCATAACCAACGCTGAGCACCGGTCGCACACGGATCAGGGCGTCTGGTAGGGTTTTGGCCCAGCCCAGCCATGTTGCAGATTGCATACTGACGTCCATGGTTGCCCATGCCAGTTCGATCAGGTCTGCTGCGCGATCCAGATCTTTGGCGGCGAGCGCATGGTAGATGGCCTCGGCTGACAGGCCGCCCTGCTGGTACCAGATGCTTGCGCGTCGGTGCAGGTGGGATACCTGGTTGGGCCGCTCTTCCCTCAAGCGAGATTGCAGCACGTCGGCGAAAAGGTGGTGATAACGATACCACTGGCGTTGATCGTCAAGCGGAACGATAAACAGGTTTCCCTGCTCCAGCGCTTCCAGCATCGCGTTGCTATCGTTTCGCGCAGTCACCGCATCGCACAAGGGCCCACTCAATCTGTCGAGGATGGCGGTTTTCAACAAGAAATCAAGTATGGGTTCGGGCTGGCGCTGAAGGACCTCTTCCGCCAAGTAGTCCAGCACAAAACGATGGCTGCCTGTGAACGCTTCGACAAAGCCCGACACATCCGAACGGCCCTGCATGGAGAGGGCAGCCAGTTGCAGGCCAACGATCCAGCCTTCGGTACGGGAGTCCAGGGCAGCGATGTCTTCCGCCGAAAGATGGAGGTTCATGACCTGATTGAGAAACTCAGCGGATTCATCGGGAGTGAAGCGCAGGTCGGCGGCGCGCAGTTCGACCAGTTGCCTCGTCGCCCTCAATCGTGCCAGGGGTATATTGGGGTCTTCACGGGTACTTATGAGCACGTGCATTTGTGGTGGTAAGTGCTCAAGCAGAAAAGCGAGCGCATGATCAACTGACTCGGCTTCAATGACATGGTAGTCGTCGAGCGCGAGAACAAAATGATCCGGCATGGCTGCAAGTTGATTAAGAATCGGGGTCAGGAGCATTTCTATGGATGGCAACTGAGCAGCTTGAAACGCTCCGAACATCTCTTCTCCCATCCCGGCGACAGAGGACAGTCCGGCTGAAATCGTCTGCAACGCCGCCACAAGGTAAGCAAGAAAGCGAACCGGATCGTTATCGCCTTCATCCAGGGAGAGCCACGCGACCGGCTGTCCGCATCTGGCAAGCCACTCACAGGATAGAGTGGTCTTGCCAAAGCCAGCAGGCGCGGAAACAAGGAGCAGCTTCCGGTGCAGCCCTTCATCCAGCTGTTCGAGCAAGCGCTGGCGAATGACCGATCCCGGTCGGGGCGGGGGGATAAATAGTTTGGTCGCCAGAATTGGTGTAGTCATGAACTCATTATAATACACCGGATACGCTCCCTGAAAGCGATACCATTGGTGAGCCAACATCGGTCAGAAAAAACCCCTCGATCCCCCAAATTCCGGATACGCACGAATTGGGCCATGAGCATAGCCAAACAAGCTGGTAGAACAGGTCGATTCGGGTTGCTGGAGGTGAAAAGACGATGAATTTGTAGGGGGGAGACCATGATTTGCCGGATGAGGTGCAAATGAGCTGCCCCCCAGATTAGTACCCATCAGAGTGAGAGGACTACATGCGGCTGGGCAAACTCAGCCGGTGTGAGGTAGCCCAACGCACTATGCGGACGAACGTATTGTACTCGATCCGGTACTGCTCCACGATGTGCTGCGCTTCGCGCCCATGCGCAAACAGATGCCGGTTCAGACACTCGGCGCGAAACTTGCCGTTGAAGCTCTCGATGAACGGGTTCTCCCAGGGTGGACTGATCCCGGTTTAGCAGCCACTGATTCTGTCACAGGTATGTAGTTGCTCAAAATCCACTGGACTGAGATAGCCCAGAGTGGAGTGGCGACGCCGCCGATTGTACCAGACCTCGATGTAGTCAAAGATGGCCGCGCGCGCCTCGTCGGCGTATGGCTGGGGTCCCCTTACTGTCCCCCACTGAGAGTCTTTGGCAACAAAAAAGGGCTACTGCGCTCCTTTTCGGATTTTTCCACGTCTGGCAGCACCAGACCCCCATTACGGGAGAAGCAGCCGGTCAACGTCCACTTTTCCGCCTGTTAGAGTTTTCCTATGATATAATGATAGGCAACCATCCCTTCGTGGTACTCCCATCACACTCTGAGTACGCCACCATTCCAGGCAGAAGGCAGTCCGGTGGACTACGCCGACCTGAGGACGCATCCTATCCTGATTGAGCCACTAACCGACCGCGAGCTAGAGATTCTGCGACTGCTGTCCGATGACCTGTCGATCCCCGCGATAGCGGAGCGGTTGGTGCTCTCGCCCGCGACCGTCAAATGGTACACCCAGCAGATCTACGGCAAGCTGGACATCCAGGAGTCCGGCCAGAAGCGGCATCTAGCTGTGGCGAAGGCACGCGCCCTGGGCCTGCTCGAAGCGGAGAGAACTCCCGCCGGGCGGCCTCGCTACAGCCTGCCGGTGCAGACAACCGCGTTTGTCGGGCGGGCGCGCGAACTCAATGAGATCGCCGCGCCGCTGGCCAATCCGGATGTGCAGCTGGTGACACTGCTCGGTCCCGGCGGCATGGGCAAGACGCGGTTGGCACTGGAGGTCGGGTGGCGGATGGTCGAGCCAGCGGCGTCTGGCTTACCGCATACTCATTTCCCCGACGGCGCGTACTTCGTGCTACTCCAGCCAGTGGGAACGCCGGATAACCTGCCGTGGGCAGTCGCGGAGGCTGTCGCATTCCCCTTCCAGGGCGATGGACGCTCCCCAGAGCGGCAGCTGCTGGATTTCTTCCGCGAAAAACGCCTGCTCCTGGTGATAGACAACTTCGAGTACCTGCTGAACGGGGTCGCCCTGGTCAATGCCATTTTGGAAGCTGCGCCGGGCATCCAGGTATTGGCCACCTCGCGCGAGACGCTCAACCTCAATACCGAAACTGTCTACCATCTGAAAGGCCTTCCGTTCCCTGGCGAGGTGGAAACCGCCCTGGACTACGACGCCGCGCGACTGTTCGTGCAGGGGGCGCAGCGCGCACGCGCGGACTTTGCGCTCCAGCCAGACGATCTCCCCGCCCTGGCACGCATCTGCGCTCTGGTGGAAGGCATGCCGCTGGGGATCCTGTTGGCCGCCGCCTGGATCGAGGTGCTCTCGCTGCCGGAAAATCGCCGGGGAGATCGCGGTCAGCTTCGACTTCCTGGCCGCCGAGATGCGCGACGCCCCACGCTGCCAGTGGAGCATCCACGCCGTGTTCGAGCCGACCTGGCAACGGCTTGGCCAGACAGATCGGGACGATTCATGTGGTTCTCCGTTTTCCGGGGCGGCTGCACTCGTCAGGCCGCGCAGGCCGTGACCGGCGCGAGTCTACCGATACTGCAAGCGATGGTGAACAAAGCGATCTTGTCGCGCACGCTCAAAGGGTGTTACGAGGCTGCGCCAGTTTTCCGCGGACCGTCTCAAGACGGAGGGCAAACTGAGGCTACGCACGACGCCCATTGCGCCCACTATGCCGACTTCATGCACGCCCGCCAGAACGACCTGAAGGGTAGCGACCGGCAGATCGCCGCGCCGGACGAAATCGAGGCCAATATCGAAAACGTGCGCGCCAACTGGGCGTGGGCGGTCGCGCAGCAGTGGGCCGGGAATCTCCTGAGTATGGAATGGACCCTGTGGTATTTCCTGACGATAAGGGGGCGTTTTGCAGAAGGGTTCGCCTTTTGGAGAACGGCGCTGGAGGCAACAGAAGACCGCATCCCGCGCGGGCGGCTGATGGCCTGTCATGCCTTTTTCTGTCCTGAGGTAGGGCGCCAGCAGGAATGGGATGAATGCTCAGCCTACAGCCTGGATATCGTCTGCGAAACAGGCGATCCGGGCGATCTGGCCTTTGCCCTCTGCACACGTATGTTGGTTTTGGGTTACCGCCACCACAATTTTGAGCAGGTCTACCGGATGGCCGACGAATGCCTGCGGTTGTGGCAGGCGCAGGGGAATCTGTGAGGAGTAGCGTTTGGTTTTCATCGCAAAAGGCTTGTTGCTTATGAGGAAGGCGGTTACTCCTCCTTTTTGTTTTTCACCGAAGAAGCCCTGAAGCAGGTGAGCGTCGTGGGTGACTGCTTCCGAATAGGATCAGGTCTCATGAACGCCAGCGTAGGGCACTTTGTGATAGGAGAACCCTACCAGGACCTTCAATACTACCAGGAAAGTCTCGCCACCTTGCGCGAAATGGGCGCGGCTGCAGCCATGTGTAATGCGATTAGCAACATGAGTGGCATCGCCCAACACCTGGGCGACTATGCGTTGCAGCAGTCCGAGAAGGCACTGGCGCTGGCTCGTGAGTTAGGCCTCCTGGCGATAGTCGCCCGAAGTTTGTCATACATCGCAGACTGCTCGTCACTGACCGGAAAACCTGAAGAAGCTGCCGATCGGCTGGCGGAATGCCGCCGCGTGCTGTACTCGGTTGAGCACAGAAAGCTGGAGGCGAGAGCGCTGTTCACTGAGGCCCTGATAGCCTACCTGCGTGAGGATTATGGCGCGGCGCTCGATCCTGGTGCCGTGTTGGCAACGTACGTGCAGGACGAGCAATCTTAAAGTGATGGGTCAGAAGGTGGTTCGATGACCATTTTAAGCGGCCAGCCCCCAAGGGATACGAGCTTCACAAGTGCATCGGCCAGGGCACGTCCGGGGCGATTTTCCGTGCTGACCAACCACTATACGGGTCTGGATACCGAAACCGGTGCGGAACTGCTCACCTTGTCCACGCCGTATAAATGGTCCGTTGATCCGACGCCTGAAGAACGCGAGCTATTTGGCCTCGCCCTCCGCAAGCAATGATGTTCACAAGTTCCATACTGAGCACAGCAAATACCTCCCATCCGTTTGAGTATCGAACCGTTTGAGTTTTCGAAGAGGGTTTCGAGAAGGATCATCATGAAAAAGCTCGCTGTGTTTGCTATAGCAACGGTGCTGGGGCTCGCGTTCTCATCGCCAGCCATTGCGCAGTTCGGAGAGGTCGTCTACGAAATTGACGGCATGGACAATGTGATCGTCCAAAACTTCGTGTACCGCACAGTCGATGGTACAGCCCTGACAATGGACGTGTACTATCCCCCGGATATGGATAGCTCTTTGCAGTTGCCAGCAGTGATTTTGGTCAATGGTTTCCGCGATCGGTTCACCCAAAGCGCGTTCGGATTCAGTGTTCGGAATACTGACATCAACATGTCCTGGGGCAGGTTGATAGCGGCATCGGGGCTGATCGCGGTGTTATACGACAGCGATCAGCCGGATGACCTCATCGAACTTGTATCTTACATTCAGCAAAACGCGGAGACCCTGCACATAGATGGGGAGCGAATCGGCACTATCGCGTTTTCCAGCAGCGGCACGGCAGCGCTGTCGTATACCATGCAGCCTCAGCGGAGATATGTCAAAGTCGCCGTATTCTACTACTGTGACATGATCACTACCGACGGGAAGTTCGATGATCTCATCAATGGTTTCAACGAGAACTTTCCCAATCCTGGAGATCGAGGGATTTACCTCACCAGTGAACTTGAGCGTATCCGTAGCTTGCGCTCCGATCTGCCTGTGCTGATCGTTCGTACGGGGGCTGACCACGGTGAGAACGTGACCATTGATCACTTTGTTGGCCAGGCCTTGACGAGGCGAGTACCGCTTACGCTGATTAACTACCAGGAAGCTATGCACGGATTTGATTACCGGCTCGACACCGAACGCACCTATGAGATTATTGAGTTCACTCTCCAGTTCTTGAAGTCGAACCTTGAAGTCGAGTAACGATACAGAGCCGTTTTAGCTGTTAGAGCCATGACCAGACGAGTGAGGTCCGGTCATGGTCTTTCTCATAAGTCCCAATTGTTTACTTTTGTGCCAGTCGAACTACAAGTCCTTTCGATTTTAAGAGTAGATGAGGATGTTCATTAGGGGGTGGGGCGTCTTGACCGATGGGTTCTCACCCGTTGAAATGGTGGCCCCAAGAGGGCTGATTTTCCCCTTATTCAGGGGACTGGAACGCAGGCATCTACCAATCGAGAAGAGCTGTGCATCAGTCAATAGTCTACCGTTGCCTGTTTCCCGGATCGGTATTCACGCGGTGGCCAATCGTGCCGATTCTCTCCAGGCACCGCTGGAGAGTCTTGCGACTCTCCAGCGGTGCGCCTGCGCCAGGCCGTGCCATCGGTATGGAACAAATCCCGGCCTCGAAAATCCGTCAATATCCAACGGTCTCATACGTGATACCGGGGAATTGTACGGCCTCCGGGGCGAGGGCAGCAGCGGCGTCTGCATCGCCCTTCAAGGTCGCCAGAAGGAAAGCCGTCGTGAAGTGATTGGTCAGGTCGTTGGTGCGGTCCCTGTCCCAGATCGAGTCGATGCACATCCACCAGAAGTCGATCTCCACCAGCCAGGGCATGACCTCACAGCCATTGGCGAAGATGGCGTGCTCCGCGCCCTCAAACGCCACCAGAGCTTTCTGCGGGCTGGACACATTGGCAAAGGTTGGGCCAACGCCCCAGTCGAAGGGTGTGCCTGTATCCGCCGTGCCGCCCATCGCCAGTACGGGGACCGTGATCTCCGCCAGCCCGACCTGGTCAAACAGGTAGGAGTCGCCCGCCATTGAGATGATCGCGTCCCCGCGGGGATCGCCGAGAGACGGCCATAACCCTTCGGGCATGGGATCAAACCCGGCCATCGCTGCCATCTCGGCTTCATTCGGTTCCAGATCGGCGCACAACCAGGCGTTAGGGTCATCTGCAGCACGCGCCGCTTCACACCGCGCGTTGAAGGCGGGGATGTCAAACCGTCCACCGGCAGCGGCCAGTGCGGTATATCCACCGTACGAATGGCCCGTGACCGCCACCTTGTCCAGGTCCATCAGTCCTTCAAGCGCACCACCAACAGCGGTGAGTTCTTCGGCGAAATCCAGGGTGCGGCGAACATCACGCGGGCGCTCAACCGTGCTCATCGGGATGTCACGCATCGGGTTTTCTTCGGCCAGATAGACGCCTTCAAGATGTTCAGTGCCGAGCACGACAAAGCCATACGAAGCCACATGCTCGACGAGATAGGTGTACGAAGCCACATTGGTCCCATAGCCGGGGGACAGCACCAGCACCGGGTATGGTCCGCCCGACAGGTCCGGCGCGGCGTCACGCAGCGCATGGCCGTAGACCACAGTGGGCAACTCCGGCGCAGGCTGCCACTTTACCTGGATCGTATAGGTGATGGCTTCCTCCGCGCCGTCCGCGTTCAGCGCGGGATACCATACGAACAGCGGTATGGGCCGCTCGGAGTCGGGATCGATGACGAACTCGCGCGTGCCCACTGCATACGGCCCGTGTACCGCGTAGGCGGGCGCGTCGGGGCGCAGGCCCTTAGGGGGAATGTCCCCCTGAGCGGCCACCGGGGCATGGATCGCCAGTGCAGACACTGCCAACACGGCGATCAACAAGATGAACACAACAGACTTGACACGATTGACACACATCTCCCTCTCTCCCTGTCTTAAGCTCACGATCTGGGGTGGAACGGCTGCGACGAGGCTTGATCGCATCGTACGCGCACTGCGGCTGAAACGGCAGATGTGAAAAAGTGGGGAATGCAGGGTGGGAAAAGGTATGGACTTTCCTGGCTCGCCCCAAATCGCCCTTACAATGGAAGTAATGGGTCGATGGAGAGCGGCGATGAATGATCTGAGTGGAAAATGCATCAAGGGGTATGAGCTGCACGAGCAGATTGGCGGTGGCGGCTTCGGCGTCGTGTACCGGGCCACCCAACCCTCTGTTGGGCGCGAGGTGGCGGTCAAAGTGATCCTGCCCCGGCTGGCCAACCAGCCAGAATTCATCCGCCGCTTTGAGATCGAGGCCCAGACCATCGCCCGGTTGGAACACATGCACATCGCGCCCCTGTATGATTACTGGCGCGACCCGGATGGGACTTTTCTGGTCATGCGCTATTTTCGCGGCGGAAGCCTGGCCGATGCATTACGCGGCAGCCCCTACGATCTCCAGGCCGCGGCGCTGCTACTGGAACAGGTCGCCTCGGCCCTGATGGTAGCCCACCGGAGCAACGTCGTGCACCGCGACCTTAAGCCGGGAAACATTTTGTTGGATGAGGATGGCAACGCCTATCTGACTGATTTTGGCATTGCCAAAGACATCAGCCGTCCAGACAGCGGCCCGACGGGGGTTGATGCGATTGTCGGCTCGCTCGACTACATTTCGCCGGAACAAGCCCGCAGCGAGCCGATCACCCCGCGCACCGATATCTACAGCCTGGGCGTTGTGCTCTACGAAATGCTGACAGGCCAGCATCCATTCCCCGGCCTGACCTCGGTCGAGCGCCTGTACAAACACCTGAACGATCCGC
Organism: Anaerolineae bacterium; assembly: GCA_034429275.1. GTDB lineage: Bacteria > Chloroflexota > Anaerolineae > Aggregatilineales > Aggregatilineaceae > DAOUFU01. Next base: position 26,041 of record DAOUFU010000253.1, on the reverse strand, counting down.
TGCCGCTGATTGACCGATCGGATCATGATGGATGGGACGGCATCAACGCCGTCATCCAGAAAGCGACCGCGAAAGACCCCGCACGCCGGTTCAGCGATGCGCTGGCGATGGCGGCGGCTTTCCGCGAGGCCGCGCGGTTGGATACACCCACCGCAGGTGACCACGTGGTGGAACAGTTGACACGCCGCGAACAGGATATCTTGCAGCGGGTGATCACCGGACTCTCAAACAAAGAAATCGCGCAAGAGTTGTTCGTCGAGATCAGTACGGTCAAGTGGTACATCACCCAGATTTTCCGCAAACTGGGCGTGCGCAGCCGGATGCAGTGCATTGTCCGGGCACGCGAACTGAACCTGGTGGTCGGCGGCGACACCGAGTCTGGCCTGCTGACCGTGACCGGCGGAGCTACCAGCACCCATTTCCTTCCCCAACTGGAAAACCCTTATAAGGGACTGCGTCCTTTCCAATCGGCGGACACTCGCAACTTCTTTGGCCGCGAGAAGCTCACCGCCACATTGGTCGCTCGGATGGGCGAAACAGGCGAGTTTGCGCGCTTTCTGGCGGTAGTCGGGCCGAGCGGCAGTGGCAAGTCGAGCGTGGTGCGCGCCGGGCTGATCCCGGCGTTGTGGCGCGGCGACCTGGGTGGGTCGGAGAAGTGGTTCATTGTCGATCTGCTGCCAGGGACTCACCCGCTGGACGAACTAGAGATCGCGCTGATGCGCGTTGCCGCGGACCAGGCCCGCAACCTGCACGAACCGCTCCTCCGTGATCCCCGCGGCCTGCTGCGCGCGGCCCAGTTGATCCTGCCGGACGATGACAGTGAATTAGTGGTCGTGATTGACCAGTTCGAAGAGGTGTTCACCCTGGTCGAGGACGAAACTGCTCGCCAGCGTTTTTTGGATCTGCTGTATACCGCCGCAACCGCGCCGCGCAGTCGCGTGCGCGTGATCATCACGCTGCGAGCGGATTTTTACGACAAGCCGCTTCACTACCCCGAATTCGGCGAAATGATCCGCCGCCGGATGGAAACGATCCTGCCGCTCTCCGCCGAAGAACTACAGCGCGCGATCAGCAAACCGGCGGAACAGCTTGGCGTGACCTTCGAGGAAGGGTTGGTCGCCACCATTGTCTCGGAGATACACTACCAACCGGGCGCGCTGCCGCTGCTGCAATACGCCTTGACCGAGCTGTTCGACAACCGCGAAGGGCGCATCCTGACGCAACGCGCCTACGAGGTTATCGGCAAGACCACCGGTGCGCTCGCACGACGTGCCGAAGCCCTCTTTGACGAACTGGATCAGGCAGGACAACACACCGCGCGCCAGATGTTTTTGCGACTCGTGACCCTGGGTGAAGGGAGCGAAGATACACGGCGGCGTGTGCCCCGTTCCGAACTGCTGGCAGTCGCCGCCGATCCTGACGTGATGGACGAACTGATTGATACCTACACCACCTACCGGCTGCTGTCGCTGGATCACGATCCTTCCACGCGCGCGCCGGTGGTTGAAGTCGCGCACGAGGCCATTCTGCGCGAATGGGGGCGGCTGCGCGACTGGCTCGATGAAAGCCGGCACGACATCCGCCAGCAGCGTTTATTGGCATCTGCTGCCGCCGACTGGCGGAATTCCGATTGCGATCCCAGTTACCTGCTGCACGGCGCGCGGCTGGAACAGGTCGAAGGGTGGGCCAACGAGACCTTGCTTGCCCTGACTCCCGAAGAACGCGAGTACCTGCACACCAGCGTCAGCCAACAACGCCAGCAGGAGGAGACCGAGCGTGAGCGGCAGGCGCATGAGCTAATCCTGGCGCAGCAAGCCGCCGCTGCCGCGCAGCAGGCCGAGGCGTCTCAGCGCAAGGCGGCCAACCGGCTGCGCACGCTGGTGGCCGGATTGGGTGTGTTCCTGGCGGTGGCGCTGGGTCTTTCCCTGTTTGCCTTCGGCAAGGAACGCGAGGCTAACGATTCTCGCCAGCAGGCCGAGCGCGAAGCTGACGTGAATCACAGCCTGGTGTTGGCCGCCAACGCCCGCGAGGAACATGAAGTTGGGCGAGGCGATCTCGCGCTGGCGCTGGCGCTCGAAGCAGTGACCATCGACGAGCCGCCAGTTGATGCGAAAAACACGCTGACCGATGTCGCATTTTCGGTAGGGACACGACGGGTGCTGGCCGGGCATGCAGGTGACGTCAGGGCCGTAGCATTCAGCCCCGATGGCAGCTTGCTTCTCTCTGCTGGCTGCGCTCTGCCTGTTGACGAGGGCGATGACTGCGATCAGGGTGAACTGATCCTGTGGAATATCAGCGATGGCACAATTCAGCGCCGCTGGCAGGGCCATACGGGCTGGATTAACGCCGTCGCGTTCGATCCCCTTGCGAATCAAGAGGGAAGCCTGCTGGCTGTTTCGGCATCTGCTGATAGCACGCTCATCGTGTGGGATGTTCTCACTGGAGCCGAGATACGCCGCCTGAAAGGTCATTCCGGTGCGGTCAATGATGTCGCGTTCGTGCCTGGGCAATCCATGATACTATCCGCGTCCGACGACGGTACGGCTATTCTGTGGGATGTGACCGGTGGCGAAATGCTCCGGCACCTGGAAGATCATACCGCGCGTGTGAACACTGTTGCCGTTAGTCCGGACGGCATGAAGGCGATCACAGCCTCTGCAGGCCGGTCTATCATCGAATGGGATATCAATCCTGAGTCGCTTACGTTCGGACAGGTGATCCAACGATTCGAGGGGCACGAGTCCGAAGTCACTGGCGCGGTCTATCTACCGGATGGCACAGCGATTCTGTCATACAGCCCGGACCTCACCTTCCGCCTGTGGGATACGCAGACCGGAAAGGAGATCCGGCAGCGTATCCGGGGCGCTTATGGCAAACCGATGGCCATCAGCCCCAATGGCCACACCGTGATCTTCTCGATTGGCGAAGACCTCTATTTCTGGGACATCGAGGTTTGGTGGCAGGACCAACTGGCGGTCGGGCATACCCTCACCGTTTGGGACGTCGCGTTCAGTCCAGATGGTGGCCTGGCCGCGACCGCCTCCGGTGATGGCACGATCCGGCTGTGGAACATTGGCGCACAAGAGGAGAAGCATCGTTACCGCCTTGGAACACCGGCTTTCGCCCTGGAAGTGAGTTCCGATGGCAGCCGGTTGGTCATAGGCGAGGCAGCCCAGGGAGACGTCTGGTTGTTCGACACGACTGCCGCGACATTGGTGCACACTTTGCATGGTTCGGGATCCGTTGCGCCGGGGGCAATCGCACTTGATCCAGGGGGGCAATATGCGCTGGTAGGGACTCTCGAAGTTGACAGCCAGTCGAGAGTCACACAGCTTGTCCTGTGGGACCTGGACACCGGCGTCGCGGTCCAGAACTTCGCGTCGCACACCTTCCCCTGGCGAAGTGTGGCCATCAGTCCCGATGGGCAGTCCGCGCTCGCCGGGACGCAAGATTTCAGCGAGGATGACCTGGGCGGCGAGTTGTTTCTGCTCGACCTGGACACTGGAGGAGTGATCCGGCAGTTTGCCACCACACAGGACATCACCTCGATAGACTTCAGCCAGGATGGACAGCGAGCTATCACCAGCTCGTGCTATTCAGCCAGTGTAACGCTGTGGAATGTGGTGACCGGGCAATCCATTCGGGAATTCGCCGAACAACCGGGCTGCGTGCTCAATGCCATCTTTGGCCCTGATGAAACCACCCTGATCGCCGCTACGAACGATGGCAGCATTGTCGAGTGGAGCATCGAGACCGGTCAAGTTGTCCGCCAATTCGTCGGGCACGACGGCCCGGTGTGGAGCCTGGACCTCGGACCGGGCGGCCAGATCATGGCGTCCGGTTCATCCGATGGCAGCGTTATGCTGTGGAACACTGCGACAGGCGAGGTACTGCGCCGTTTCGAGGGGCATACGGGATGGATTTTCGATGTGGAGTTCAGCCCTGAGGGTGAGCACCTGTATTCCGCCTCCGCCGACGGTACCGTGCGGGAATGGCAGGTCAGTGACTGGGAGTTAGGCGACCTGATCGATTGGGTGCGCGAGAACCGCTATGTACGTGAGTTCACCTGCGCAGAGCGTGCGCAGTATCGCGTCGAGCCGCGATGTGAGTGATCTAAAGCGAGATGTTGTCGGTATATTTCCGACTCGCCAGGCATAACCCATTCGATCTATAGCTTTTTTCCTCAAAACAGGTCTCTTGCCAGTGAGCACAGCACAGCCCTGCTGACCTCCGGGCTATTCAGGGTTGTGTACTCGCTGGCGCTTCGCGCGCTGACGGCAGGCATTGGGGCAGTACACCCGACGGCGTCTGCCCACCTCTGAAGGCGCTGGCAACTCCCCGCCACACACCGCGCAGCATGGCGCGCCGCTTGACATTGCTCTTGAGTCAGTGGATGAATTGAGGGTGTCATTTGCCAGTCTCCTTGTATCCATTAGGCCGACTGGCGAAGGGGTAAGCTGACTACGCGGTCATGCGTTGGGGTAAAATGCGGAGAAATAGCCTGAATCTTCCCGTAACAAGTACGCAGCCAACGAGCAGTCGATGCCCGTCGCTCCCGACGCGGCTACGAGGGGAAACCTCACTCGTAGCCGCATTTTTTATGTCCAAAACGCGTGCGATTTCCGCCGTTTCCTGCTCATCCTCTCCCAACACAACACCAAAGTCACCATGCACCACCACCGCCAGGACTTCTCCCTCATGGACGAAGACCCGCTCCACGATCTTCTGGAGTAACTGCTGGCGTGCCTCCAGGGGCTTTTCCATCTGCCCACATTGGTCCCAATACACCTGGAAATTCTGGATCAAGTCCGCCGCCTCGATCAGGTCGTCATAGTCAATCGGACGCAGCGCTTCGACCTCGCACTGCAACTGGCTGCGCTTCTCGATGTACTCCTCTTGACTGATGAAGCCGCGATCCCACCGCAGGTCGATCCGTTCGATGATCTCCCGGATTTCTCCCATCCGTGTCAACGCCGCTTCACTCTCCACGCGGTTGCGCATGGCTGTTTCCACCCGTTCACGGAAATCCGGAGGAACTTCAAGTCCGCTCAGAATCTCCCCCCCTGCTCTGGGTTCTTGTCAATCTGTCCCGCAAATTTTGACACCACACAGAAACTTTTCCGCGTGGGTGCCGTATTGTCGGTAGACCTTTCACTACTTGAGGAGGAAATGAGATGAGTTTCAAAAAAGCATGGCTGACCAGCCTGGTGGTCATTGTGCTGCTGTCCGGGAGTATTGCCTGGGCGCAAGGGCCGGATCAGGACAGCATTGGTGATCCCTATTTTCCGCAGGCAGGGAACGGCGGTTACGATGTGCAACATTACGCGCTCGATCTGACGGTGGATGTGGACGCCAACACAATTGACGCCTCTGCCACGATTGAAGCGCTGGCAACCAAGGATCTATCTGTTTTCAATTTTGATCTGAGTGGGATGACGGTGAGGGCGGTCAGCGTCAACGAGGCCGAAGCGACATTCACCCATGACAGCGGCGAACTCGCGATCATACCCGCCGCCGCGATTGCTTCCGGTGAGACCTTCACCACCGTGATCGAGTACAGTGGCACGCCCACACCTATCCTTGATCCCGCGCTGAGTGGTGCTGATCTGGGATGGGTGCCGTATGCCGATGGTATCTATGTCACCAGCGAACCTGTAGGGTCGGCCTCCTGGTATCCGGTGAACGATCATCCCTCCGACAAAGCGACCTATACTATCACCGTCACCGTGCCAGAACCGTATATTGTCGCGGCGAATGGTGTACTGCAATCGACCACCGATAACGGTGCCACCACCACCTACGTGTGGGACAGCGACGATCCGATGGCGAGTTATCTGACGACAGTCCATATCTCGGAATTTGTAGTAGAAGAATCCGAAGGCCCGCACGGACTGCCTCTGCGTAATTACTTTCCTGTCGATTACGCGGCTGAACTCACCGAAATCTTCAGCACCCAGGGCGAGATGATCGCCATTTATGAGGATATGTTTGGCCCCTATCCGTTTGATTCCTACGGCGGCGTGGTGATTAATCAGGAACTCGGCTTCGCGCTGGAAACACAAACGCTGTCCACCTTCGATCTCGGCCTGGTAAGGATGAGCGACGAGGTTTATCCAGGGCTGAGTGAGGCAGAAATCATGATCGCGCATGAACTCTCGCACCAGTGGTTCGGTAACAGCGTGACGCCGGTGCGCTGGCAGGATATCTGGTTGAATGAAGGATTCGCGACCTACGCCGAAGCGCTGATCGTGGAGCGGATGTCGAGTCCCGAAGCTGCTGACGAGCACATCCGCAGTTGGTATGATATGCTGGCCCGCTTCCAGGCACTGCGTGCCGAGGATGCAACAGGCATGGATGTGTATGAGGCAATTGCCCTTTATTTAGGTGCAGACATCACCCCCGAGGTTTTCGCTTCCTATGTGGGTTTAACCGAGGCGGATCTCACCACAACCCCTGCCGCCGATATCATCGCGGCGCTGGAATTGGATGGTCAGATCGCTCCTGTGATCATTGGTGATCCGGGCGCGGAAGATCTGTTCAATATCGCGGTGTATTATCGCGGCGGTCTGACGCTGCACGTACTCCGCCTGGCGGTTGGTGATGAGGTGTTCTTTAACATCCTGAAAACCTACTATGATCGCTACCGATATAGCAATGTGACCATCGATGAGTTTATCGCGGTGGCAGAAGAGATCAGTGGGCAGGAACTAGACGACCTCTTCAATCTGTGGCTGTTCACCGAGGATCTGCCCGATATCCCAGAAATGGGGTTAAGCGCGGCGGAATAATCGCTTTTGGTGCAGGGCCGGAGTAGTACATATTTCGGCCCTGTTGTTTTATAGGTGCGCTTATGTTTGCAGCCGCCGAATTTGATCGACTTGCGGAACTGCCAGAAAACGCCAACAAGGTGTTTGAATACATCGGCGGTTCGATTGTTGAAGTGCCGTCAAGTCTGTATGCGTCGTTTATCTCGGTGCGCGTCAGCCGCCGTTTAGCCACTTGGATAGAAGATCATAATCTCGGCCATGTCACTGGGGAGACAGGCGTTATACAGCGTATTCTTAACCTTCTTTGTGAGCGTTAAAGGGTGTGGGCAAGGTCTATCTGCACGCGGTGGTGGATCCCTACGGCAGCTATGCCTTCGGCCATCTGCACACCAGCAAGCAGCTCGAAGCCGCTGCGTTAGTGCTGCACAACGACGTGCTGCCTTTTTTCTACCAGCAGCACGGCTTGACGGTGGGGGCGGTGCTGACCGACAACGGATGCGAGTTCTGCGGCACGGACGTGCATCCCTACGAGCTGTACCTGGACCTGCAGAGCATTGAGCATCGCCGCACCCAGGTTCGCAAGCCGCAGACCATCGGCTTCATGGAGCGTTTCAACCGCACGGCCAAGGAGGAGTTTTCCGCGCTTGCCCTGAAACGCAAGCTCTACACCACCATTGACGAGCTACAAGCCGACTTCGAGACCTGGCTAGCGCACTACAACACCGACCGCCCGCATCTCGGCTATCGCAACATGGGCGCGTGTCCCATCCATACCGTGCAACGTTTCAGTCAGCCTGTCCGGCAAAAAGGTTAACTGTACAGCTAATGCATTAAGACCACTCCTCGCCACCCCTCTGAACGCATACAATACACTGCCATGACTATCTCACATAGCTGAAGGCACACGGGGTCACGGTGAGCATGAGCGGTAAAGGCGATCCCTCCAGCAATGCCATGATCGAGAGCTTTTTCAGCACTCTACACGCGGAATATACCAAACGCTTCACCCAAGTGGATCAAACCCAGAGCTCCTCACTCAGAGACAGGAATGCCCCATAACTGAACCGTGCCATCGAAATTACCAATGGCAATCATTGTTCCATCCGGCGACCAGGCTAAATCTTTCGACCCTGATGTCGACTGCCACTCCTGCATGGTCAGGTGTTCCTCTTCCTTTGCATCCCAGATAAGCAGCGTATGGTTAGCCGTCCCCAGGGCCAACAGTGTGTTATCCGGTGACCACGCCACGCAATTCACACGTGCATACGCCTGAATAACCGGATCATTCGGCAGACCATCCGGAAACAACCACCCTGAATTTTGCGGTATAACCGTGCCGGTATACCCCAGTACAATAAGATTCTCACCGGTAACCGCATCCCAAATACGCACTGATTGATCAAAAGTAGAGGCTGAAGCCAGGCGCATCCCATCGGGTGACCATGCCATATCACCCACACGTATAGGATGCCCTTCCAATGTCGCCAAACGCGCACCAGTTGTCGTGTCCCAAAAATACAGGTCTCCATTCCCATCAGCCGAAATCAGCCGCGTTCCATCCGGCGACCACGCCACACTCGTCACGCCATCGGTGTGTTCCAAAACAGCCTGGATCTTCCCGGAGGTCGCATCCCAGATACGCACCGTGGTATCTATGCTGCCAGAGGCCAGGTGCGTACTGTCCGGGGACCATGTCACATGCGACACCTCATTAGTATGCCCTGCCATCTCCACCAGATTCTCCCCGGTCGCTGCGTCCCATACACGTACCAGGTTATCCCAACTCCCAGAAGCTATTCGTGTGCCATCCGGTGACCACGCTATACCCGATACAGTGTCAGAATTTTTGACCAAAACCGTTGAGGATGTCTCCTTGATATCCCAGATTCGCACATTTTTCCCCTCAGCCAGGGCCAGGCGCGTGCCGTCCGGTGACCAGGCTATACTATCGACATATCCCAGGTACCCGGCAAATTCCAACAGGCTCTCACCTGTTTCAGCATCCCAGATATACACCGTCTGATCATCCCCAATCGAAACCAACCGAGTCCCGTCTGGTGACCATGACATGCTGCGCATCGGGAATGTGGCAGCAAATGTCGGTTCTTTCACCAGCTCGCCTGTGGTTGCATCCCAGATGCGCACCCCCTCCCCGTTCGTCGCAAGATACTGACTGTCCGGCGACCATTCTATTTCCCTTGTCCAACTCTCGCCGGTGTCGATCTCAATCATCCTTTCCTGGGTATTTACATCCCACACCGATAGTCTTGGCGAGCCTCCCGTTGCCAGACGAGTTCCGTCCGGCGACCACGCCACAGCACTCCCCACCAGCCTGCTTGACCACTCCAACTGTTCCCCAGTTACCACATCCCAAATGCGTATATTGTTTCCATATTCGGTTGTCGCCAACCAAGTCCCGCCTGGTGACCAGGTAAGACTCCACGGGTGAAAGGGTACTTCTAGCACCACCAGGGAGATGCCGGAGACCATATCCCAGATGTACACCTTCTGGTCTTCCCCCCTGGAGGCCAAGCGAGTCCCATCCGGCGACCAGGCTGCAGTATTCCCGTTCACTTCAAGCACAAGCTCACCGGTCTCTGCATCCCAGATGTGTGTCATGACATCATTTGTCTCATTGCTTGTCAAATATCTCCCATCTGGTGACCACGTTATCTCATCAGGCCAATACCACTCGATGGAGGTAGTATCCAGCAAATGCGGTTCCGCTTGGGCATTGGTTGTATCATACAACCAGATCCCAAGTGGGCTGCTCACGGCCAATATACGTCCATCTGGCGACCAGGCCGCATCAAGCGCACTGCCGCGCCCCAACTGGACTAATAACGTGATCTGGTCGGCGTTTTCCGCTGTAATGGCAGTCCGTCCCTGCATCAAGACCGGTACAGGGGTGGATACGGCGGTAGCCAACTCGCGTCCAGATGAAATCAGTGTGGTATGGACGTGATTGGACTTCTCAGAATTTTTCACCAGGTAAATAGCAACGAGTCCAACCAGAACCAGTGCCACCACTGCCGCGCGAAGACTCCACGTGGCCCGGCGCTGAAGCCTGACTATAGGCTGTGCCAAAGTAAGATGGCGACCATTCCTGTGCTCCGCGCCGATTAGCATTATTTCCCCCATTTCCTGCGGTTCAGTATGATAAGCGGTTTCCAGGTCAAATAGCATTGTCTTGAGCGTTGGATCATGAGCAGCCTGCCGCATGATCCTTTCTATTGTTTCAAAATCAGCCTCATCAAGGGCACGGCTGTAAAGATAAAGCAGCTTTTCATAGGCGATGTGATCCATAGTGATTTCCCTGTCAAATCCAGTGCTCAAGATGAAGCTCGTTCTTCGCCGCCAGGACCACACGTAAACGCGCCAGCGCGCGATGCAAACGAACGCGCGCTGCACCGGGTGTGGTGTGCAGAGCGACCGCCAACATTTCGCCATTTAAGTCGTTCAATACTGCCAGTCGCAGCACAGTCTGATCTGCTTCAGACATACCTGCTAGCAAGCGCCTGACTTGTTCTTGTGACTCCACTTCCTTGTCGGGACTGGCAGTGGCCAATTCGCTTAACAGATCAAACAGGTCCGAGTCACTCATGTCATCCTGTATTTCGCTAAATAGATCACGAACCAGCATTTCGCGTTGTCTTTCGAACGCAGCACACTGCCGGCGGATTAGATTGGCAGCAACACCAAGCATCCACGCGGTTGGTTCACGGACATTTTTCAGGCGTTCAGGATGGCTTAGCACTTCAACAACCACCTCATTGAATAATTCTTCGGCTGCACTCTTTACAATGAGTGGTGTGGCCAATCCCGCCTTCAGCAGGTAGTGCCGAAGAATATTCTGTAATGTTTCGGCTTCGGTCTCAATGAGGTGATTCAATTGTTCAAGATTTGGCATATGTCAGCGCTTCTCTCACATGGGGTCTCATATTATTGTCAATTTCAGCATGGATTTTGTTACAGAGGAAATTTTGGTGTGCTGGATCGGTTAACCAAAGCGCATTGCCGCGCATCGCCGCCTAGATGTGGAGACTCCGCCCTGGGGGGAGGGAAATACGCGCTCTCAAGCATAAAATGGCTCTATAAGCTCTATGAGCCAGTGTCATTCTTGGATTAGTGTTGATAGTTGTTCAGTATGCAGGTTTTACAAGGAAACTCAGGGGAGGAGGAATTAAATATCCCCCACAAGGGGGATGGATCGCCCCACTTAGCCGGGTTTCCGACTATCCAAACTCAGATCCGGCACTGGCTCTTGTTGGGATTGGTCGTTTCCTCTTGGTTCCTTGCCTCAATCGGCCTCAGTGACGCAACTGCGCATCCTGCGTTTCTCTGGCTACCCGATGTCATCTAAAGTTTCCAGGACCACGCGCATTGAGTCATACCAGTTTGAGGGAATCTGCTCCGATACTTCAAATGCCAGCTTCGAACCATCTGGCGCACCCTGCGACGCTCGTTCTATGACGACCGCCCGAAGTTCATCCGGGGGTAGGTCATAGCACCCGATGTTGATATTCGACCAGAACAGCATCTCTGGCCACGCTTGCCGCGCCTCGGCCAATGTCAGATCGCCTTCGGGCGGGGGAGTGAGTGACTCGATCAAGTCTATGGGGGCACGAGTGATCACATCCCGACAGGAGGCGAGATGACCATCATAGTGGACCCCGACAATCTTGCCCGCGGATCGCAGGATCGGAAAACATTCGTCGTACACGGGCAAAAGGAGCTGCGCAAAACGCCTGGGGCCCAGGGTTTCCGACGTGAAGTTTTCCAACACACACACATAACGTCCGGGGCCTTCTGCCACGATATCCGTCAGCCGCCGGAAGCGTGTCAGCAGGGCCTCGTATAACGCCTCCATCTCGGCCTGGAAATCGAACAGATGCAGCGCGAAATTGGCTAACCCTACATAATCCACCAGGATCGTCTGGTTGGGAGTCCGACCCATATCGATCAATGCGACGCCATGCGGACCCAACGCGGCTTCCCGCTCGACAAACTGGTCATATGCTGGACGTACATCGCTCTGCTGGACGATGCGCGTCATCACAGCATAATCATCGGGTGTTTCCAGCAGGTATTTTCGCTTCCAGCCATCCACGTAAATCTCATTGAGGGAGCCGGAGTCGGTTTTCAGCGTGCGTCGAAAAATGATATGGCCATGCTCGCGGTAACTCTCCTCTACAACCTCGACACCAGAGGTGACACGCTCAAAGGAAGGGAAATGCCAGGATATGCCCAGGCCCAGGTCAAACAGCGCTTGCCAGCGCGGATCGTTGGCGGCATGCCGCCATTCCGCGTCATAGATCGAGTACGGTATCCGCTCAGGGCGGTCACCGAACCAGAATGCCTCCATACGTTCGCGGAAATTCATAAGCTTTTTTCCTATATCCGATGCACCAAATCGCAGATGCTGCGGGAGAGCATGTTCCCCCACAGTTCCCAAACACTGTCCAATAGTCGATTTCCCCTTAGCCAGGATTGTGGCTCCTGTATTATTGCTCGCGCCGGGTCTTCCATAGTCATTAACCTGACCTGAATTTGCGCCCTCGAAAGATCAAAGTTCCTATGAATTTGGCATCCCGAAGTGTCCCATTAATTGTAAAACGGAACAAACCAACCACATCAGTGCAGTGAGATATACCTGAGAATTCCGTCCAACAGCCAATCGATTGTGAGGGACTTGTAAGAATGTCGTCAAGCCAGGTATGGCCAAATGTGCGATGCTGTATGGAAATTACGCACTGCCTGTGCGTCTGCTGTGCTGCGTCAAATGAAGACTAAAGCTCAACAGACTATTCACACGTGAAGCGCATGATCATTTGCAGGGAATCTTGCCCAGTTTTCCGGTTTCCTGCGATCTTCCTATAATGATGCTAGTTGATCTTTTCTAAGAGACCTTATGGAAAGCGCACAAAATCGGCCCATTTTTACAGGGGTTTCCATGCGGTTTCTTAGGGAAGCACAAATCTTGACCGAAGCCTGGCGGGTGCACTACAATCAGATCCGTCTTCACAGTGCCTTGGGCTACCGACCCCCAACACCCGTGGCGATCCTCGACTTGCTCAGTACCCAACGTCTAACTTTGACTCTGGTCTAATATTCGGGGGTAGCTCAGGGTTGTATCATTGAGTCATTGGAAGCCGACGATCGTACCAAGGACCCTCTATTGAGGGGGAAATGAAACCTTGAGTTCAGACCCCGAAATTTCCTTGTCAGACAACGAAGCGCAAGCCTTGGACGATCTAGAAGTTTTGTTGAGAGAAAACGGTTGTTTGCGGGCAAATGATACCATTCCGTACCTGGCGCGAGAGAATGAAAATAAGGCAATTGGCGTTTATCTCCACAATAACCGCGTCAGCGCGCTAGCTGTACGACATTGTGGACTGACTTCCCTGCCGGAAACGATCGGCCACCTGAAACATCTGACTCAACTATATATCCATGATAATCAGCTTTCAGATCTGCCCGCATCGATCAGCAATTTCAGCCAGCTTCGCGTGCTTGATGCCGCTGGAAACCTCTTAACGAGTCTTCCCGAGACGATTGGAAGGTTAAACAAACTGGAATTTTTGTATTTACATGGTAATCAACTTGAATTTTTGCCCCCAGCATTGGGCAATCTAGACCACCTCATTTACCTGAATCTGAGTCACAATCACCTGGAGCGGCTACCTGAGGAAATCACCAGACTATCGCGCCTGATTGAACTGAAAGTTGATCACAACCAACTGGTTGAGCTACCGCATAACCTGGGGAGATTGACCTCATTAAGAGAACTACACCTCGAACATAACCGGTTAGAGAAATTGCCCCAATCATTGATACAGTTGACAAATCTGAGAAGACTAAACTTGCGCGGAAACCGCTTCACGACTTTGCCAAACAGCATCGGCCAGTTGAGTCAACTCACCGAGCTTGACCTACGCGAAAATCAGCTCACTGACGTGCCATTTGATACCCTCGGAAATCTACCCCATCTGCGAAAACTCGATTTGCGTTGGAATGCATTATGCCCAGACGTAGACTGGATGCACGCGTTAGCTACGCGCGGATGCATCGTCTATATTTGACATCCAACCGAAGAAACCTTGAGCTGCCCCCCGGATTAGTACCAATCAGAGTGAGAGGATGACAGGTTGGGGGGACATCCTCCACAACTACTATCGCGATGCCGCGTAAGGGAAAATTGGCTATCGCGATAATTTTTCGGGACTATGCACAACAAATCTCCCTCGCTGCACGTACAGATTTGTGGTTCCATTTTCCATCTCAAAGGAGAGAGTGGTGAAACGTTTGATACTGACAAGTCTGATGATTGTCATGCTGCTGAGAGGGGGCCTCGTCACCGCGACAGCGCAAACCGATTCCTCGCTGGAGGGATTTTGGCTGACCGAGGGTTATGGGATGGTGATCGCCATCACACCGGAAATGGTTAACGTCTACGAAGTAACCTCCAAAAGCTGCATTCCCTCCATCCAACTGCCGAATGATTCAGAGGCGTTGGCGGCAACTGACTTTACCTTTGCCCTGGAAAACGATCAATTGGTCATTCGTGACGGCATGACAATGCAGCTTGTCGCGGATCGAATCGAGGCGCTGCCTGCGGTGTGTGACAATGGCGGCACCGCCGAAACGATTGATCCCGAAGCGAATTTTGAGGTTTTCTGGGCGACCTTTAACGAGCAGTATGCCTTTTTCGATCTTTACGGGGTCGATTGGCAGGCGCAGTATGATACCTACCGCCCTCAAGTGACCGCCGATACGACATCCGACGAGCTTTTCGCGATCCTCTGCGAGATGATCAAGCCATTGGATGATGGGCATATCAGCCTGAGCAGTGATTCCGATGAATTTTCGCCTTCGTCCCTGCCTGAATGGTTAGATCTAAACGATGAGGCATTGGTTGACTATATCGCAGAGCAGTATATCAACGGCCCAACCTTGACAGCGCTTGCGGGTGGCCTGATCAGCTACAAATGGCTGAACGATTCGGTTGGCTATGTATCGATTTTCCTGATGGAGGGCTTTGGCGAGAACAGCGAAACCGAATTAGCCAACGCCGGAGCCGCAATGGATCAGGTCGTGGCGGAATTTGCTGACGCGGACACTTTGATCATCGATGTGCGCTTTAACAGCGGCGGATTCGATGCGACGGCGCTCACATTGGCGGGACGGTTCGCGGATCAGGAACGGCTGGCCTTCACCAAACAGGCGCGCAATGGCGACAGCTTCACGCCGCTCCGCGAATTTTATGTGCAGCCGCTCGGCGATCAGCAGTACAATGGGAATGTGGTCGTTCTCACCAGCCGCCTGACTGCCAGTGCCGCCGAAATTTTTGTGATGGCGATGCAGACGTTACCGAATGTGACTGTGATCGGGGAACCGACGTCCGGCGCGCATTCGGATATCCTGGGCCGCACCTTACCCAACGGCTGGGAATTTGGCCTCTCGAATGAAATCTACTATGCCAGTGATGGACAGGTATATGAAAGTGTGGGTTTGCAGCCTGATATCGCGATTCCGGTCAATGTCGAGAATCTGTTGGCGGGTCAGGATGATATGCTGATCGCCGCTTTTGCCCAATCGGGAGTGGAATAAAATCGGCTTATGTAGTTTGAGGAGGAGTCATAAATGTCTGAAAGCAAGCCCCATCCATGCGCCGACTGTAAAATCCGAGCGGATGCTGAAGCGCACCCGAACACGTGGAAAGCGCGGTTGTGGCGCTGGCACACGAAGATCTGTCCAGGCTGGAAGTCGTATCAAAAGTCTCTCGCCAAACAGAAATAGCTAGAATCCAGGGGCAGAGGAAAATTTCTCTGCCCCGGCACAATCCCCGCTCGATCATCTTCCTGAACGCACTTAATGAAGCGCTGATTTCGTTCATCTGAAAGTATACCTATGTCAACTATCACGCCCGGGTAGTGGTGAACTATTGACTGATGCACGTCTGAAGGTAGTGATGAACAAATAGTCGAAAAACGAACTCATGAAAACGGTCGGACTTGGAAAACGACAGGGTTTTGCGCACAAAGCGGACCAGCTGTTGGCGCAAGGTGTTCAACCAGCGCTCGATATGGTTGGTTTGGCCGCTGTCTTTGCCGACTGATTGATGACGGTCAGTGGCAAACACGCGCTAATACGCCTCCCAGAAATCGCTGAACGAGTGGCAACGGGTGTAGGCGCGTGGAATGCGTCGCCAGAGTTGCAGACAAGTTGTACCGCCCCTCCCGATAACGCCTGGATCACCCAGCAGGCGCACCAGATGATGTGGACGCTCGACGAACGCGAGCCCGCCATCCGCTTTCTGATCCGCGACAACGATAAGAAGTTCAGCTCTGCCTTTGACACCGTATTCTGTTCGGCAGGTATCCATGTCACTCCCATTCCTCATCATGCTCTGAACACGAACGCGTTTGCGGAGCGGTGGATCCACTCTGTCCGGGAAGACTGTCTGGACAAGGTGCTGATTATCAATCAGGCGCATTTGCGCCGCGTGATGCGCGAGTACATCGCCTTTTTCAATACGGCGCGCCCGCATCAAGGGATTGACCAGCAGATTCCCGTTCCAGCAGCAAGTCGAGCAACGAGCGGTCCAGTGCGCTATCGCAAGGTTCTGGGTGGCCTCATTCGCGACTACTACCGCGACGCCGTATAAGGGAAGATATCGGCTATTGCACGAATCTGTGAGACTACGGGCCTATCTCGATCTTGACCTGTAGACGCGGAGCGGTTGGCGGGGGAAATGCCGCCAACCTTTTTCTGTCAAAGAGTCGCCAATTTGTGTGCGCTTCCTGAGTGTGAAATGACTATCTCCCTGTGGCACGCGGTACAAGCCGGATCGTTGCCGCACGCGCTTCAGGAGTGACCATGGGAGCAACATATTGTGGGTAACGGCGATACTTGCTGAGGTACGCCGCATCGATCTGGTCGTTTGTGCCCGAATCATCCACGTCCACGAAGGTAACATCTTTCTCGATGCCGCCTGCCCAGATGCGGCCCTCGTGGCAAGTCTGAACACCCCGGAACCAATCGGACGTGCGCCCATTCACCGATCGCACGTAGAGATCGTCACCCACGCGCACCACCCAGATCGTGCGCGGTTTGCGCAGCGTGCCATCCCGTCGAAGTGACGCAATCTCAAGTTCCTCAGCACTGCCAATCCGGCTGAGTTCGTCGCTTGTCCACCGTGTCATGAACGAGTGTCCTTTCATTCCTCGGCAAATATCTCTTTCGCGATATTTAACGCAGCCCAGGCTTTCGGCCACCCCGCGTAAAAAGCAAGATGTGTAATCACTTCAACAATCTCGTCTTTCGTGATGCCGTTCTCCCTGGCCTTTTTCAGATGACTGCGTAGAGACTCGTCGAGAATGCCGCCTCCAATCAAAGCGGACACCGTGATCAGGCTGCGATCCCGGGCAGCCAATTGTTCTTCACGAGACCAGACTTCGCCAAACAGAACATCATCATTCAGCTCAGCAAATTTGGGGGCAAACTCGCCCAGATAATCTCGACCAGCCGTCACTTTGTTCTTGCCCATGTCATTCTCCCACTTTTCAGGCCAAGTCGTTTTTCGCCTAATACCGGTCCCCCATCACGGTGATATGTGCCATAGCTTCTCGGATTTCGCGGAGATCACCCGCCGTCAACTGGATCACAACCGCCCCATTGTTCTCGTCCAGGCGCTCAAGCTTGCGCGAGCCGGGAATCGGCACAATCCAGGGCTTTTGCGCCAGCAGCCACGCCAGCGCGATCTGAGCCGGAGTCGCTCCCTTCTCCCTGCCGATACGCTCCAACAAGTCCACCACCACCCGGTTAGCCCGGATCGCTTCCTGCGTGAAGCGGGGATTATGGGCGCGGATGTCGTTATCGGCGAAGGTCGTGTTCTCATCTATTTTGCCGGTCAGGTAACCCCGTCCCAGCGGACTATAAGGTACAAAACCGATCCCCAGTTCTTCACAAGTGGGCAATACCGCCTCTTCAACAGGCGTCCACCAGATCGAATATTCACTCTGAATGGCCGTGACCGGCTGGACGGCGTGCGCACGGCGGATGGTGTCGGCATCTGATTCAGAGAGACCAAAATGCTTTACCTTGCCTTCTTGAATCAGGTCCTTGACCGCACCCGCCACATCTTCGATAGGGACATTCGGATCGGGCCGGTGCTGGTAGAACAGGTCAATGGCCTCGACGCGCAGACGCTTGAGCGACGCCTCGGCTACCCGCTTGATTTGCTCCGGGCGGCTGTCCAGGCCCACGGAGGGGTGCGGTCCCTTATTGGGATCGTGCTTGAAACCGAATTTGGTAGCAATGACCACCTGCCCCTTAAACGGCTCCAGCGCTTCACCCACCAGTTCCTCGTTGGTGAAAGGTCCGTAGACTTCCGCCGTGTCAAAAAACGTGATGCCGCGCTCTACTGCCTTGTGCAAAAACGCGATCATTTCCTGGCGGGTGCCAATCGGCGCATCACCGAAGGTCATTCGCATACAGCCCAGGCCGAGGGCCGAGACTTCCAGGCCGCTGTTGCCAAGTGTTCGCTTTTGCATGTTGTGTACTCCTGTCCTCTTTCGCGTTGGACAAAATTACGACGCACCCTCAAAAGAAAACCCGACTTTTCACTTTCTGATGTTCAGTATAAAGTAACTCGACGCAAAATGATTGAAGAATCATCCGAGAGGATTGTATAATCCTACAAATATTCATAGGCGAAGAGGCGGCGATGGATGCAATCAATCAATGGGCCACAGAGCGCGAAGCGCAGCGAATGCAAGCCAACCGTGAGGAACTAGTCGAACGGATCTTGCGGGCGCTCCCCGAAGATGGGGTCTTTCAGCCGCTTCAGGGACTTCACTTGGGGCGCGTTTCCACGCCTTCGGAACGGATTCACAGCGTACTCGAGCCATCGTTCTGTGTGATCGCACAGGGGAGCAAGGTGGTGTATCTGGGCGATACCTGCTACCAGTATGATCCCTTCAACTATCTCTTAACGACGCTTGAGTTGCCCCGCGTGAGTCAGGTGTTGGAAGCATCCAGGGAGCGACCATACCTCAGTCTCCGTCTGGAACTATCCCCTGCCCTCGTAAGCTCGGTGATGGTGGAGTCTGGTCACACTTCGCCACCGAACCGGGCGGATGTGCGAGCCATCGACGTCAGCCCGCTGGATGCCGATTTGTTAGATGCTGTCGTGCGGCTGGTCAGGCTAATAGATTCCCCTGCTGAAGCGAGCGTCCTCATGCCTCTGATCACGCGCGAAATCATTTATCGCCTGTTGATAGGCAACCAGGGAGGCCGGCTCTACCACCTCACCACCTCAGGCGGTTACACGCCCAACATCGTAAAGGCCGTGGAACGACTCCATCAAAACCTCGACCAGCCCATTCGCATTGAGGAACTGGCTCAAGAGTTGGGCATGAGCGTCTCAAGTTTCCACTACCACTTCAAGGCTGTCACAGCGATGAGTCCCTTGCAGTTCCAAAAACGGCTCCGACTCCAAGAGGCCCGCCGTCTGATGCTAGGCGAAAATCTTGACGCGGCCAGTGCTGCCTATCGCGTGGGATACCATGACCCTTCGCACTTCAACCGGGAGTACAAAAGTCTCTTCGGCGAACCACCGATGCGCGACGTGCAACGGCTGCGGGGTGATGCCGCCCTGCTGTCCTGAGACTGGGGCCAGCCCACGACGTGTAGATGCAGCGTTTTCCTCTCGGTTTTTCGCTTTTTCAGAGCTTGCTATATCTCTCTTTCAACTGTTTACTGGGCCGTGCCAATAAGCTGTAAATAACTCTGCGCGGCTCGCCGGTGCTCAACATGCCGCGACGCTCGCCCCGGTCGATGCGCTGGACTTCCAGCACCAGGAAGTTCTCAAGCTCAATCCGCCCGCCGGAGACCAGTTCGTCGGTCCACACGTCGATGAGCGATTCCAACATGCGCTGTACGTCGTGATTGCGCAGGCGCGTGCGGCGGCCAATTTCGCTCACCATCTTGTTTTTGGCCAGGCTCATCTCACCTCTCCCACGCGGCAGCGACCCGCGCCCGGTGCGCTTCCATTATCTTCGCCAGGGGGACGAGCGGCAACGGGACATGCTCCAGGCCCGCCATCCGCTCGGCCACGCGCTCTATCATGGCCCGGTCGGAGCCGGGTGTAGCGGCGGTATTGGCACATAGTGCCGAAATGGAATATGCCAGGCGAGTCGTGTCGCACTGCCGGGGGACGTAGCTGATCCACGCGCTCGCGCAGCCCCTCATGCATCGCGACATTCGCTCCGCACACCACCATACACTCCAGCGGCCCGGCCATGAACAGCTGCATCCGGTTGATGGTTGGCGGCCACCTGCGACTATGGATGCGCCCATCAGCGCGGCGGCGATCACCGGGGCCAGGGGGACCAGGCACAGCAGCGGCGCAATTTGCTGCAACAACTGGTCATAACTGATCGTCTCTGTATTGGCCGTATGCGCATCACCTGACCCAGATCGCACGTAAACAATTCGGAGTAGTTCATCCGGTAGCACCTGGGATAGACCGTAAAGCACCCCCAGCAGCCCGGCCAGAATACCGGCAATCATGACGCCTACTGCGGCTTTCTGAATTCATATTGTTTTATCTCCCGGTAACCTCATTCAATTCGATCAGATGAGCAGCCGCCAACACCTGAACAATCTCCAACGATAAACCTGTGGGTGCCCGCCCGTCAGGCGGATCGGAAACCGTGATCCAACTCTGGTTGTCATGACCATGCGCGACCACTGTGACCGGAGCCGACAGGGTCTGCCGGTACACCAACAACACGTTATACTGGCAGTCACAGAACGCCGTGCCGTGATGAGGGCACGTGCAGTTGGGAACGAGCGTGAGCGCAGCGCGGAGATCAAACGACTGCTCCACACGCAGCCCGGCAGCGCTTAACGCCTGGCAGGCCGCCGCCACACTCTCATCACAGGGGAGATGCACAGCAAATTCACGTAACACGGCGGATGCTCCTCTTTTCCCATCTGTCATAAAAGTATAGGGGGCAACCTCAGGCCTCTGTAGCGCCGTATGCCGTGTTTTGCCATACGCATTTTGGCTTAATCATGCGCCAAATGGCGCAGGTCACACGGGCAAGATCGTGTTAAGCTAAAAGAAAAACCAGTGTTGAGGAATAAACAAAATGCCTCCTGACTCACCGATTCGGGTAGTATTAGCCGACGATCATCAGGTTGTCCGGCATGGCATCAAGCAGTTCCTGACCTCAGCCAATATCGAGGTAGTGGCCGAGGCAGAAGATGGCGTGCAGGCGCTGCAACTCATTGAAAATCACCAACCCGATGTCGCCGTGCTTGACATTCACATGCCGGAGTTCAGCGGCATTGAGGTGGCGCGCCGGGTGCGCGCCAAAGGGCTGCCGGTGGGACTGCTGATTCTCACCGCTTACGACGATGACCCCTACATCGTCGCGGCGCTTGAGGCGGGGGTTAACGGCTTCGTACTCAAAACTGCCGACATGGAGGAAATCATCGATGCGGTGCGCGCCGTGAATGAAGGCCAATCCGTACTCGACCCTGAGATCGTGCCCAAGCTGATGCGCGCGGTCACAGCGTCTCACAAACCTCCCGTGGCATACGAGCTATTGACGGATCGTGAGCTTGAAGTGCTGCAAGCCGCCGCGCGCGGCTTGACCAACAAAGCCATTGGCGTGCTGCTGAACATCAGCGACCGGACCGTACAAGGACATTTACGCCGCATCTTTGAAAAGCTGAACGTCGCCAACCGGACTGAGGCGGTCGTCAAAGCCTCACAGCTCGATTTGCTCACCTTGCCAGCATCCTATGAAGAACCAGCTGAGTAGTCTTCCCCTCCAACTGCTGGCCTTTGTCGTCCTGCCGCTGCTGGTCCTGCTGATGGTTGTGGCGATTGGCGGGGTGGCACTGCACCAGGCCGAAATGCGCGATATGCTGGTCGATCACAATCGCCATGTGGTCATCGGTGCAGCTACCAGTCTGTCCGATCAGTTGGCACAGCGCCAATCTGCGCTGATGGATCTCGTAACAGCAGCAGAAAATGCAGACAACGCATCACTTCTGTTGGAACAATCCAGTTGGCTGATCGAATTCTTTGATGGAGGCGTGATACTCTATGACGCCAGCGGGCGACTGCTTGCCGCCCTGCCCCCCGACAGCCCAATTCCACTAGATGATCGGCAGCACGACACCACCATTTTCCCTCTGCTCGAAGCAGGTCAAGACGCGACCCGGATCGTGATCACTACGCCGCAGTATACAGGAACTATACAAGCGGTGGGCATTGTCTCGCTGGATCGATTGTCCTCCGACAGCATTCTGGCAAGTTTGCACGCATCAGATAGTACCGACGTTTACCTGGTGGGGTCGGATGGCACCGTGTTGTTTCACAGTGATCCGGCGTACATCGGCCAACGCATAAACGCTGAAGAGCGCAATGTGATAACGACAATTGCCCCAGTGCCGGCAGCAGGGTGGACCCTGGTGCAGGAAGAGCGGTGGCAGGAAACGCTCAGCCCGCTCATGCGCTACTCGCAGGCCGCCCCGCTTGCCCTGGTCCCCGGTCTGTTGATTGCAGTCGGTGCAGTCTGGCTGGGCATTCAACGCATCGTGTATCCCCTGCGGCGATTGGAAGCGCAAGCGACAGAACTGGCAGGGGGCGATTTTGCGGCGATTGATCCCCAGGTCGGCGGCATCGAAGAAATCCGGCGGCTGCAAGCCACCCTTCAGCACATGGCGCAGCGCGTGCAGGCGGCGCAGGCCAACATGCACAACTACATTGGCGCGATCACCCATGCCCAAGAAGACGAACGGCAGCGGCTAGCACGCGAACTGCATGACCAGACCGCGCAGGCGCTCGTCGCGTTGGATCATCGCCAGCAGATGTTGAAACCCCATCTGGCGGACTCACCTGTCGCTGCCGGGCTGCACATGGAAATCCGCCGAATGATCCAGGAAACAATAGATGATCTGCGGCGCATTGTACGGGCGCTGCGACCTGTCTACCTGGAAGAACTCGGCTTGGCCCCAGCGCTGGAAATGCTCGCCCGCGATCTGGGTCCGCATGGCACCATGCTCATCCATTTTGAGAAGACGGGAGAACCGAGACGAATGGCCCCTGAGACGGAGATCGCGCTGTACCGCATCGCCCAGGAGGCGCTCACTAATGCCTGGCGGCACAGCCAGGCTTCCGAGGTGTGGTTGAGCGTGCAGTTTGCCGAGACGCAAGTCGTTGTCCGTGTGCGCGATAACGGGAAGGGATTTGTCTTTTCTACACAGACGGCCCCGCAGCATTTCGGGATGATGGGAATGCAAGAGCGCGCCGGGCTGATCGGCGCGCGCCTGCAGATTCAATCGGAGCCTGGAGCAGGCACCACCGTGACCGTGCAGGCTCCGATGATCGCCGCGCCAGGGGAGAGTGCTTAGAGTTTAGGGTTCACCCAGCGCTACGTTTACCGGACCCATTACGTTACGGGCAGGTGTGCTCATGGTCCCCGTGATCCAGGAAATTCGCCAACCCCTGGTGCATACCGGGATGATGCTGCTTTCCCAGATGCCCCGCCTGGGCGTGTTCTGCATGATGCTGGCCAAAATAGCGGCCACAAGTGCTGCCCGGTGCAGGGCCGTTCCCCTGGGCGAAAGCGGGCAGCGCCACGCTAAGGACGACCAAACCAACCAGGAGTGAAAGGATCAACATGCGTTTCATGGGGCCTCCAATGACCATTGATAGTTCGGACGGATGCCTATCCATTACTGAACGAGTTCGACCAGCAGCGCTTCCATTTGCTCAATTTCAGCCGTCTGGTCGTCGATAATCTGCTGGGCCAGCGCGCGCAGTTCCTCGTGTTCGGCGTAGCGCAGGATGCGGTTCGACATGTGCAGCGCATCGTCATGATGGTCGATCATCGACTCAAGCCAGGCGAGGTCGTAGTCAAGGCCGGTCAGGCGATCAAACCCGGCCATCATGCCCATCATCAGGGGCATATCGGTCGCGGGGTTGGTCGTATGATTACCATGCCCCATATTCATGCCCGCGCTCTCGCTCAGCCCTATCATCTCCATCAGGGCCGACATGGCAACCGGCGAGTAATCAATGCCATACCACGCCTTCAACCAGCCGCGCATCGTCTCGATCTCGACGGTCTGGGCCGCGATCACATTCTGGCATACCGCTCGTACCGCCTCGGTTGAGGCTTTTCCCAGGCAGTGCCCGGCCATATCGACCGCCATCTGGTGGTGATCGATCATGCCTTCCAGGAAGCGCACCTCAGCCCGCCCGTTGCGCCCCGTCACAGGCCCATCGGCATAGGCAGGTAATGCGGCCAGGACCACAACCAGGACGATTGTTAATCTCAGCCAATTCATTCGTTTCAGCATTTCGGGTACATCCTCTACAGTCTTCTTCGCTTGTACGATGTCAAGATAATACATTTATTGATGCACTGTGTATATACGCCATTTGGCGTGATTGCCCGAACGAGCATCCATCAATTAGTGACAAATCGCGCACGTGGGAATACGCCATTTGGCGCATGTCCGCATATCCCGGCTGCCGTATAGTAGAGGAAGAGTCCTGTGGAATAGGTGTGGAGAAACGGTATGCGACTCACAACACGGTTTATGGTTTTTCTCGTCCTGCTGAGTGCGGCGCTTGTGCTGGCCGCGTGCGGTGGCAGCAAACCACCTGAATCCGCCAACGCCGCGAAACTGCCCGATTGGGCGCAGAATGCCTCGCCCCGCGTTCGTGAAGCCTACCAATACGCCGTCTCCCACCCGGATGAGCTGGCGAAATATCCCTGTTACTGCGGCTGTGGCGCGATGGGCCATACCAGCAACCTGAGCTGCTACGTGCAAGAGTTCGCCGCCGATGGGAGCATCACCTACGACAGCCACGCGATGGGCTGCGGCATCTGTGTGGATATCACGCAGGACGTGATGCGACTCAAGGCCGAAGGCCAGTCCTCGCCCCAGGTGCGCGCCTACATTGACGCGCAGTACAGCCCGTTTGGTCCCGCCACCGATACCGAATTCCCGTCGGAATAGCACTATGCGATGCGTGCTCACAAGTCCTCGCGCCCTGGTGGGTCTGCCAATGCTCGCCCTGATGCTGGCGGTGTGGCTGGTCCCGCTGCCGGGTTCAGCAGAAGCGCGCACGCACGCGATCGCGCTGGACGCGACGCAGTACCAGTTCACCCCAGGGCGGGTGCACGTCAACCAAGGCGACCGCGTAGTGATCACCCTTACCGCCTCGGATGTGGTGCATGGCTTCTACCTCGACGGCTATGGGCTGGAAGCGCGTGTCACACCGGGTGTCGCGCAGCAGATCGAGTTCACCGCCGACAAAGCGGGCAAATTCCGCTATCGCTGCTCGGTGAGCTGCGGCTCGCTGCACCCGTTCATGATCGGCGAACTGGTGGTCAGCACCAACGCGCCCTATTGGCGCGCGCTTGCGATGGTCGTGGTCGCTGCCGGGGGAATGCTGCTCTATCTGTGGCGCGCTGGCAATCACCAATCGTTTCAGGAGGTCTTCAATGGGAAAAGCTAAACAAAACCGCCGCAAGCAGGGCGGCAACACGACATGGATGTTAGCCGGAATCGCGGGGGTAGTCGTCGTGATCCTGGCGGCCATTGTCTTGCTTTCGCGCGAGAACGACTCGCCGGATCAACGGGCATTCGATCCCAACTTCGAGCCAGAAGTTGCCGGCGCGCCGCGTCTCGAAGTGCTGCCGCAGGACGTGATCGACTATGGAGCGGTCAAACTGGGCGAAGTCGTGACCACGGTATACACCGTGCGCAACGTGGGCGACCGGCCTCTGACCATCCTCGGAGAGCCGCGCGTTGAACTCGTGGAGGGGTGTTGACCGCCTCGCGCTGTCGTCAGTTCGACGACCATTGAACCTGGCCACCAGGCCACGATTTCGCTGACGTTTTCGATGCACGGAGACATGGGCGGCCCGCACGAGTTCCGCGTGCACCTGCGCACCAACGACCCGGCGGAGCCGGTGCGGTACCTGACTATTCTATCGAACTGGGTGGATTGAATTGCTCTCTGAGAGACGGATCGACCTGTTGGCGCGCGTGCCGTTGCTCAAGCGAGTGCTCAGGGCGCGCGCCTTACAGCCTGCAATGATGCTGCTGACGCTAGCCGTGTTCACCCTGGCGATCCTGGCTGGCATCGTGGGCACGCCCGCCGGAAGCCGCAACTTCGGCATCATCGTCGTGTGGATCGTCTGGTGGGCGCTGCTGATGATCGTCCTGGTGCCGTT